>JACRJY010000164.1 GCA_016235585.1 Verrucomicrobiota bacterium | reverse complement strand
CGCGGGGCCGCCCGCCCGCCGGGAACGGAGTCACCCGCGCGACGAAACACTGATGCTCCTTCGGCGAGTCGCACGAATACTCCATCTGGAACTCCGGCAGCTCTCCGCAAAGCACCGCGCGCGTGCCGGCGATGAACTGCGCCGCCTCCGCGCCCATCGGCGTGCCGTGCGCGTGCTCGCACGCCGTGAAGTAGTTGCTCCCGACGGCGGCGTGCTCCGGCGCGGGCGGGCGGGCCGCGGCGAACCGCCGCCAGCTTGCGTTCACGTAGGCGATGGCTCCGTCCGCTTCCAGCACGCAGATGTTGTCCGTCATCGCATCCAGCGTGCCCTGCACCAGCCGCTCCAGCTCGCGATGCGCCGCCTCCGCCTGCTTGCGCTCCGTGATGTCTGTGAGGATGCCCTGAAAATGCGTCGCCAGACCCGCCGTGTTCCGCACGATGATGCAATGGTCCTGCACCCAGCGCGTCTGCCCGCGCGCATCGAAGACCCGGTATTCCTGGGTGAACTGCGGCCTGCCCTCCGCCACCGCCTGCTCGCATTCGGCCATGATTCTCGGCAAGTCATCCGGATGCGCGATGCTGGCCACCTTGATTTGCCCCGATGTGAACTCCGACGGCTGGTAGCCGAAACGCGCGACGTTGTCTGACACGAACTCCACCGGCCAGCCCGGCTCCGTGCGGGCCACGTAGGCGACCGACGGGCTGACATCAATCACCATCTTGAGCGTGCGCAGCCTCTCCTCCGACTCGCGCAGCCGCGACAGCGTTTGGGCCAGCGCCTGCTTGTGCCGCAGCGCGACGAGGCCAAAGGTCAGGTCTTCCGCCAGCTCGGCGAGCATTTTCACTTCCTGCTCGTCGAATTGGTTCGCCTCAGCCGCATACAGGCACAGCGCTCCCAGCATGTGCCCGTCGTCGCGCAAAGGCAGGGCCACCCCCGAGCGCAAGCCCGCCTCTTGCGCCAGCACGCGGCACGGCTCGAACAGCGCCTCTGTCTGGTAGTCGCGGCAGATGACGGGCTGCCGTTGCTGGACTGCCTTGGTGCTGACGCAGTAATCCGCCGGGGGCAGCAGATTGCCCGGACGGATTTCCGCCAGCAAACCCGCCGCCGGGCCCGCCTCCTCGGCCGCACGCAGATGCCCCTCTGTTCCTTCGACGAAACCCACCCAGACCAGCCGGTGCCCGGTCTGCGCCGCCAGTTCCGCGCAGAAGTCCCGGAGCAGGCTGGCCTCGTCCGTCGCGCGCACGAGCACGGAGTTCGCCGCGCTGATGGCGCCGAGCGTGCGGTTGAGCCGCCGCACTCGCCGCTCGTTTTGCACCACCGAGGTCATGTCGTTGGTCACCGCCAGAACCTCGCGCACGGAGCCGTCGGCGTTGAGCAGCGGTGTGAAGGTGTAGGCCAGGCAGACGTGGTTGGAGGCCAGCATCAGCTCCGCCACCACGGACTGCGGCTGCCGGGTCTCCATCGCGCGGTTCAAGGCCGGCAGGTAGGCGTTCACCATCTCCAGCGGAAACACCTCCTCGTCCCGCCGTCCGAGCACCTCGTCCGGAGTCTTGCGCAGGAACTTCAGCCCGTGCGGGTTCAGATAGCGGAACCGCCGATCGGCATCATACACCGCGAACGAATACGGATGGTGCGCCGCCGAGGCTGCGAATCGCTCGCGCGTCTCCTCCAAATCCATGCGGATGATCATCTCCCGCGCCAACGTGCGGCGCAGCAGCAGGTAGAGCAGGCCCGCTGAAACGGCCACAAACACAATCCCCTTTATCACGTCGATCCATGTCCCCTGCACTGGATGATCCAAGACCAAGGCCACTGCCAAATCCGACAGCACAATCCACGCGCCGGCCGTCGCCGAATAAATGACAGCCACACGCCTCGGCATTGTGTTCAGGCCCGAAAGAAAAGGATTCTTCATTGAAGAGCTTTGTGTGAAATCGCTCCGACAACTGCGTCCAATCCCCGCCCCTGCGCGCGCTGTCGCTCCACTGCTGGGGAATTGCGGTGTTGGACGCGGCGACGCTCGCTGACGCTCATTCATTCTGCTAACCAGTTTTTGCTGTCGCCGGGCTGTTTCTTGTGAGCAGGGATCAATGTGCAGACGGGTTGCACTCGCCATCGGGTGTGCTGCGCGTGGGGGGCGGCGACTGCAAGTCGCCGGCACGAGTTTGGGCGCAGCCAACGCTCGGACCAAATGGTGTGCGCTGCACGCACCACGAGCGGCGGGCGGGTCGCCCACCGCAACGGGCCGGTGGCCCGTTCCACCCAGACCCCATCACCTATTCCCTATTCCCCATCTCCTCCTCCCGCCCCGCGTTCCCGATGGGCGCAGAGCGGCTGATTGCGACGCGCTGCAACTGCGTCCAAACGCCTCATGATTACCAGAGCCGCCGTCCTTTTTGTCGCCGCACTCGCCTTGCTCACGCAGGACGTTTCCGCCGCCGCCTATCGCAATCCCTACGGCAAGCTTCCCACCAACGCCACGCCGGGGGACCGGATGTTCGCCGAGTATTTCCGCGCCGAGACCCGCACGCTGGGCGAGCGCTCGCTCTCGGAGGTGCGCACGCTGGAGGATTGGAACAGGCAGAAGGTCACCGCGCGTCAGCAGCTCTTCGAGATGCTGGGCCTGGACCCGTTGCCGCCGAGGACGGACTTGAAGGCGACCGTCACGGGCACGTTGGAGCACCCGGATTTCACGGTGGAGAAGCTGCATTACCAGTCGCGCCCCGGCCTCTACGTCACCGCGAATGTCTATGTGCCGAGGAAGCTTTCCGCGCCCGCGCCCGCCATCCTCTACGTCTGCGGCCACGCGGTGGTGAAGACCAACGGCGTGAGCTACGGCAACAAGGTGGGCTACCAGCATTGGGGCGCGTGGTTCGCGCGCAATGGCTACGTGTGCATGGTGGTGGACACTGTCCAGCTCGGTGAAATCGAGGGCATCCACCACGGCACGCACAACAAGGACATGTGGTGGTGGAACTCGCGCGGTTACTCCGCCGCCGCGGCCGAGGCGTGGAACTGCATCCGCGCGCTGGACTATCTCCAGTCGCGCAAGGACGTGGACGGCTCGCGCATCGGCGTGACGGGCCGCAGCGGCGGCGGCGCTTACTCGTGGTGGATCGCCGCGCTCGACGAGCGCATCAAGGCGGCGTGCCCGACCGCCGGCATCGTGGACTTGCAGAGCCACGTCGTGGACGGGTGCGTCGAGGGCCACTGCGACTGCATGTTCATGGTCAACACCTACCGCTGGGACTACGCGCAGGTCGCCGCGCTCATGGCCCCGCGCCCCTTGCTCATCGTCAACACCGACAAGGACACCATCTTCCCGCTGGACGGCGTGGTGCGCCTGCACGAGCGCGTGCGCGGCATCTACGACCTGCACAACGCGCCGGAGAAGCTCGGGCTAATCCTCACCGAAGGGCCGCACAAGGACACACAGGAGCTGCAGGTGCCCGTGATGCGCTGGTTCAACAAGTGGCTCAAGAAGGACGAGGCTCCCGTGCCCAATTACGCTGAAAAGCTCTTCACCGGCCAGCAACTGAAGGTCTTCGACAAACTCCCCTCCGACGAAATCACCACCAAGTGTTACGAGAACTTCACCCGGCTCGCCGTGGACTCCGCGGGCTTCGACGCGAAGAAGGCGCTCGCCGAGTTGCAGTTGAAAACCTTTGGTGGCTGGCCCGCCGCGAGCGCTCCGGCCAACGTCCGCGAGCTCGCGGCCGCGGAGGCCGAGGGCGTGCGGCTGACGGTCCACGAGTTCGACAGCGAGAGCGGCATCCGGCTGCGCTTCTATCTCGCGCAGCCGGCGGGCGCCGCGCCGAGGTCGCTGCACATCGAGACGGTGGACGACACGAACTGGCGTGAGCAGTTGCAACTGGCGAAGGCGGGCTTTGCGGGCGCGTTCAGCGAGGAGTTTGCCCGCGCTGGCATTGACGCGAAGTCGCCGGTGTCACCGGAGCAGCAGAAGCACTTCAGCGGCTGGATGCGCTACATCCGCGAGAACCAGGCGGCCTACATCACCTTCGCGCCGCGCGGTGTGGGCATGACGGCGCTGGGCGGGGACAAGCGTTATCAGACGCAGATGCGCCGGCGCTTCATGCTGCTGGGCGAGACCGTCGCCAGCTCGCAAGTTTGGGATGTGCATCGCGCCTCGGAGGCCGCGCGCGCGCTGCCAGGAATGGGCGAGCTGCCGCTCCACTTCCATGCCAGCCCGGAGATGACCGAGGTGGCCACCTTCGCCGCGCTCTTCGAGCCCAAGCTGGTTTCGCTCACGCTCTCGCAGCCACCGCGCACGGACAAAGGCGCGCCGGACTTCCTGAACTGGTCACGCATCGTCACGCCCGGGCAGCTCCTGCAACTCGCCGAGCAGAAGACGAAGGTGAACCTGCCGAAGAAGCGGTAGCCGATGCAGTTGCAATGGAGCGCGGGAGCCCACGTCCGCAGTCCGTTTCGTTTCCCGGGCACCGGCTGCGGACGTGGGCGTCCGCGCTCCAAATGGCTCGGACGAGCCTTGTGAGCTGCGCCGCCGACTGTCACCTTCCGCGTGATGCTGGTCACGCAGCCTGCTGAACTTCAGAAACTCCTTGCCGCCACGCCGGAGCTGGCGCGGGCGTTCCTCGTCGGCGGATGCGTGCGCGATGCGTTGCTCGGTCTCGCGGTGAAGGATTTCGACCTCGAAGTTTTCGGCGTGAGCTACCAGCGGCTGACCAAGGCTTTGTCGCGGTGGGGCAGGGTGGACTTCGTTGGCCAGTCCTTCGGCGTGGCCAAGCTCACGACTGGCAGCGGACTGGCGTATGACTTCTCCATCCCGCGCCGCGACTGCAAGGTGGCGCTGGGGCACAAGGGCTTCGAGGTCGAGTTTGACGCGGACATCACGCCGCAGGAGGCCGTGAGCCGGCGGGACTTCACCATCAACGCGCTGATGTGGGACCCGCGCAGCGGCGAGGTGTTGGATTACTTCGGCGGAAGGGCAGACCTGCGCGACCGCGTGCTGCGGCACACGAGCGGGGCGTTTGTGGAGGACCCGTTGCGCGTGCTGCGCGGGATGCAGTTCGCATCGCGCTTCAATCTGCGCGCCGCGCCCGAGACCATCGCGCTGTGCCGCAGCATCAAGGCGAGCTTCGGCGAACTCGCGGTGGAGCGCGTGGGCGAGGAGTGGTTCAAGTGGGCGGCGAAGAGCGCGGTGCCCTCGGTGGGGCTGCGCTTCCTCGCGGACACGGAATGGGTCGAGCACTTCCCGGAAATTGCGGCGCTGCGCGGCACGCCGCAGGAGCCAGAGTGGCACCCGGAGGGAGATGTCTTCACGCACACGGGGCACTGCTGCGACGCGCTGGTGAAGCTGCCGCAGTGGCAGGCGGCGGATGAGGCGTCGCGCATCGTGTGGATGCTCGCTGTGCTGGCGCACGACTTCGGCAAGCCGGCGGTGACGCACGAGGCGTTGCGCGACGGGCGGATGAGAATCGTTTCACCCGGCCACGAGCAGGGCGGCGTGGAGCCGGCGCTGAAATTTCTCGAACGCATCCACACGCCGCACGCCATCCGCGACCGCGTGCCGCCATTGGTGGCGAATCACCTCGCGCACATGCAGCCGGTGACGGACCGGGGCGTGCGCCGTCTCGCGAAGCGGCTGGAACCGGAGACCATCGCCGGCCTGTGCGTCATCGTGACGGCGGACCACAGCGGGCGTCCGCCGCATCCGCCGTGCGTGCCCGAAGGCGTGAAGGCGCTGCTGGCGAAGGCGGAGGAACTCCGTGTGCAGGACAGCGCGCCGAAGCCGATTCTACAGGGCCGGCATTTGATTGCGGCGGGGATGACGCCGGGCAAGGAGTTCAAAGCCATCCTGCACGATGCGTTCGAGGCGCAGTTGGAAGGGCAGTTTGGGGATGTCGCAGGAGCGGAGGCGTGGTTGCACAATCGTGTCTCGCGTGAGCGGGACGCCGCGTCGTGACACGGTAGGGTGAGACTCCGTCGAACCCCATTTCGAGCGCAGCGAGGCGAGCGCGGCGAGATTCTTTGGGCGGATGCGAGAACCAAGATGCTCGCTGCGCTCGCGCCTCCTGCGTCGGCAAATGGGGTTCGACGGAGTCTCACCCTACCCGGGAACAATGGGGTTCGATGGAGTCTCACCCTGCCGGGGAACGATGGGGACGCGCTTGTCGCGCGTCAGGCGAACAACTCTTCCAGCGGCGTGCCGTGGGGGAGGATGGGGACGGGGCGGCCTTGGTGGTCGTCGTAGGATTTCGCCGGGTCAATGCCGAGGTGGCGATACATCGTGGCGAGCACGTCCTGCGCGGTCTTGGGATTCTCGGCGGGGAAGGCACCTTGCTTGTCGGATGCGCCGACGACGCGTCCGCCCTTGATGCCGCCACCGGCGACGGCGGCGCTGAAGACGTTCGGGTAGTGGTCGCGGCCACCGGTGGCGTTCACGCGCGGCGTGCGGCCGAACTCGCCCCAGGCGATGACCATCGTGCTGTCGAGCATGCCGCGTTGGTCGAGGTCTTCGATCAGGGCGCTGTAAGCGCGGTCCCAGCGCGGGAGGAAGCCGTCGCGCATGGTTTCGTAGCCCTTCACATGCGTGTCCCACCAACGGAGGTCCACGGTGACGAGGCGCACGCCGGCTTCCACGAGGCGGCGGGCGAGCAACATGCGCTGGCTCCACGCGGGCACGCCGCAGCGGTCGGGCGTGGGCGCGATGTATTCGGGCATGAAGCCGTAGCGTTCGCGAATCTTCATCGGCTCGGCGTCGAGGTCGAAGGCTTTGCGTGCGTCAGGGCCGCCGACGATGTCCCACGCCTTTTGCTGGAAGCTGTCCATCGCGCCCATCGTGCCCGAGGCGTCCGCGTCGCGGCGGATTTGGTCGAAGCTGCCGAGGAGCTTGCGACGCTCGTCGAGTCGGTCGAAGGAGAGGCCTTCCACGGGAGAGAAGTTCGGGAGAGAGAACGGGCCGGCCTTCGCGGGATCGGCCTGCGTCTCGAAGGCACCGTAGCGGGAGCCGAGATAGGCGGGGCCGCTGCCGGGGAGGTTGCGCGGGATGATGACGTAGGGCGGGAGCTTGGGATTGAGATGGCCAAGCTCCTTCGCGACGATGGAGCCGCAGCTCGGGTAGGCGTTTTGCTCGACGTTCTGGCCGGGAGGATGGCCAGTGAACATGATCTGGTCGCCAGCGGAATGCCCCGCGTCCGTGTGGTGCAGGCTGCGGATGACGGAATACTTGTGCTGAATCTTGGCCGACAGCGGCAGGAGGTCGCAAATCTGGACGCCGGGGACACTGGTGCGCATCGCGCCGAACGCGCCGCGATAATCCTGCGGAGCGTCGGGCTTCGGATCCCACGTCTCGTGCTGGCTGGGGCCGCCGCGCATCCAGAGGATGATGACGGATTTTTCGCGGGAAGGGCTGCCGCCGGCGGCCTTGGCCTGCGCCTCCATTCGGAGGAGATTCGAGAGCGAGAGGCCGGCGAAGCCGAGGAGGCCCGCGCGCAGGAAGCCGCGTCGGTCAGAGCGCAGGAGGCGGCGGAACTCGGGGCAGCCGATGTGTTCCGGGCGGAGGTTCATGGGCTCGGCTGCTCAGTGGTTGAACAGGAATTCCTTGCTGCTGACCAGCGCCCAGACGATGTCCTCGTAGGCTTCGCGCTTCGCCTTCGTCTTGGCTGCGGCGTCGGCGGCCTTTGTCACTTTCTTCTCGACGTGATCCTTTGCGGTGGTGACTTCGCTGGACTCGGCCTGGCGGCTGAAGGCCCAGAGATAGAGCTCGTTGACCTTCGCCTCGTCGTTGCGCTTCTCATCAGCGGCCAGCAGCGCGGCGCGGCCCTTCTCGGCGGTGAGCTTGGCCTGGATGTCCTTCGAGTTCAGCAGGTGCAGGCTCTGGGCAAGGCTGGCGTCCTGCGATCGTTCGCAGGCGCATGCGCTGGCGGAGTCGGGGCGGCCGAAGACCTGGAGGAAGTAGCTGCTGCTGTTGTAGCTGTTGTCCGGGAGCTGCACGGCGCGGGTGCCGGCGGGGAGGTTCGCCCAGCTCGCCTCGGACTTGGTGACGGTGTTGATGGCGTCGAAGAGGACTTCGGCGCTGAGCCGCTTGGGGTAGTAGCGGGAGAAGTTTTGCTTGTCGCCGGCGTTGTGGCTGTTGGGAATCGCGCTCAAATGGTAGGTCGAACTTGTGACGATGGTGCGGACGAGCTTCTTGAGGTCGAAGCCGGACTCGATGAAGGACTTCGCCAGCGCGTCGAGCAACTCGGGGTTCACAGGCGGGTTGGTTTCGCGCATGTCGTCTTCCGGCTCGACGAGGCCGCGGTTGAAGAAGTGTTTCCAGTAGCGGTTCACGAGCGAGTGCGCGAAGAAGGTGTTGTCCTTCTTGCCCAGCCAGTCGGCCAGCGCGTGGCGGGCGTCCTCGTCGGCGGGGATGTCGAGGGGCGTCTCGCCGAGGCCGGCCGGCTTGAGGGCGATGTTGTTCTTCTTGTTAGCCATCGTGGGCGCGCCGCGCTTGGCGAAGACGAGTTCCTCGCCGGGCTGCGAGCCGGGCTTGCGGCTGACCTGGCTGAAGAACGCGCCGAAGCTGTAGTAATCCGCCTGGCTCCACTTCTCATACGGGTGGTGGTGGCACTGGGCGCACTGGAGGCGCAGGCCGAGGAAGAGCTGCGCGGTGTCCTCAAGCTGGTTTTGCGCGGTCTTCACCTGGCGATACCACGCGACCGGCGGGTTCTGGCCGATGTCTCCGGAAGCGGCGAGCACCTCGCGGGCGAACTGGTCGTAAGGCTTGTTGCTCGCGAGGCTGTCGCGAATCCACGAGTGGAAGGCAAACGTCCCGCGCATATACGGCTCGGTGCGGCCGTTGACGGACGAGCGCTGGTTGCGGAGCAGCGCGCCCCAGAAATTGGCGAAGTAATCCGCGTAGTCGCCGCTGGCCAGCAGGCGGTCAATCAGCACGTCGCGCTTGGCGGCGGACTTGTCTTTCAAGAACGCCTCTGTTTCGTCGGCGTTCGGCAGGCGGCCTGCGAGATCGAGCGTCAGGCGGCGGATGAAGGTGGCGTCGTCGGCGATTTCGCTCGGCGGCAGGCCGATGCGCTTGAGCTTCTTGAAGACGGATTCGTCAACGAAGTTCTTCGCGATGGGCAGGTGCTGCACCGGCGCACCCAGCGGCACGGTGGCGCGGAACACGGCGACCTTCGACTGGTAGCGGACCATGATGCCCACATCGCCGGGCTGGCTCGCGAACTTCACGAGGCCGGTCGGCTCGGCGGTGGCCATGTCCTTGTCGTTCGCCTCGAAGAGCGCGCCGCGCGTCACGTCCTCGATGTGGCCGTCCGAGTAGCGCGCGATGACTGTGAGCTGCTGGTCAGCCTGGGGCTGCATCGTCCGCTCCTTCGGGAACACTTCGATGCGCGTGACGACGGGGTCCTTCGGGTCGCCGTAGGCCATGCCCTGCGCGATCCAGCGCTTGAGCAGGTTGTAATCGTAGGAGCCGACGTCCAGCCGCGTGCCGCCGCCGTGCGGGACTACGCCCGCGCCCTTGAGCAGCAGCAGGCTGGTGTCTGGCGCGGCGGTGGAGAGGCGGCGACCGCGCGCCTCCTTCACGAGATACTCGTAGTCCTCCTGTGGCTCGAAGCCGAGGAGCGAAAGGCGGAAGCCGTTTTGCCCGCCGCTCTTTCCGTGGCAGCCGCCGCTGTTGCACCCGGCCTTGGTGAAGATGGGGACGATGGAGTTCGCGAAGTTGATGGCAGGGACAACCTTGAAGTTCTCGACCGACACACTCGCCGTCGCGGTCAGGCCCTCGGGAGATTTCGCCGTGATGGTTGCTGTCCCGTCGCCGAGCGGCGTGAGGTAGCCGGACTTGTCCACGTCCAGGACCTTCAGCGGCTTGATGGAGTAAGTGACCTTGCTCGTGAAATCGCTCTCCGCGCCGGACGCGTGCCGCGCGTGGACGAGCAACTGCACCCGCGCGTCCGCGCCCTTGAGCGCGAGAGGCTTGGCGGCTTTGTCCGTGGGCTGGGTGAACAGTTCGAGGCTCACCGCCTTGTCCACCGGCGTCTTGGCGGCGGTCTTGGTCGAGGCCGGCGCGGCTGCGGCAAAAACCAACGTTGCGGCGAGTGCAAACGAGCAGAGAGCGGTGTGTTTTGTCATAGCTGAATCTCCATTGGCCGACGGGATGAGGGAGGAGCTATTCAACTGAACTCTGTTTTCGGCAAAATTTGCTTTCGAAGCGGCGGGTGAAGCCGCAAGTCGGGCGGTGGCCACTCTCATTGGCACCCGGCTTCAGCCGGGTGCGAATGAAATGGGGAGTTTGCCAAGGTCAGCCCAATGGGCCGCCCTGCATCCTACCACCATTTCCGTATTCCCTCCCGGCGTCGGAGTGCTAGCTTCGCCGCACCATGTCTCCCTCCCTCGACCCGCTCATTGCCGAGCGCTTGCGCGCCTTCGCGCAAAGGTGGATGCGCATGGTTTGGACGCGAGGAGTGTGTGCGGCGGCGGTCACGCTGCTCATCGCGTTCACGGCGGTTGCATGGATCGACCGGTTTCTTGTGCTGACGGAGGGGACACGCTGGCTGCTGAGTCTCGGTGGCTACGTTGCGACGGCACTCGCTTTCTGGCTCGTCGCGGGGCGGTTGCTCGCGGAGCCGCCTTCCACGCGGGAGTTTGCCGTGCTGATGGAGAAGGCGTGGCCGGGGCTGCGCAGCCACCTCGTCGCGGCGGTTGAACTTGCGGAGAAAAGCGCTGACGGCAAGAACGACTCGTTTGCTTTCCGTGACTTGGTGCAGGATGGCGTCGCGCGCCGGGTGCGGGACTTGCGGATGGAGGTCGTGCTGCCGCGCGCCCATGTCGCGGTGTGGGTGCGAGGCGCCCTCGGTTCCCTCTCCGTCGTCGCCGTAATGTTCGCGGTGCCGTCGCTGGAATTCCCCCGCCAGCTTGCGCGTGCGTTCTTGCCGATGGCCGCCATCGAGCGCGTGGCACGCACAAAGATTCGCGTCCTGGAACCTGCCGCCGACACGCGCTGGCTGGCGCAAGGTGATCATCAGCCCGTTGTCGTGGAACTCGCGGGCGCGGACACGGGGCGGGCTGAACTCGAGGTGGTCGCCGATGGCAAGGCAGAGCGCGTGCAAATGTCATCGGGCAACGGCGGGCAATTCACCGCGATGGTGCCGGTGGGGCAGGGGGCCTTTGCCTTCCGCGTGCGCGCGGGAGACGCGCTGACGAAGATGGTGACGATTGCCACACGCGCGCGCCCGGCGGTTGTGGCGTTCGTGAAGACCTACGAAGCACCGGCCTATGCGCAGTTGGCCGCGCGTTCGGTTGAGGAGGAGCACGGCAACTTGTCCGCTCTCGAAGGCAGCGTGGCCGACCTGCGGATGCGCGTGAACCAGTCCGTGCGCGCGGGCGAGCTCGCCATCGTCGCGGACGGCCAGACCAATCTCGTCGCGCTCACCGCACCGGAGCCCGGCATTGTTCACGCGCGCATCCCGGTGCGCGGCGCGGCGACGTATCAGGTGCGGCTCGCCGCGGCGGAGACGGGTTTGGCAAACAAGTTCAGCCCCACGTTTGAAATCCGCGCCGAGCCGGACCTTGCGCCGCGCGTCACGCTGGAGTCGCCGCGCAATGACAGCGCGGTCTCATCGGATGAAGTCATTCTCGTTCGCGGCACCGCTGGCGACGACATCGGGCTGGCCGCGGCCGCGCAGCAGTTTCAAATCAACGCCGGCCCGTGGCTCGAAGTGCCGCTGGCGCTGGCGAACAAGACGAACACTCCCGTCACGCATCGTTGGGACTTGCTGCTGCTTGGCTTGTCCACAGGCGACCGCCTCGTGACGAAGCTCGTCGCCGTGGACCTCAAAGGCACGCGTGTCGAGTCCGCCATCGCGCAGCTTGTCATCGGCGCGGAGCAGTCGGACTCGACGCGCGCGAAGGCGCTCGCGGCGCGGCAGCAGGTGCAGGAGGCGCTCGAAGCCGCGGGCAAGGCGGCGGGCGAGTTGCGCAAGGCCTACACAGCTGAGTCCGCCGCGAAGATTCTGGCGGGCGACGATGTGCAGCGGAAGCTGACCGTCGCGGGCGCGGCGGTGGCGTTGGCGGATGTGGAGCGGCAGTTGGAGCGCGCGGACAGGCAGCTTGCCGGTGCGATGCAAGAAGCCGACGCGGGCCGTGAGTCTGCGGAGCTGGCGTCGATGGCCAGCGCGTTGAGCGCGGCGCGGCGCGAGCTGCTCCCGCGCGCGCAGGCGGACCGTGAGTCGCTGGCGCGCGAGCTGCGCGAGCCGCCGGAGCGCAGCAACATCGGCGAGGCGATGAAGTCGTCGCAGCGGCTTGCGGACTACACGGCGCAGATGGCCGCCAGTCACAATGAGCTTGTTGCCGCAGACCAAGCGGATGCGTTGACGGAGCGGCTCGATCTGCTCGCGAAGGGCCAGCAGCGCGTGCAGCAGACGGCGGAGAACGCGGGCTCGGACACGAACGCGTGGCAGCGCGTTGCCCGGCGGCAGACCAGCGCATCACGCGAAGTGGCGAAGGCGGAGCAGCAGATGGCCGAGCTGAGGCAGCGCGCGCCGAAGCAGGTTTCCGACAGGCTAGGCAAGACGCAGGAGAACTTGAAGGCGGCGCGGAGCGGGGTCGAAGCTGCGTTGATCCATCAGGCCGGGCCGGAGCTGGCGTGGCCATCGCGGCAGATGAAGAGCACGACGGAGCAGGCGGCGAGCGACGCGCGCGTGGCGGCCCGTGAACTTGGAATGCGCGCGGACAAGGCGCGGACTGAGCTCGCCAGGCTGGCGGAGAGCAGCGCGGAGAAGGTCGCGCGGCTGAGGAAGGAATTGGGGCAGTCGGCGGCGAGCGAGAAGAGGTTGGCGGACGCGAAGAGGAGCGGCGAGGAAGACCCGAAGTTGAAAGTGAAGGCGGACGCCGACCGCCAGCGCGCCGGGGCGCAGTGGCGCGCGGCGATGGAGCAGCTTGAGGACCGAGCCAGGACGGAGGAGGCGCGGCGCGACGGCGACCCGCAGTTCGCCGCGCAGCTTGGCCAGTCGCGCGACGCGCTCGAAGCAATGCGCGCGGCGGCGGAGGCCGACTGGCAGGGCGCCGCGAACCTGGAGCGGCTCGCGCGGATGGAGAAGGCGTTGCGCGGGCTGGAATCGGGCCGGCAGTTGAGCGAGCTGGAGGGCGCGGCCAAGGCGCTTGCGCGGCAGGAGCGCTTCGAGGCGAACGCGCCGGACAGCAGCACGAGCCGTCCGCGCGACTGGAGCTGGATGGAGAAGCAGACGGCCGCCGCACAGCGCGAGGCGCGAGGCGCGGGCCTGGGCGAAAAGACGGCGGGCGCGATGTCCGAGGCGATGCGCGGGAGCGCGGGGCAGCAGGTGAGCCGAGAGATGGCGGAGCGGCGCAATGGCGGGCAGCGCGTGGCGACGCCGATGGCGGAGCAGCTGGACCGCGTCGCGGGAGAGCTGCAGCGCGCGCAAAGCGAGGCGGCGAAGGCGCAGGCAGAGGCGCGTCAGGTTTTGGCGCGGACCACTCCGAGCTTGAGCGAGCGGATGCTGGGCTTGTCGCTCGCGGCGGCGGAGCTGGAGGCGGAGTTGAAACGTGTGGCGAGCACGGCCACGGGCAGCGTGACGACAAACTTGCATGCGAGGCAGATGGCTTTGAACCTGCGAGTAGGCGATGCGGCGAGCGCGATTCGCCGCGATGGGGGCGCGCAGGATTTGTCAGAGCCTGCGGGGCGCGAGCGGGCTCGCGACGCGGACACGGCGGTGGAGATGTTGCGCGAGCCGCCGGTGAAGGCGGGGGAGGCCTTGCGGGGCGCGATGGCCACGCGCGCCGCCGGAACGCGTGGCAAGTTGCTGGCCGAGGCGGCGCGGCAGGACCAGACGCTGGCGGAGAATTTGAAAGCGCTGGCCGAGCATTATCGCAATTTGGAAGCGGGCGCGGCGGACGCGTCGCGCGCCGCGTTGCGCAAGCAGGAGGATGCCCTGGGCACGCGCGCGAAGCTGGACGAGCGCTACGGCCGGATGGAGCGGTTGCAGCGGCTGGCGAGCCTGCCGCCGGAGGAGATGCAGCGCGAGCTGGCGGCGGAATTGCAGCGCAACCCTGCGATGCGCGAGGAGCTTGCGCGGATGTCGCGCGAGGCGGTGGGAGAGGCGCGGCAGCGCTTGCAGGCAGCGGCGGAGGCGGAGCGCACGCTGGCCCGGCAGTTGGAGCGCGTGGCGAATCCGGCGCTGGAGGCGGGCGAGCTGTGGGAGCAGTTGCGGCAGCTCGTCGAGGCGATGCGCAAGACGGCGAAGGATGAAATTCCGCCGGTGCAAGCCGATGCGGAGAAGTTGCGCGTGGCTGTGAAGGACGAGTTTGAGCGCGGCACGAAGGCGATTGTCGAGTCGGCGGACGGGGCACCGACGCAGACGAACCTGCCGCCGGCGACGGTCGCGCAGCGCGTGGCGGAGATGCTGCCGGGCTTGCAGCGCGCGACCAATGAGCTGGCGAACGCGGAGCGCAAGGTGGCCGACGGGGAGAAGAAATTTTCCGACGCGCAGAAGAAGCTGGCCGAGGCCCGGCGCGAGGCGGCGGCGGCGGCCGAGTGGTCGAAGGCCATCGTCGCAAGCGGACAGGTGACGGCGACCGTGCGCCAGCAATTGCAGCGGGCTCGGGCGCTCGCGGAGGGGTTTGCGAACGTGGGGAAGACCACACCGGAGCAGGCGATGGCGCGCGCGGCGCAGCAGCAGGACGAGGTGGCGGGTCAGTTGCGCGGGGCTGCGGAGAATTTGCAGCGCGCGAGCCGGAACGAGCAGGCGATGGGCAACCAGCAGAACGCGCAGTCACTCCAGCAGTCCGCGCGGCAGGCGCAGACGGGCGCGGACCAGGCGGACCGCGCGCGTCGCGCGGCGCAGGATGGGCAGCAGGGCGCGGCGCAGGCGGGGCAGAGTGCGGCGCAGATGGGCAATCAGTTGGAGCAGCAGCGGGCAGGCTTGGAGCAGTCGCAGGGGAGCCAGTCGGGGAATCAACAGTCTGCGAACCAGTCCAACGCGGGGCGGATGAACGCGCAGAGCGGCAGCGAGTCCGCGCAAGCCCAGCCGGCTTCGAGCCAGCAGGACGCGGGTCAACAAAACTCCAGCCAGCAAAATGGTGGACTACAAAAGGCCGGTCAGTCGGCAGGCGCGCAGCCGAGCGGTGGCCAGCAAGGCAGTCAGCCGAATTCAGGCCAGCCGGGCGGCCAGTCCGGCAGCGGGAAGCAAGGCCAGCAGGCGGGTCAGAGTGGCTCATCTTCGCAGGGTTCACCGCAAGGCAAGGGCGGCTCGGGGCCGGGCGGTGGACCGAGTGCGGATTCATCCAGCAACGGTTCGGGCAGCCCACCGCCGGGACAGGCCGGGCCGGCGGGCAGTTCTGGAAATGCGCAGAAGGGTTCCGCTGTCCAAGGCCAGGCTGCGTCCGCGCCGCCGGCGCAGGGGCGCGGCGGCGGCGGGCCGAACAACAATGTGTCCGGTGCGACGGGACCCGCGCAGCGGTTGAATGGCACGATGTCAGGGTCGGGAGGCGCGCAGTCTGCACAGGGGGCTACGCAGGGGATGCAGCGGCGCAGCGGGGCAATTCCTTCCGGTGCGGTGCCGTTGAGCGGGGAGCCGGGCACGATGGCTCCGGGCCGAAACTTCCAGCCGGACGCGCGATGGATGGCGCGCGCGATGGACGGAATGAACACCGGAAGTCCAACAGCACAGGCCGATGCGGCGCGCGCGTTGGAGGCGGCGCGGCAGTCGAGGCAGCAGGCGATGCGGCAGGGCCGGGGCGAAGGGCAGGGGAACGGTCAGGCTGGCGAGGGCCAGCCGGCGGGCGCGGGCCGCGTGGGCGGGGCGTCGCGCGCCGGCGGGGGAGGCGAGTTCGCAGCGCTGCCGGAGCTGGGCGAGTTGCGCGACGCGGACTGGGCGAAGCTGCCTCCGAAACTGGCTCAGGACCTCCGCGATGCGCAGGCAAATGGTGTGTCCGGCGACTACCGCGTGATGGTGGACGCGTATTTCAAGGCTCTGGCGGAGAGGGCGAGGAAGTGAAGATGTTTGGAGTTTGGAGTTTGGAGTTTGGAGTTGGCGGTGCGGCCCGCGTTTTTTGCCCCGCGTCATTCATCGTGCTTTGGCTATTGGCGATTGGTCGTGGGTCATTCTGCTCCGCCGCCGAGGCTCCGCCCGCCCTCCGGCCCGACCGCGTGGATGCGGTGGTGAAGTTGGGAGCAACCTATCTCGTGCGGGCGCAGTCGCCCGACGGGATGATCCAGGAGCAGGACAAGCGCGAGAACCACGGCGTGGCGATGACGGCGCTCGCATTGATGGGGCTGGCGAGCGTGGGCCACCAGCCGGCGGACAAGACCACGGAGGGCGAGGCGATGCGCAAGGCGGTGGCGTTCCTGCTGCGAACGGACGTGCAGACGGCAAATGGATATTTCGGCCAGAAGGACGGTTCGCGGATGTATGGGCACGGCATCGTGACGCTCGCATTGACGGAGCTGCTGGGCATGGGCGCGGACAAGGCGCAGGACGCTCAATTGCGCGAGCGGGCGCAGCGCGGGGTGAACCTCATCCTCGCCGCGCAGCGCGTGAAGAAGCACGACCCGCGCTTCATCGGCGGATGGCGCTACTCGCCGGACGCAGGAGACTCGGACCTGTCCGTGACGGTCTGGCAACTGCTGGCCTTGCGCTCCGCGAAGAACGCCGGGCTGGTCGTGCCGAAGGAGGCGATAGACGCGGCCGTGGGCTACCTGCGCCGAAGCTACGTTTCGCCGCGCGACGCTCTGGGCCGCATCCGGGATTTTAAGAGCGCCTTTGGCTACGTGCCCGGCCAGCCGCCCTCCTACGCCATGGCGGCGGCGGGTCTGCTGGCGATGCAGGTCTGCGGCCTCCAAGACGAGCCGGAGGTGCTGGGCGCGGCAGACTGGCTCCGGGCGTCGCCGCCCGTCTGGGAGACCTCGTGGTTCTTCTACGGCACCTACTACTACGCCCAAGGGATGAAAAAGCGCGGCGGCGACGTCGCCCGCGAGGCGCGCGAGCGGGTGGAGGGCATCCTCCTGGCCCGGCAACTGCCCGATGGTTCATGGGACGGGGCCGGGGGGGCGGACGCTGGCCAGGGGAAGGTTTATTGTTCGGCACTGGCGCTCCTGAGCCTCTCGGTGCAGCACCACTACTTGCCCATCTACCAGGACTAGCGTTCGGGGCCGGTGCTGCCGCGCAACCGGTTGGCTTTAGGGGGAAACCCGTAGTCAGGCAGGGGAGAATAGGCTTGAAGGGAAACGACTTATCCGCCTACGCTCCGCCGCTCAATTTGATGTCCGCACAGCGCTAGCAGTCACACAAATGTTCGTTTGCTTGATATTTTACCGGTGCCTTCACGCCCCGGTGCTTTTTTCCTTATGAATACCCTTGCCTCAGTTCAGAGGTTTTCTGTCGTCCTCAGTCGGTGGGGGGCGAGGCTCGTCGTTGCCCTGTTATTGAGTCTTGTGGGCGCGGAGTTGCAGGCGCAGCAGAACGTCGTGATCCGGCGCGCTTTATTCACCGGGACTCAGAGTGACCATATCGAGGAACCGACCGGGACGACGACCATCCGGTTTGAGATTATCATCAATGGCTGGCCCGTGGATGACAGCGTCACCGTGGACTGGAACACGCTCGACAACACCCGCAACACCAGCATCAGCCCGGACCTGAGTTCCGGAACCGCCCCGTCCGTGGCGGACCTCAGAGTCGGCAGCGACTATGCGGTGCCGAACGTGGACTACACGCCGGCCTCGGGTTCGATCACTTTTTCCACGACTGCCACGGCTACGGAGCAGGGAACAAACAATATTCGGAACATTGGCAAGTTCATTGACATCACCGTTCTCAGCGACTCCGTGTCGGAGTTCAACAAGGACATTTTCATCGCGGTCAGCCGCGCCACACTCGCCAGTTCGGGCGCAATTACGCGAAATTCCGGCTCTTTGCCGACTGTTTTCATCGGCGCAAGCCATCCGACTGGCCCGGCACTTAACTACATCATGTCCGGTGTGTGCAGCGTGACCATCGTGGACGATGACCAGCCCGCCGGCGCGCTGGACCGCAACTGGAACCTTGACTCCAATTTTATCACGGTCCCCCCCGTCAATTCGCTGCCAGGCGCGAACAACACCGTCAATGGCGTCGCGCTTCAGTCCTCGGGACTCGCGGTGGTGGTTGGAGATTTCACGGATTACAACACCTCGCCCGCCAACCGCCTCGCGCGCGTTGCCACGGACGGCTCCTTCGACAGCACGTTCAACATCGGCCAGGGTGCGGACAACTTCATCGGCGCGGTGGTGGTCCAGACCAACGCGGGCGCGAATTTGAACAAAATCATCATCGGTGGTGGCTTTTCCGCCTACAACGGCGTGAGCCGCAACCGCATCGCCCGCCTGAATTCCGATGGCTCGCTGGATGTGACCTTTGATCCCGGGGCGGGTTTCAACGGTCCCGTGCGCGCAGTGGCCTTCCAGCCGGACGGCAAGGTGATCGTGGGCGGCTCGTTCACGGTATTTAACGGCACGGGCATTACGAACCTCGCCCGCCTGAACACCAACGGCACCTTGGATGTCACCTTCGCCTCCGGCATCGGGCCGAACAACACCGTCTATGCCGTGGGTGTGGACAGCGCAGGGCGTGTGCTCTTCGGCGGAGATTTCACCAGCTACGATGGCACCGCCCGCAACCGCCTGGCCCGCGCGCTGGTGAACGGCCTGATTGACCCCACGTTCGATCCCGGCACGGGCGCGGACAACTCAGTGCGCGCGCTGCTCATGCAGGCCGATGACAAAGCTGTCTTCGGTGGCGACTTCACGACCTACAACCAGATCAGTCGCGTGCGCCTCGCGCGCGTGGGCACCACGGGGGCGCTGGACACGACGTTCGATCCCGGCAGCGGCGCGAACAACACTGTCACCGCGATTGCCTTCGCCACCAACAGCCAGTTCTATGTCGTGGGATCCTTCACCACCTACGACGGTTCGGCGCGCAAGAACCTGCTGCGCCTCTTCACCAATGGCGTGCTGGACACCACCTTCATGGACACGCTTCTGAACTGGAACGCCGGCCCGACCAACTCGACGAGTTTTCTCAGCAGCCTTGCGGTGCAGGCGGATAACAATGTCGTGGTCGGCGGCAGCTTCACCGGCTTCGGCGCGCCTTTCTCTCGCACTGCGTTCCCTCGGAACGCCGCCCCCTCGCCCAACAACGGCACCACGACAAGCGTCCCGTTCCCCAACCCGTTCATCCCGCTCTCAGCCAATGACAACAGCCCCAATGCCGGTGTCGCCAACGGTATGCGCTGGACCCAGGCAAAGCCGCGCCAAAACCTCGCGCGCGTCCTGGGCGGGGTGACGGCCGGCCCTGGCAACATTGAGTTTGAGCTGCCCACCTACTCCGTCAGCGAGAGCGGCGGCACCGCCTCCATCCGCGTGCAGCGCGCGAACGCGGCCGGACTCGGCGCAGACCTCGCGCCCGCAAGCGTGCTGGTGCGGACCACCGCCGGTTCCGCAACCGCCGGCTCTGACTATACCGGGGTGACCAACACGGTGAACTATTTGGGGCCGTTTGTGAACGTCCGCGAGCTTCGGACAAGCGAGTCCGGCATCCTACCAACCGCACCGTTTCGCTCCACCGTCCTCGTCAACATCACGCCCGACACGGTGGTCGAGCCGAACGAGACCATCAACCTAACCCTTTCCACCTACGGACTTGGCCCGCGCACGGTCTCGGTGGATGTCAACAGCACGCTGGTGGACGCCAGCGGAAACATTCTTGTCGGCGGCGAGTTCGGTTCCTACAGCCGCGCGTCCAGCTCCGTCCGCCTCGCGCAGATCAACGCTGGTGGCTACTTCAACACCAACGGCTTCAACCTCGGCTACGGGGCCAACAACACGGTCCGCGCGATGGCCGCCTATCCGAACCTCCCGCTGGCCAACAACACAGTGCGGTCGGTCGGCGTGTTCCCCGCAACCGGCTTTGGTGCGAACAACACCATCAACGCTGCCGTGACTTATGCCAGCGGCATCCACTTGGGGAAGACCGTCATCGTGGGCAGCTTCGGGCAGGTCAACGGAACCACGGTCATGAACGTCGCCCGGCTCCACACCGACGGCACGCTGGATGTCAGCTTCAATTCCGGCACCGGCGCGGTGGGCGGCACGGTCAATGCCGTGGCGTTGGATTCCTCCGGAAACGTCATTATCGGTGGCGACTTCACCAGCTTCAATGGTGCTCCAAACACTGTCCGGGTCGCACGGCTCGCGGCGGCCAACGGTGCGGTGGACGCAGCCTTCGCGGCCGAGTTGAGCGCGGGCGCGAATGCGGCGGTGCGGGCCGTGGCGGTGGACGGCGCGGGCGGCGTCATCCTCGGCGGCGACTTTGCCGGGCTGGGCTTCGCTTCCAGTGTCAGCAGCGTCAGGCTGGACACCATCAACGCGGCGACGCTGACCACGGCCGCCCCGCATGGCTTCGTGACCGGCAGCAGCGTCACGGTCGCCAACTCCGGTTTCGCTGCGGGCCTATTTGACGGCCCGTTCACGGCGACGGCCACCACTGCGAATACAATCACCTACACCCGCGCCGTGCAGGCCACGCTCGCTGGTGGCACGAAGGGGTTGACGAATAACGCGGCCACCTTGGTGACGGCGGCCCCGCATGGGTTCGCGATCAATGACGTGGTGCAAATCTCGGGCGTGGACACGGTGTTCAACGGAACGTATCGGGTCGTGACCGTGCCGACCACGACTTCGTTCACCTACACGCGCACACTCCAGTCGCCCGTCACCTCCCAGTCTTTCACCACCGGGCCGAACACCACCACCCTCCTGACCGACGGAACGCACAGCTTCACTCTCGGCGACGGCATCACGGTGGCCACGGGCGACCCGTCCCTCGACGGCAACTTTACGGTGAGCGGGACCACGCCCACGTCGGTGAGCTACCCGCGCACCCACACCGTCAGCATCATCAACAAGGCTAGCGACGGAACGAGCTTCACCCTCGACACCACGGGCAGCCACGGTCTCAAGCTAGGGGATACGGTCACCATCCTCGGCGTGGACGGCGCGATTAACAGCCCTCCGACCCGCACTGTCACTCTGATCGTGGACGCCGACACGTTCCGGGTCGCGGACCCGCTCACGACGGTCGTGGCTTCGACGCCGGTGGTCGGTGGCACCGGCACACTGGAGACGCGCAGTGCGATCGCGCAGGCGGGCACAATTTTCCGGCTAGTGCCGACCGTCGCCGCGACGGGCACCGCCAAGCGTATGTTCTCCCCTGCGGCGGTCACAACCAAGGCGTTCAGCGGTGGCAACCTCGTCACGCTCACCGCCGCCAACCACGGCTTCCCGATTGGCAGCACGGTGGATGTGAACCTCGGCGACCCGGCCTTCGACACGACCGGCGCGACAATCACGGTGGTGAACGCGAACTCCTTCACCTACGCGAAGACCTACTCGGTCTCGATCATCAACAAGGTGAGCGACGCGGTGAACTTCACGCTGACGACCGCCGCCGAACACAAGCTGCGCACGGGCGACACGGTGAGCTTCACGACCGTTGATGCGGCGATCAACGGCCAGACGCTCACTGTGACTGTGGTCAATCCAACCACCTTCCGGGTCACCGACCCGGCGACAACGGTCGTCGGTTCGACTGCCGTAACCGGCACCGGCACGCTGCAAACGGGCGGCCCCACCGCGACCAGCGCGCCGAACAACGTGGCGGCGCTGAATGCGGTGCCCACGACCGCCGCCGGCGTGAGCGCCACGGTCTCTTTCGGCGGTGGTGCCAACCGGTTCGCCCGGCTCAAGCCGTCCGGCGCGATGGATGCGGTGTTTGCCGCAAACCTCGGCACGGGCCTGAGCGCCACGGTGAACGCCCTCACCATCAACGGCTCCGGCCAGATTGTGCTGGGCGGCTCCTACACGGGCACGAGCTTCTCCGCAGGCGTGGCGACCAAAGGGCTGGCGAATAATATCGCGACCATCGTGACTACGGTTCCCCACGGCTTCTCAAGCACACACCAGGTGACGATTGCGGGCGTTGACACTGACTTCAACACCACGGCGATCATCTCGGTGCTCGACGCCACGACCTTCACTTACCCGCGCACATTCT
Source organism: Verrucomicrobiota bacterium (assembly GCA_016235585.1). Classification (GTDB taxonomy): domain Bacteria; phylum Verrucomicrobiota; class Verrucomicrobiia; order Limisphaerales; family JACRJY01; genus JACRJY01. Next base: position 45,434 of record JACRJY010000164.1, on the reverse strand, counting down.
CATCCACCATCACGATGAAGCAGATGGTCGGGAACACGGCGACCTTGACCACGTCGGTGGCGCACACCTTCCTCGTCGGGCAGACCGTGGTGGTGAGTATTGGCGACGCGAACTTCGACGGCACTTACGTGCTCGGGGTCGGCACCGGTGGCAGTTCGTTGGTCTATACCGCCGCCGGGACGCCACCGACTGTGAACCCTGCCGTGGCGACCGCGGGCACGGTCAACCGTTTGATCGCGACGGTCGCCGCCACGGGCACGGCCTCGCTCACGGCGGGGGCGAATCAACTGGCGCGGGTCAGCAGCCTGGGCACATTCGATGCGGAGTTCAGCCGGGTCTTCAACGGCGTGGCAGGTGCCACTGCCACCATCAACTCGCTCGTGCTGGACGGCACGGACATCATCATCGCGGGCGATTTCACCACGGCCGACGGAGCGGCGAGCGTGCGCGTGGCCCGCGTGGCGGCCAGCGGCACCGTGGATCCGACGTTCGGTGCAAACCTCGGCGCGGGCTTGAACACCATCGTGCGCTCGGTGGCGCGGGACAGCAGCGGGCAGTTCCTGCTGGGCGGCGACTTCACCGGCTCGGGGGCTGCCGTCAACGTGTCACAGAAGCAATTGGCCACGATCACGAACGCGACGATCACCACCTCGGCTCCGCACAATCTGGTGCCCGGTAGTTCATTCCTAGTGAACAACGTGGACCCGGCGGGCGGCGTGGCGGTGTTCAACGGTGGCCTGTTCACCGTGGAAACCGCGCCGAGTTTCACCACGCTTACTTACGCGCGCGCGGCGGGCTTCTCGGTGACCAACAAGTTTGCGGACGGCGTGACCGCAACGTTAACGACGGACGGCGGCCACACCTTGCTGGCCGGCAACACCATCGTGGTGTCCGGGGTGGATTTCCTGCTAGACGGCACCTACTTGATCACGGCGGTCACCGCCAACACGATCAGCTACAACTCCGCCGCGAGCGTTGGCTCCGCCCAGGTGGTGGGCGGCACGGCCCGGAGTGCTGCCGCGGCGGTGATCACCTTCAAGGAGCGAAGCTCCAACGTGGCGACGCAGACCACCTCGACACCGCACGGGTTGTCAGTGGGCAGCACGGTCTATATCAGCATCAGCGACGCCACGTTTGGCTCCGTGCAGACGCCGGTCACGGTGACGGCGGTTCCGACTACGACGCGGTTCGAATACAACAACGCAGGTCCCGATGTGCTCCTCACCGCCACGCCGCTAGGTTCCTTCGCGGCCTACGAGTCCATTCCGGCGGCGACGCCCGCGGGCGGAACGATTACCATCACGCAAGGCCCGAACCGGGTGGCCCGGCTGAAGGCCAATGGTTCGCTGGACACCACATTCTACAGCGGCGTCGGGGTCAACAGCGGTGCCAACAACGTGGTGCGCGCCGTGGTGATGGACGCCAACGACCGGGCCTTTATCGCGGGAGACTTCATCAGCTACAACGGCACTGCGGTCAACCGGTTCACCCGGCTGGTGAGCGGCCCCATCGCGGGCCTGCGGGACACGACCTACGCGCCATCTGGACTTGGAGCGAAGTTGCTGATTGCTGGTGATTTCACCACGGTGCATGGCGTCAGCGTGACGAACGTCGCGCGGCTCAACGCCGATGGCACGCTGGACACCTCGTTCACAGTGGGCAGCGGCCCTCTGGGTGGCACTGTCAACGCCGCGCTCGTCCTGCCGGGAGGGCGGGTGCTGGTGGGTGGTAACTTCACCTCGTTCAACGGGCAGCCGAACACGGCCCGACTGGTCCTGCTCAATGCGGTTGATGGCTCGGTGGATGCGACGTTCGCCACCGCCATGAGCGCCGGTGGCCCGAACCTGCCGGTCCACTCCATGGCAGTGGACGCGGCGGGTAATATCTACCTCGGCGGCGATTTCACTTCGTTCAACGGCACGCCGAATGTGCGCCGGGTGGCGAAGCTCAATGCGAACACCTACGCGCTGGACAATGCCTTCAATGTTAACATCGGGAACTCCGGCACCGGCGGGTTCAACAATACGGTCCGGGCGCTGGCGATCAACTCCACCACGCTGTATGCGGGCGGCGACTTCACCAGCATGAACAGCCAGCCGGGCACGGTGCGCATCGCAAAGCTGTCGACTGGCGGCGTCTTGGACACAACCTTCGCCTCGGGCATAACCTCCGGTCCGGACGGCACCGTCTTCGCCATCTCTGTGGAGAGCGCAGCCAATCTGGTCATCGGCGGAAGTTTCACCTTCTACAACGGCGCAGGCAGCGTTCGGCTGGCGCGGCTCTCCGCCAGCACGGCGGCCTTGAACACGATCTTCGCCTCCAACTTGGGCACCGGCCCGAACGACACCGTGCGAGCCGTGGCATGGACTGGTGCGGCGCATGTGTATGGCGGTGATTTCACCTCGGTCAACGGCGTCCTCAACACCGTTCGGGCGGCGCAGGTCAGCACGACGGGCACCGCCACGAGCGTTCATGGTGGCACCGGTCCGGCAGCACCGGTGAGGGCGTTGGCGATTGATGCCAGCGGTCGGGCGGTGATAGGCGGCGATTTCCAGACCGTGGGTTTTGCGGCGGGCACTGTGACCTTGGGGCGGGTGGCGCGCTTTTCGGCTGGCAGTTCCGACGGCACGTTCGTTCCTGTGCATGGGAACAAATACGTGGTGGTGGGCGACTTCACCCAGATCAACGGGGTCAACATCACCAATGTTGCGCGCCTCACTGCGGCGGGCGCGGTGGACACGACCTTCAACAACAGCCCTTCCTCAGCCTACACGGGTGGGGCGGCTGGCGGGACCGTGAACGCGGTGGCCATTGACCGGTCTGGCAACGTGATCATCGGTGGTGGCTTCACCTCGTTCATGGCTCAAGGCAACACCGTCCGTATCACCCGCCTGACGGTCGCCGCCGGCGTGGTGGATGTCACGTTTAGTGGCACGATCTCCACCGGCCCGGCCCCGGGCGGGACGGCGGTCAATGCGTTGGCCTTGGACACCAACGGCAACATCTATCTGGGCGGCGATTTCACGACCTACAACGGCACGGTGGCCCGCCGGTTGGCGCGGCTGGACGCGGACACGCTGGTGTTCAACACCCGTTTCAACACGACCATCGGCGGCGGCTTCAACTCCACGGTGCGGGCGCTCGCCGCCAGCGGCTCCAGCCTCTTGGTGGGCGGCGATTTCACGGATCTGAATTCGCAGCCGAACACCACGCGCCTCGCGCGCCTCAACACCTCGGGTGTGCTGGACACCACGTTCAACACGGGCATCGGCCCGAACGGCTCCGTGCGCACCATCGCCTTGGACCCATTCAACAACGTGTTCATTGGCGGCGACTTCACGGCGGTCAACAATGTAAGCGTGGGCCGCATCGCCAAGCTGCTGTCCAGCGGCGCGCTGGACACGACGTTCAACTTGGCAGGCGGCGGCGCTGACAATACGGTGCGCACCATCGTGAGGGACGGCAACGGTCGGCTCATCGTCGTCGGCCTCTTCGGTTCGTTCAATGGCACCGAGAACACCAGCCGCGTCCTGCGGTTGGATGAGAACTCCGGAGCGGTGGACAGCTTCTTCGCGACGGGGGTAGGCACCGGTCCACAGTCGGGCAGCGGCAGCTTTGAACTTGGTGGCCAACTGATGGTGGCGAACAACCCCGCGCTGGGATTCCAGCGCACCGCCGTGCTGACCATCGTGGATGATGACTTTCTGCGCGGGCAGTTCACTTTTAGCACAACGAACTTCACCGCCTTGGAGAGCGTGGGCACCGCCACCATCAATGTGTTCCGCACCAATGGCAGCGCGGGCGCGGTGACCGTGGACTTTGTGGCGACGAATACCACGACCGGTGCGGGCATCGCCACGGCGGGTGCCGATTTCCAACTGGCCAGCGGCACGTTGAGTTTTGCGGCGGGTGAGACGAACAAATCATTCACTGTCACGATCAGCAATGATGCAGTCGTCGAGTCCGACGAGACGGTGAACCTCTTTCTGTCCAACCCCACCGGTGGCGCGACCCTATCCGGCGGCGCGGCCACGCTCACCATCGTGGACGACGATCTTGCGGCGGGCCGCATCACCTTGAGCGCCGCCGCTTACACGGTGAATGAGAGCGCCGTCACGGTGCAGATCGTGGTCAACCGCACCGGCGGTTCAGTTGGCTCCGCTGCCGCGACGCTGGCGACGACGGACGGCACGGCGATCAGCCCCACGCACTACGTCGCTTTCAGCACCGCGTTGTCCTGGGCGAACAACGACGCCACGAGCCGCACGCTGACGACGACGATTGTGGACGACTTGCTAGTGAACCCCGTTGGCACGCGCACCTTCAATGTGGCGCTCTCAGGCATCACCGGGGCGGCGGCGGGCAACATCACCAGCGCGATGGTGACGATACTGGAGGATGACGCCTACGGGACGGTGAGTTTCAGCCAGTCTGCATACGCGGTGGCGGAGAACGGCGGCTCCGCTGTGATCACAGTGGTGCGCACAGGCGGGCGCGGTGGCACGGTGCCATTCAGCTTCGCGACCTCGCCCGGAAGCGCGCTGGCGGGGACACATTACACACATACCACCGGATCGAGCCAGTTGGATCCAGGCGTGACCAGCACCAACTTCACCGTGCCGGTCATTGACAATGGGCTGGCCAACGCGAACAAGACCGTGAACCTCGCACTTTCGGGCGTGGGCAATGCGGCGCTCGCCTTCGGGACCTTGGACGGCACCTTCCTGCCGGCCCGGCTTGGAGCCAATGGTATTGTCCGGGCGGTGGCCGCCTACACCAGCGGCACGCACGCCGGCAAATACATCATCGCCGGCGACTTCACCAGTGTCCACGGCACGGCACGGACGAACGTCGCCCGACTTAATCCCGATGGCTCCGTGGACAACAGCTTCAGCACGGGCATCGGCCTGAGCTTGACTACTGGCGGGACAATCAACGCCGTGGCGATTGACGGCCTCGGCAACGTGCTGATCGGCGGAAGTTTCACGAACGTGAACGGGACGGGCAGCACCAACCTAGCGCTGCTGAACGCCGCCGACGGCGGGGTCAACGCCGCGTTTTCCCTGGCCGTGAATGATGGCCCGAACGCGGCTGTGCAAGTGCTGGCGATTGATGCGAGTGGAAATGTCTTTCTCGGTGGTGATTTCACCTCCTTCAACGGCACGGCGAACGTCCGACGGCTCGCGCGGCTGGATAGCGGCACCTACGCGCTGAACACGGCGACCTTCAACGCCAACATCGGCAACACCCTCACTGGCGGTTTCGACAATACTGTTCGCGCGATTGCAATCAGCGGGACGACCCTTTATGTGGGCGGCGATTTCACCGGCATGAACAGCCAACCCGGCACCCCGCGACTGGTCAAACTCACCACCGTCGGCTTACTGGACACATCCTTCTCCGGTGGCATCAGCACCGGCCCCAACGGCGGGGTGTATGGCATTGTGATTGAGTCGGCCAGCCTTGTGGTGGCCGGGGATTTCACCACTTATAACGGCTCCACAAGCGTGCGACTGGCGCGGCTCAACTCGAGCACGGCGGCGCTGGATACATCCTTCTCCACGTCGCTTGGCTCCGGTGCTGGCGCGACGGTGCGCTTGCTGGCTCGCGACGGCAGCGGCCGCTACTTGATCGCCGGCGACTTCACGGCGGTCAACGGCTCGGTGAATACGACGCGGGCCGCACGCCTCACCAGCTCGGGCGCGGTGGACAGCACGTTCAACCCCGGCTCCGGCCCGGACGCAATCGTCTTGGCGATGGTGCTGGACGGCAACGGGCGTGTGTTCATGGGCGGCAGCTTCACGGCAGTCAACGGCGTGACGTTGAACGGCTTCGCCCGGCTTACCAGCGCTGGCACGGTGGATGGCACGCTGGCCAGCGGCTCGGAGATCACGGGCGCGATTAACGCCACGGCGCGGCAGAGCGATGGCAAGCTGCTCATCGCCGGCTCCTTCACTGCGGTCAGCGGAGTCTCCCGCAACGGCATCGCGCGGTTGAACACGGACGGCTCGCTGGACACGACGTTTAATCCCGGAACGGGCGTGGCAGGCGGCGCGGTCAACACGGTGTTCGTGGATGCCAGCGGGAACGTGGTCATCGGCGGCACTTTCACCAACGTGGCGGGCGCGGCAAACACAGCCTATATCGCGATGCTCACCACGGCGGGTGCGGTGGACGCCACTTTCTCTGGCAATCTTAGCACAGGCGGCTTCAACGGCGCTGTGAACACCATCCAGGTCAATGCGGCGGGCAAGTTCTTGGTGGGCGGTGATTTCACGACCATCAACGGTGGCCTGTTCGCGCGTGTGGCCCTGCTCGACAACTCAGGCGGCACGCGCGGCGCGCCGGCCGCCGGGTTCAATGATCCCAACGTGACCGGCGGCACCGTGAACAGCATCGCTGTGGAGGCACTCGGGACGATCATGATCGGCGGCGCGTTCACATCGTCCGGCAGCCAGGCGCGCAACGGCGTGGCCCGCCTCTCCGCCGTCGGTGTGACGGACACAGCCACCTTCACCGGCTTCGGATCGGGCGTCGCGGGCGGCGCGGTCAATTCCGTGGCTGTCGAGACCAGCGGCCGGGTCCTCATCGGCGGTGCGTTCACCAACGTCAACGGCACGGCCATCAACCGGCTCGCGCGCCTGAACGCGGACGGCTCGCTGGACACCTCGACGTTCAGTGGATTCTCGGGCGTGGCGGGCGGCAACGGCATTGTCCGCTCGCTGGTGGTGGACCCCACGGCCGGTGGGAACTTGAACAAGATCACAGTGGTGGGTGATTTCGCCACGGTGAACGGCACGAGCCGGGCGGGCTTCGCCCGGCTGAACCCGGACGGCTCGCTGGACAGCTCCGTGAGCGCCGTGACGCTGGCAGGTGGCTCGGCCTTCGGACAGGTGCTGCAACCGGACGGCAACCTCGTGGTGGTCGGCAACTTCACCACGGCGAACGGTGGCGGCCGCACCAGCGTCCTGCGGCTGGGTGGCTCGACGGCGGTGTTGACGATCCTGGACGACGAGTCGCAGAACATCCCCGCTGGCTCGATTGACACGCTCTTCTCGCCGGGCAGCGGGGCGAACAACTTTGTGCAGGCGATGGCGTTGCAGACGAACGGGAGCGTCATCATCGGTGGCGACTTCACGCAGTTCAACAGCGTCGCCCGGGGCCGCCTGGCGCGGCTCAGTGCCAGCGGCGCGCTGGACACGAGCTTCCTGGCGAGCGGCTCGGGCTTCAACGGCACCATCCGCGCGCTGGCGCTGCAGTTGGACGGCCGGCTGATGGTGGGCGGGGCGTTCACCACGGTGAACGGGACGAACCGCAACTACATCGTGCGGCTGAACACGGACGGCGCGATTGACTCCTCGTTCAACCCCGGCGCGGGCGCGGACAACCCGCTCAACAGCATCGCGCTCTACACCAACGGCACATTCAACGGGCGGATGATCATCGGCGGCACGTTCGCGACGTTCAACGGGATCGCGCGCAACTTCGTGGCGCGGCTCAACAGCGATGGCTCGGTGGACACGACGTTCGACATCGGCACAGGGGCCAGCAGCGCGGTGCAGGCGGTGGCAATCCAGACGGATGGCAAGGTGCTGGTCGGCGGCGACTTCACGAGCTTCAACGGCACGAACAAGGGCAACCTGATCCGGCTCAACACCGATGGCTCGGTGGACACCGCATTCAATCCGTCGGGCGTGGGGGCCAACGCATCCGTGCGGGTCATTACCTTGCAAAGCGATAGCCGGATTTTGATTGGCGGACTGTTCACCAACTACAATGCAGTGACCGCTCGGTTCATCGCCCGACTGAACAGCGATGGCACCTTGGACAGCTCGTTCAACACCTCCGGCGGTGCGGACAACGCTGTCTATGCGATCACCCTTCAAGACGACGGAAAGCTCGTGGTCGGTGGCGATTTCGGCCAGTTCAGCGGGGTGACGCGCAACCGCGTGCACCGGCTCAATTCGGACGGTTCGGTTGACCCGACCATCAACTTTGGCATTGGCGCGAATAGCTTCGTTTCCGCCGTGCTCATTCAGCGCAATGCGAGCAATGTGGAGCAACTGATCCTGAGCGGCGGCTTCACCACGTTCAACGGCACGACCGCCAACTACGTGGCCCGGCTCAACGGCGGATCGCTTGCCGGGTCGGGACGCATCGAGTTCACGGCGGCGAACTACATTGTGTCCGAGGCAGGTGCCAGCGTGCCCATCAGCGTGTTACGCACGGGCGGCACGACGGGGTTGGCCACCAACACGCTCGTGGTGACCGGCGGGACAGCGGTCAACGGCACTCATTACGCATTCTCCGCCACCAACCTCACCTTCCCGCAGGGAGAGAACATCCGCACGGTAAGCATTTCGGTCACGAACGACCTCAGCGTCAACATCCCGGACCTCACGGTTCTCTTGGGCCTCATCAACTTCAGCCATCCGACCACTGGCGTGGGCAACCAGACCAATGCCACGCTTACTATCGTCAACGATGACACGCAGATCGGCTTCTCCTCTCCCACCTATAGTGTGAACGAGAATGTTGTCGGTGGTTTCGTGGGCATAACTGTGACCCGGACCGGCAGCACAGTCGGCTCCGCCTCCGCGGATTTTTTCACCTCCGCCGGGCCGACTAATTCAGCGACCTCAGGCACGGACTACACGGCGGTAAGCACGGTGCTGACCTTTGCCTCGGGCGAGTCGCTGAAGACTGTGAACATCCCCATCTTGGATGACATCATCGTGGAGGGTAACGAGACGGTCACGCTTACCCTAACAAACATCACCGGCGCAGCCGGGATTACGACTGCCATCCTGGCCGTAGTGGACAACGATTTTGCGCCGGGAGAGCTGAACTTTTCCACGAACACATATTCTGTCAGCGAGGCAGGCGGGTTCGCGACCATCACGGCGTTGCGGTCCAACGGCTTCACGGGTGTGATCACGGTGAATTACGCCACCACTGGCTTGGGCACGGCGGTGCCCGGTGTGGATTTCACGGCGGTTAGCGGCACTTTGGCGTTCGCGGACGGCCAGTCCAGCCGGACGTTTCAAGTCCCCATCCTGGTGAATGTTGGTTCCACCAGCAACACGACCGTGAGTCTCCAGATAACTACCCCGACTGGCGGCGCGGTCGTCAACCAGGGAGCGGCGACGCTCACGATTGTGAACAACGACGTTGTGTTCGGAAACTTCAACTTCACCAACACCGCCTACTCGTCCTACGAGACGAACACCGCCGCGACGATCGGCAGCACATTCGTCACCCTCGTTGGGGTCTCGCGTGATGGTGGCAATACCAACGCGGCCACCGTGTCCGTGGTCCTGGTCAACGGCTCTGGCACAAATGGAACCCACTATAGCGCGGCTACCACAAACGTCCTGAGCTGGGCTCACGCCGAATCAGGTATCAAGACCTTCGCGATTACGAACACCGACAACGCTATCATCAACGACCCGAGGACGGTGACATTGATACTGACCAACGTCACGGGCGGCGCGAGCATCGGCGCGACAAACACCGTCACCTTCTCTATCCTTGATGACGAGGTCGCGCCGGGCGAATTCCTCTTCTCTCAACCCACCTTTACCGTGCTCGAGAATGCCACCAACGCATTCATCACCATTCTGCGCACCAATGGCTTCACGCAGACGACGACCCCAGTGGGCGTCACATTTGCCACCAGCGATGGCACGGCAATCAGCGGCTTGGGCTCGGATTACACGGCCGTGAGCACGAATATCGTGTTCGCCAACGGCCAGACCAGCGCCACGGTGTTGGTGCCCATCAGCGACAACACCATTGTGGGCGGGAACAAAACCGTCAACCTGACCCTCTCGACCCCGACTGGTGGCGCGACCGTTCAGGCACCGAGCAGCACCACGCTTACAATTGTGGACAACGATCCGATTGCAGGATCTGTGGACAGCGGCTTCAACACTGGCACCGGACCGGATGCGGCTGTTAATGCGATCGGCACGAACGCGTCGGGCCAGTTGATCATCGCGGGCGACTTCAATCGCTACAACAACCTGCCGCAGACGAATCTGGCGCGGCTCCTTCCCAGCGGCGCACTCGACGTCTCGCTGATGGTTCCTCCCATCGCCAACGGTGCCTCCGGAGCTTCCCTGCTCGCGCTGGTCGTCCAACCGGATGGCAAGATGGTCATTGGTGGGCAGATGACCAGCATTGGCGGGATAGCCCGGCAGAACATTGCGCGCGTGAACACCGATGGCACGCTGGACTTGACCTTCGCCCCGCCGGGTGGTGCTGGCAGCATCGTCAACGCCTTGGCACTACAGAACAACGGGCGATTGCTGGTGGGTGGATCGTTCACCACCATCGCCGGGGGAAGTCGGAATTTCATTGCCCGATTGAACACCAATGGCACGCTGGATTCCACCTTCGATCCGGGCTTTGGCGCCAATGACATCGTCCGTGCGGTGGTGGTGGACGGCTCCGGTAGTGTCCTCGTGGGCGGTGATTTCACAACGTTTAATGGTGCGACCCGCCGACGGCTGGTTCGCCTAGCGTCGAACGGTGCTCTGGACGGGACGTTTAACACAGGGACCAATCTCAACGGGCCTGTCAGTGCCATCCTGGTCCAGCCGGACGGCAAGATACTGATCGGCGGTCTCTTCACGCAGTATGACGTCAGCTCACGCGCCTACATGGCGCGGCTCAACAGCGACGGTTCGTTGGACCTCTCGTTTAATCCAGGTCCCTCGTTGAACAACTTCGTGAGCGCACTGGGCCTGCTGGCGGACGGTCGCGTGCTAGCCGTGGGCGGTTTCACCGCGTTTAGCAGCATCAGCCGCAACGGTGTCATAGTGCTGACCGGTTCTGGCACGCTGGACCCCACTTCCAACTTGGGCACAGGTGCGAACAGTTTCGTGGCGGCGGTGCAAGTGCAGAGTGACGGCAAGGTGGCACTGGGCGGCGGCTTCACCTCATTCAACGGCGTGACAGCGAACTATCTGACCCGCATCAACTCAGGCGTGAACCTTGGATCGGGCACCATCGGGTTCAGCGCGGTCAACTATGATGTCGCTGAGAATGCGGGGAGCGTGACGGTCACGGTGGTTCGCAGCGCCGGCACCTCGAACGCGGTGGCGGTGGCGTATGCGCTCACGCCAGGAAGCGCGGTGAGCGGAACGCACTATGTCAACACCAGCGGCACACTCACCTTCAATGAAGGCGAAACGTTGCGCACTTTTACCGTCAACATTCTGGATGACATTCCGACGGCCACCAACGCTCCGCGCACCATCAACCTTCAGTTGACGCCCATCACCACCGGGCCAACGAATACGGCCCCGGCGCTGCTCGGCGCCACGGTGGCCACCATCAGCATCCTGGACCGTGACTCTGAACTCGGCTTTGCCGTGGCGGATTTTGTCGTGAGCGAACTCGCCGCAAGCGCCACGGTGACCGTGCTTCGCACGGGCAGTTCAAGCGGGACGGTGCTGGTGGACTTCGCCACAGTGGCGGGCGGCACGGCCACGGCCGGTGTGGATTACACCACGGCCAGCGGCACATTGTTTTTCACCGACGGCGTGATGAGCCAGACGTTTACTGTCCCCATTCTCGACGATGCTGCGGTGGAGGGAAATGAAACAGTGTCACTAGCGCTTTCCAGCCCCGCCGGCGTGGGGGTTGGCGCAGTGCTCGGGCCGCTGGCGGCTGCCACGCTAACCATCGTTGACAATGAACTCAGTCCGGGCCGGCTCGCGTTTAGCGCGGCCACTTACTCGGTCTCCGAGAGTGCTGCCAGCCAGGCCATTACCGTTGTCCGCACTAACGGCACCCAAAACCTAGTTTCGGTGAGTTACGCCACCTCCAACGGCACGGCGACGGCTGGTGCGGACTACGTCGCCACCTCCGGTTCCCTGATCTGGGCCTCGGGTGACAGTGCGCCGAAGACTTTCACCGTCACAATCCTGGCCGACATCGCGGTTGAGGGTAACGAAACCATCAACCTTCTATTGAGCAGTGCCAGCGGCGGCGCGGTGATAGCCGGTGGGAGCGCCCTGCTGACCATCCAAGATGACGATGACCTGCTACAGTTCGCGACCACCGCCGTCTCCCTCTTCGAGAGCGCGCCCGCTGCTGTGATCGCAGTGCAACGCGTCGGCGCTGGTAACGCCACCGTCACGGTCAATTACAACACCGTGCTTGGCGGCACCGCGAACTACACGGCCACCAACGGCACGCTGACTTTCAACCCGGGTGTGAACAGTCAGAACATCGTGGTGTTGCTCACGAACGACACGGCCATGAATGCGGCCCGTTCGTTCGATGTGCAACTGACTGGTCCCGGCGGCGCGAGCCTCTCAGGGGCCGGTGCGCTTGCCACCGTCACAATCCTTGATGACGACAGCGTGCTGCAGTTCGCCACAAACGCAGTGAGTGTCTCGGAGAGTTTGGGAAGTGTTTCGCTGACTGTGACTCGCATCGGTGTGTCGAACAGCGTGGCGTCGGTGGCGTTCACCACCACGACCAACGGCACGGCCACCAACACCACCGACTACCTGCCAACCAACGGAGTGCTCGTCTTTGGATCGAACGTGACAAGCGGCGTGATCACGGTGCAGTTGCTCAACGACACGGTGGTCGAGCCAGACGAGACGTTCACTGTGGTGCTCAGCACACCCATTGGGGAGGCGAGCCTGGGGGCATTCACCAGCAACACGGTCACCATCTTGAATGACGACAACGTCGTGCAGTTCGCCATCGGCACCTACAGCGTCGTGGAGCGGCTTGGCAGCGTCGCACTCACTGTCGTCCGCACCGGTGCATCCAACGGAGTGGTGACGGTGCCGTTTACCAGCGCCAGCGTGACGGCGTTTGCCGGCAGCGACTTCGTGGCGACCAATGGCACGCTGACCTTCCAGACAAACGTGGTCTCGACCAACTTCCTCGTTTCGATTCTCAACGACACTCTGGTTGAGTCCAGCGAGACCTTCACCGTGACGCTGGGGACGCCGACGGGTGAGTCCACCCTCGGCGCGACGAACTCGGCGACCATCACCATCGTGGACGACGAGAGCACGCTCGAGTTTGCACTGGCCAGTGTGAGTGTCTTGGAGAGCAGTGGTTCACTGACGGTGCAGTTCACTCGATTAGGTGCGCTTGACTCTGCTGTGACGCTTCCGTTCACATTCGTCAATGGCTCGGCCACCAACGGAACGGACTTCCACGGGACCAACGCCACCGTCACTTTTGGTATCGGCAACAGCCTGCAATCCGTCACCGTGGGCATAACGAACGATCTGATAATCGAGCCGGTGAAGGCATTTTCCATCCTGCTGGGGGCACCCGGCGGCGAGGCGGTGCTGGGGACGCGGACTGTCATGAATGTCACAATTGTGGATGACGACAGTGTCCTTCAATTCCCGGCTGCGACCTTGAACATCTCAGAGAGCGCGCAGAATGCCACCATCACGGTCCAGCGCACGGGTGCGACCAATGTTTCTGTGACCGCCAATCTTTCGACAGCGGACGGGTTGGCTTCGACAGCGACAGCGGACGTGGACTATGGAGCTGCGACCACGAACCTGGTCTTCGCTGCCGGCGAAAGTCAAAAATCGTTCACCATCACGCTCACAAATGATTCCAATGCGGAGGGCACGGAGGCGTTCCGGGTGCTGCTCAACAGTGTGATCGGTGAGGCCACCCTTGGGTCGATTACCACCCTTACGGTGCTGATCACCGACGATGACTTCCGCACGCTCATCGCTGCGGGCCATTCGCTGGTCACGGAGGGTTACCAGCCGACGAACAACGCGGTGGATCCGCTCGAGACGGTGACTGTGAATCTGTCCGTGCAGAACATCGGCAACGTGACCAGCCCGGACATCACGGCCACGTTGCTCGTTTCCGGTGGAGTGCTGAGCCCGAGTGCGTCTCAGGTTTATGCGAACCTGACGAATGGCGCGACGCGGACCATGCCCTTCACCTTTACGGCAGCTCAGGTGCAGACCGTCCTAGCCACGTTGCAGCTGTCTGACAGCAATGGCCCCGCAGGAGCGGTGACGTTCCCAATTGACCTCGGTGTGCCAAGCTCCTTTAGCAACCGGACGCTTATCAACATTCCCGGCACCATCACGGTCCCCAGCTTCGGCCCGGCCTCCCCGTATACGAACAGTATCACTGTATCGAATGTGACCGGATTGGTGAACAAGGTGACTGTGCGCCTCCACGGCTTCAGCCACACCTGGCCGGCAGACGTGGACATGCTGTTGGTTGGCCCGGAGGGCCAGAAAGTTGTGCTCATGTCCGATGCGGGCAGCGGCAACAGCGTCAGCAACTTGAACCTCACCTTTGATGACACCGCTTCTTCGACCTTGCCGGAGTTGACCACGATTCTCGACGGCACTTTCCGCCCGACCGACTACGCGCCTGTGGATAGCTTCCCCGCTCCCGCGCCTGCCGGCCCTTATGCGACGACTTTGTCCGCCTTCAACGGTTCCGCCCCGAATGGCGTCTGGACCCTGTATATCAACGACGACACGGACCAGAACTTCGGCAGTATCATGACGGGCTGGACGCTCCAGTTGAGCACCGTCAGCCCGCTCATCAATCTGGTGGCGACGATGACCAACTCGGCGGCCACAGTGATCACGCCGGGGCAGGTGACGTTCACGACCACGATCACCAACAAGGGGCCGAACAGTGCCTCTGGTGTGATTTTCAGCAATTCCCTCCCTGCTGGCCTCACTTTCGTGTCCTACACTTCCAGCGGGAGCAACCTCACCGTGACTGCGGGACAGGTGGTTGGCAATTTGGGTCCCATGGGCACGGGTGCGGTCCACACGGTGACGGTGAGGCTCTCTTCCAGCGTGACTGGCTTGTTCACGAACACGGCGGTCGTTCTCTCAGCCACCGAGGTGGAGTTGGCGCCTGCGGACAACACGGCATCTTCGGTGGTCGCCATCACATCCGGAGTGTTGGGTCTTACGGGTCAGTCGCTGGGTGGCGGCAACGTCAGCCTCACGCTGACGAATGCCGTGACCGGGCGGACCTACGTCTTCGAGGGGACGACGAACTTCCTCACACCCACAACGAACACCGTGTGGACGCCGCTGGTCACGAACCTCGCCGCCGGCAACACGCTGTCGGTCACGAACGCCGATGTCGGTGGTTTCCTCAGGCGCTTCTACCGCGCCATCGAGCGGTGAGCGCTTCACCCCGGAGGCCCGTTCGCTCGGCCTCCGTTGCTGCCGGGCCATCCAACTCGGCGTGGAGGAGCGGGTTACGGCACCGGAATTAAGGAATTATCTGTATGGCTGAGGCTGGATTGGTTCTTGATTAGAAAGTGGCTGTCAGACTACGGTTTGCCGAATATTTGCACCGTGAATTCCCGAAACTTACTGACGCAATCGCTGGACGGAGCCGGGCATCGGGCCTTCTCCCAGGAATATTGTAAGTCCCCTCGTTCACTTATGCCTCTTGTGCCTCTGAGCCGCCGATGGTTGCTGGGACTCCTTTGCCTTATCACGCTGTTGGGGGTGTGCACGCCTCGGGCACAAGCTCAAGTGGATGGCGACACCTTTGCCCTGCCGCTATTCATGTCAGGCAATTTTGGGCGCGCAGCGACCGAGTCCGAGTTCACCAACGGCTTCGTGTTCTTTTTCGCACAACCCCTCAACAACGGCGGCTACGGTAAGGAAGTGGGCGAACCGAACCACGCAGGCGACATCGGTGGTTCGTCCATCTGGTTTGGTTGGACGCCGACCGTTTCGGGCACGGCGACGCTCGCGGTGACGCCTGTTGGGTTCAACGTGACCAACTTGCTGGCAGTCTATACTGGCAGCGTGATTTCGACCCTGACGCCTGTGGCAAACAACAACGTTGCGGGGCGCTTCACGAATTCCATCAACTTCCCGGTCACGGCGGGGACGACCTACCGGATCGCCGTGGACGGGTTCAACAACGGTTTTTTTGCGACACAGCTTCAGTTCTCGATGGCGTGGTCCATTCTGACGAACGACACCTTTGCCACTCCCCGCGTGCTGCTGGGCAGTGACGGCGTGGTGACGAACTCGAACGTGGGAGCGACGAAGGAGATCGGCGAACCGAACCACTCTGGCGATACGGGCGGAGCCTCCGTTTGGTTCTCATGGACCGCCCCGCTCTCTGGGCAGGCGGCGTTCGCCATCTTGAACGCGTTCTCCGGCAACAACGCCATGGCGATCTACACGGGCAACAGCGTGGCCAGCCTTGCCCTGGTGGCCAACAACAGCATCCCGCCGGTGCTGGGCACGCCCCAGTTCACGAACACGGTGTTCTTCAACGCAGTGGCAGGCACGACCTACCGGGTCGCGGTGGACTCGGTTTTGGGCGCTCCGGCCAGCAGCTTCTCGTTGTTCCTGTTCAGCCAGACCAGCACCAACGCCGGGCACTTTGAATTCTCCACCAATCTGGTGTCGGTCACTGAGGTGGAGTCTTTTCCGGGTGTGGGAACGCTCCTCAGCCAATGGAACGGGGTTTCTACGCGCGACCTGGCGGGTGCGGTTGTGACAGTGCGGCGCGTCGGCGGGTTCCGGGGTCGGATGCTTGTCGATTACGTGATGGTGGACAACTCGGCCCGCGCGGGCATCGAGTATGGCAGCTCCACCAACAGCGGCACTATTCCCGTGACGGGTCGGCTGTTTTTTGACGACTGGCAGATGAGCACCAACTTTGTGGTGCCCATCATTCCGGCGTCCCCCCAGATTGGTTCATCCGTTGTGCTGGGATCCGTGGCGCACACCAACGACACGTTCTTCTCGATATTCATCACCAACGTCACGGCAGACCCGACGCCGGTGAGCGGCATCACCGAGTCCACGACATTGCAGCCGACCTTTTCGATTACACCGCAGACGGTGGGCATCCTGAATTTGGATAATACGTTTCCTGGCTTCACCAACGGCAATATCTTCATCCTCCGCAGCCTGATCCGCGTGTCCGAGCGAGTCGGCACGGCTGGCATCTTGGTTGGCCGTCTGGGTGGCGACCAGACCGCCGCTGCGACAGTGAAGTATGGCTTGAGCGCGACATTGGCGGAATTGCCAACCGGTGCGCCCGTGGGCGGCTCAACTGGTCTGTCGGCGGGTAGGAACAACTACTTCGCGCTCACGGCTGGCTCCGACTATGCCATGCCCAGCTCGGCGGCGGTGACTGCTCCCCCTGCACTGGTGGCGCGGCCAGCGGATTTTACGGCGGATAGCCAGTCCTTTCTGCACACCATCCCGGCCAACACAAGTGCCGCCTTCATCAATGTTCCCATCCTTGATGATAATGAAGTTGAGTTGAACGAAGACATATTGGTCACACTGTTGCAGGTCGGTGTCACCGGCCAGGAATCACCCACTCCGTTGCAATTGGGTGCCACAGCAGGCTACCGCGTTGGTTCCTCCAGCACGGCCATTTTGTCCATCGTGGCCGATGACATCTACGGAGGTGAGCAGCCAGCAGGCGCCGCGGACAACGTCCACAACCAGCACAACTTCCGCCTCACCAGCCCGCCGAACAACCCGACCCCGGGTGCGAACAACGTGGTCTTCGCCTTGGCCGTCCAGCCGGACCAGCGCACGGTCCTCGCGGGCGACTTCACGGCGGTCAACACTGCGTCCCGCAACCGCGTCGCGCGCTTGCTCAACGACGGTCAAATTGACATATCCTTCAATCCCGGTTCCGGCGCGGACAATTTCATCAACGCCCTCGCGATCCAGCCGGACGGACGGATTTTGATCGGCGGTGGCTTCAGTTCCTACACGGGCGTCAGCCGCAATGGCGTTGCCCGGCTGAACGCGGATGGCTCGCTGGACGGCACCTTCAATCCCGGCGCGGGCGTCAACCCCGGGGATGTGCTGGCCAGTGCGGTGCAGGCCCTCGCGCTCCAGTCCGACGGGCGCATGGTGGTTGCCGGCAACTTCTCCACCTTCAACTCCGCTCCGTTCAACCGCGTCGTGCGGCTCACCAGCACGGGGTCGCCGGATCCCACGTTCAACGCGCTGGGCAGCGGTCCGAATGACCGTGTGTATGCTGTGGCCGTCTATCCCAGCACGAGTATCCTGCACCCGAACAAGATTCTGATCGCAGGCGCGTTCACGACGGTTGGAGGACAGATTCGCAACGGTCTGACGCGACTCAACACGGACGGCACTGTGGACCCCTCCTTCAATGGGCTTGGCACGGGGGCAAACGACGCTGTCTTTGCCGTCGCACTCACTTCGAGCGAGCAGATACTCATCGGCGGCGCATTTTCCCGGGTTGACATCTACGTGCGCGGAGGTGTCGCACGCCTGAACGCGAACGGCTCGGTGGACACGGCCTTCGATCCGGGCACCGGCACGGATAACTCGGTTTATGCCGTTACGCAGCAGTTGGACGGGGCGATTCTGATCGGCGGCCTGTTCACGTCCTTCAATGGCACGCGGCGTGTGGGCGTGGCACGGTTGCTGGCGCACGGCGTCCTGGACACGAGTTTCTTGGACACGACATACAACCACTTTGCCGGCCTCACTCAGCCTCTGAGCACCAGCCCGAACAGCGCGTGCTTTGCCCTCGGACTGGAGACGGGTGGCAACGTGATGATCGGTGGCAGCTTCAGCCGTGTTGGCGGCGGCTATGGACGTGAGACGAATTTCACGGCGCACAGCACCATTGCCAACATCGGCTCGTTCAATATGCGCGATTATGTCAGCCCGCGATTGAACGTGGCTCGTCTGGTCGGCGGAGCGACTCCGGGGCCGGGCAATATCGAGTTCACACAGTCTAGCTACAGCGCAGACGAATATAGCGGCAACTATTTCGTGCAACTCATCCGCACCAACGGTTCGCTGGGCCAGGCATCGGTCGATTTCATCACCGTGGACGGAACGGCGGTTGGCTCGACAAATGCCACAACGAGTGGTTTTGACTTCGTCCACACGAATGCCACGCCATTCTGGATCAGCACCCGTTCCGTCAATGCAACTGGTGACACGCGGCGCATTCTCGACGCTGTGACGGGTGTGAACAACGATCCACAGGACAACCAAGGCCGCGCATGGCTGGGCTTCGCGGACGTTTATCTGCCCATCCTCCAGGACACTCTTGTGGAAGGAAACCAGGCGCTGGGTGTGCAGATCAGCTTGCCCGCTCTTAGCGCGTTCAATGGACCGCTTGCTTTCCTGGGCGGCGCGCCGGTGCCTGTCGGATTGGCCCTGGGCCGCAGCGTAGCCACGGTGTCCATTGTGGACGATGATTTCGCCTACGGGGAATTCACATTCAGCACTTTCTCCTATCCAGTGAGCGAGAACGTCGGCAGCGCGACCATCACGGTGCTGCGCACGAACGGCGCGGTGGGCACCGCAACGGTTCGCTACAGCGCGACTGCCGGGACGGCCTCGACGAACGAATTCACACCGGTGACCGGCACGTTGACGTTCGCCTCCGGCCAGACCAACCGGACGTTCACGGTGCCAATTGTGGACGACGTGAATCCCAACAGCCCGACCAACCGCACGGTGATCCTGACGCTGACCAATGCGACCGGTGGCGCGACGATCTCCGTGGCGGGGCGGAGCGCGACGCTGGTGATCCTCGACAACGAACCAATTGCGGGCACGCCTGCCGGCTCCGTCAACACCGCCTTTGGCACCACCAACGGTCCCAATGACAAGGTGCTGGCCGTGACGTTCATCACCAACGCCCTGCCTGCGCAAGGGATCAACGGACGCTGGCTCATCGGCGGCGACTTCACCGCGATTGACGGCCTGCCGCGCAACCGGGTGGCGATGCTGAATCTGGACGGCTCGGTCAACACGAGCGTCTTCAACCGGCTCGGGACTGGCCCCAACAACACCGTCTCTGCCATTGCGTTGCACACCAACCAAGTCCCAACGACCCTCACCGGGCGGATCGTCATCGCCGGTTCATTCACGCAGGTGGACGGCACCAACCGCAACCGCGTGGCCCGTCTCAATGCGGATGGCTCCCTCGACAGCTCCTTCAACCCGGGTGCGGGCGCGGACAACCCGATTTATGCCGTGGCGGTTCAGTCCGACGACAAGATTCTCATCGCGGGTGATTTCACCACGGTCAGCGGGGCTACGAGGACCCGAATCGCACGGTTGAACTCCGACGGCACCGTGGACACGACGTTTGACCCCGGCCAAGGCGCTAGCGGCACGATCAGAACCCTGGCCGTGGACAGCCTCGGGCGCATCTACATCGGCGGAGACTTCACCTTTTATGATTCGCTCACACAGAACCGCGTGGCCCGCTTGAACAGCAACGGCACGTTGGACACGACATTCCTGGATCCAAACAACTCGCTTGCTGGTGCCAATGGCCGGGTGCGCGGAGTGGCGCTGGAGCCGGGCGGTGGCGTGGTAATCGTTGGTGATTTCACCAGCGTTGGGGGCACGACAAACTTGAACCGCATCGCACGTCTGCTGGCCAACGGCGTGGTGGACGGGAGTTTCCTGACAACTGGCGCGGACAACGCCGTCCTTGCCGTGGCCATTGACGCCGCGACAAACATCGTGGTCGCCGGCGACTTCACCAGAATCAATGGGCTGAATCGCACGCGCATCGCCCGCATCACCCCCACCGGGCGGCTTGACCCCACCATCAACTTTGGCACCGGTCCCAACAACTTCGTGGCGGCGGTCGCGCTTCAGCCGGTGACCAATGGCGTCATTACCATCGGCGGCGGCTTCACCATGGTGGACGGCCTGTCCCGCAATTATGTGGCCCAGTTGGTCGGCGGCACGAACGCAGGCTTTGGCAGTCTGCAGTTCCTCGCCGGCAACTTCGATGCGGTGGAGAACGCCACGAGCCTGGTGGTTTTCGTTCGCCGCGTGGGCGGCCTCTCGAACGCGGTGAGCATGGACTTCCAGACCCTGGATGGGACTGCCACGAATGGCACGCATTACGCGACGAACAGGGGGACGCTGGTCTTCCAGGAAGGCGAGGCGGTGCAGGCTTACACGATCTCCATTTTCGATGATGCGATGACAAATGTGAACAGGGTGTTCACGAACCTCCTGATCAACCCCACCAATTACACCGCGACGACCACCAACTTGGACCTGGCCCTGCCCGGTGCCATCACGAACGCCACCGTGACTCTCCAGGACAACGACACTGTCCTCGGGTTTGCTTTCGCGACTTTCAACGCGAATGAAAACGCAGTGGGCGGCAATGCTGTCATCACCGTGACGCGGACGGGTTCGACAGTTGGCTCGGCATTCGTCAACTACGCGACCAGCAACCAGACAGATGTTGCGGGGTTGCCGCTTCCCGGTGGGGCTCTCGCCGGGGTGGATTACACAGCGTCAATCGGCCAGTTGGTTTTCACCAATGGTCAAACATCCACGACCTTCGTGGTGCCCCTTTTGGACGACCTTCTGGTGGAAGGCACGGAGACCGTTGGGCTGCAGCTTCTCAGCGCGGCACCGATCGGCGTGGCCACGATCGGGCGTTCCACGGCCGTCCTGAACATTGTGGACAACGATTTCAGCCCCGGCGTCATCGTCTTCACCAGCGCGACCTATTCCGTGCAGGAGAATCAGACCAACGCGGTCATCTCCGTGACCCGCACCAACGGCGTCACCGGTCTCGTCACGGCGCAATTCAACACGACTGACGGCACAGCACGGGGATATTTGGGCGTCGGTTTGCCAGCCACTTTCGACTACACGAACACGACCGGGACGGTGACTTTCGGTGATGGCGAGACGAGCAAGACGTTCACGATTGGCATCATCAACAACACCAATGCGGACGTGAACGCGACCCGCACGGTGAACCTGTCGCTGCCCAGTGCGACCGGTGGTGCGAGCATCGGAGCGCAGAGCACGGCCGTGCTGATCATTCAGGACGACGATCCGCCTGTGTTCGGCAGCTTCACCTTCAGCCTTCCAGCCTACTCGGTCGTCGAGACGAACGCTGCGTTCTCCATCACGGTGAACCGTGTGGGCGGCACGTCCAACAGCGTGACGGTCGATTTCTCCGCGACTGGCGGCACGGCTGTCCCTGTATTCAACTATCAGCCGGCGAACTTGACCCTGGCATTCGCGGACACCCAGGCAACCACGAATGTCGTCATCACCATCCGTCATGACACCGGGGCCGCAGGTGACCGGACAGTGAATCTCACCCTCGCCAACCCGACCAGCGGTGCACGATTGGGGGCGATCTCCAATGCTGTGCTCACCATTGTGGACAACGAGTTCAGCCCCGGGGTGCTTTCCTTCGCCACGAACTCCTACACGGTGCTCGAGAACGCGACGAACGCCGTGATCACAGTCATCCGCACCAACGGCTTCACCGGAACGGTGACAGTGGGCTTTGCCGTAAGCAACTTCACCGCGATGGCTGGCACAGACTTCACGGCGACGAATGGGACGCTTAGCTTTGCCAGCGGGGTCACGACCCAGACATTCCTCGTTCCCATTACTGGCAACCTGCTCCAGGACGGGAACCGGCTCTTTGAGGTCCGGCTGGCGGGGCCGGGGGGCGGGGCTTCTGTGGGCCGCACCAATGCTCAGGTTACCATCCTCGATGACGAGGCTTCGGCTGGATCGTTGGATGCGACGTTCGTCATCGGGGCCGGTTTGGACGGACAGGTCTATTCTGTGGCGCAGCACACGAACGGGCTGATGTTTATTGGTGGCGACTTCAGCACCTACAATGGGGTGGGCCGCACTAACATTGTCCGTGTGAACTCGGGTGCCGCGCTGGACGCTGCCTTTGTGCCAGACCTGCTCCGGCAGGGAGGATCGAATGCTTCCGTCCGCGCGGTGGCCGTCTATCTCAGCGATGTCAACGCCGGCAAGGTGGTGTTGGGTGGCTCGTTTGACACGGTTGGCGCCGCTCCGCGCGGCAACATCGCGCGGCTGAACTTGGACGGGACCGTGGACCTATCTTTCAACACAAGCCCTGGCGCGGACAACTCGATCTTTGCGGTGCATATCCAGAATGACGGAAAGGTGCTCATCGGGGGCCTCTTCACGGCGGTCAACGGAGTCAACCGAAACTTCATCGCCCGCCTCAATTCGGACGGTTCGCTGGATGCCACGTTCAACCCCGGGTCCGGCGCGGACGCTCCTGTGCGCGGAATCGCGACCGACCAGTTGGGCCGCGTCCTGATCGTCGGCAGCTTCAACTCGGTGGACGGCGTGGTTCGCACAAATGTCGCGCGCTTAAACGCGGATGGCACGGTGGACAAGACTTTTGATCCCGGTGTCGGTGCAAACTCCGGCGTGACGTGCGTGAGCGTCGCCTCCGGCAACAAGCCGGTGGTGGGTGGCCTTTTCACAAGCTTGAACGGTGTTGCGCGCAACCGCATCGCCCGCTTCAACTCCGACGGCTCGGTGGATCTTACCTTCGATCCCGGCGCCGGTGCGGATGACTTCCTCAGTGCGGTCTCTGTCCAGTCCGACGGCAAGGTTGTCATGGGCGGTGGCTTTGCAAATGTGGGTGGCCTGCCGCGCAACCGCATAGCCCGGCTGAACACCAACGGCACGATGGACGTGACTTTCAACGTTGGGACCGGGGCGGACGGGGTTGTATCAACAGTGGTGACGCAGTTGGATGGAAACATCGTAATTGGCGGCGGTTTCACGACCGTCAATGGGGTTCCGCGCAACCGAGTTGCCCGGCTCGTGGGGGGGGGCAATAGCAGGTTCGGCGCTTTCGACTTTGCCAGCGCGGCTTTTACTGTGGGCGAGGACCGCACGAATGCTCTCATCACGGTGGTGCGCTCCGGTGGAACCAGCAACAGCGTCGGGGTGGCTTACAGCACCGCCAACGGCACGGGCACGGCAGGTTCTGATTATACCACCACCAGCGGCACGCTTGTCTTCGCGCCCGGTGTGACGCATCTGACGTTCAATGTCCCGGTTAGCGACAACCTGCTTGTGGACGGCAACCGCACCGTGAGCCTCGCCCTGTCGAATCCGACCAATGGGGCGACCCTTGGTGCTGGTGCTGCGGCCGTGCTCACGATTTTGGACAACGACTCCGTCTTGGGCTTCAGCCCTCTCACCTACAGCGTGAATGAGAACGGCACCAACGTCATCGTCACCGTGATTCGGGCTGGCGGCACCAACGGCACGGTGACGGTGGACTACCTCACCGAGGATGGAACTGCGCTGGCCCCCGCTGATTATGCTTCATCGAGCGGACGGCTCACGTTCACCAACGGGCAGACATCTGCGACATTCTCCGTCTCAGTGGTGGACAACTTCACAGTCGGTGGCAACAAGACCGTCACGCTGCGGCTGACAAACGCCCCCGCCCCAGCAGTCATCGGCAGCAGTGTGGGCACTCTGACCATCGTGGACAACGAGTTTGGCCCCGGCACCATCGCCTTCGTCTCCGCTGCATTCTCCGCTTCTGAAACGAACGGGGCGGCGGCGATCATCGTGTCCCGGACCAACGGCACAGTCGGCACAGTGACGGTGGATTACGCCACCACCTCTGCGGGCACGGCTGTGGCTGGCACGCATTTCACAAATGTGACAGGCCGCTTCACATGGCCGGACGGTGACGTTTCGACGCGCACCTTCACCGTTCCGTTGGTGGACGATTTCGTTGTCAACGCGAACCGCACTGTGGAGTTGCTGATATCCAACGTGGGTGGCGGTGCGGCATTAGGACTCACCAACGCCACGCTGACGATCATCGACAATGACAGCCTCATCAGCTTCAGCGCGGCAACTTACAGTGTCTCGGAGAGTGCCGCCTCCATCCCCATTTTCGTTCAGCGCACCGGACTTGCGGTGGACACGGTGAGCGTCAACTACGCCACCAGCATCAGCAACGCCACTGCTGAGGTGGATTACCTTGCCACGAGTGGCACCCTCACCTTTGGTCCGGGAACAAACAGCTTGAGTTTTTCTGTCACTGTCCTGCCCGACAGTCTCGTAGAGGGTAATGAGGCCGTCCTGCTGGACTTGAGCGCGCCCGTGGCTACGCCGCTGGGTTCTGCAACGCTTTCCATTTCCAACGCGGTGCTTACCATTGTGGACGACGATACAGCGGTGTCGTTCAGTGGCACCAATTACATTGTGCAGGAAAACATCGGACGGGCGGCCATCAGCGTGGTTCGCGTCGGCGTCACCACCACCCCTGTGCAGGTTGATTTCGGCACCGCCAACGCGACGGCCGTGGCCGGTCTGGACTACACCAGCACGAACGGCACTCTCTTTTTCACCCCGGGCGTGACCAACCTCACTTTCGATGTGCCGATCACGGACAACTTGTTCGTCAACGCATCGAAATCCGTCCAGCTCAGCTTGTTCAATCTCGGAGGGCCGCTGGGCACCGTGCTGGTCAGCCCGACCACCGCATTCGTGACCATCAATGACAACGACACGAACAGCCCGACGGCGGGGTCGCTGGATGTCACATTCGGCGCGAACCTCGGGGCCAACGGGCCGGTGTATGCGGTCGTGTTCCACACCAACGGACAGGTGTTGTTGGGTGGCAATTTCACGACTGTCAACGGCGGCCTGGTCAACCGGGTGGCGCGGCTCAACGCGGACGGGACCCTGGATCAGAACTTCAACCCCGGGTTGGGAGCGGACACAAACGTCTTTGCCGTGGCGGTGCAGCCCGACGGCTCGGTGGTGATCGGCGGGCAGTTCTCGAGTGTGAACGGCACGAACCGAAGCCGCGTGGCCAGGCTGTCGGCTAACGGCTCGCTGGACGCCGCGTTCAACCCCGGCAGCGGTGCGAACAGCGATGTGTTTGCCCTGGCCTCGTCAGGCAGCGGCGGTGTGCTCGTAGGCGGCACGTTCACCACTTTCAACGGCACTGCATCGGGTCGGCTCGTTCGGCTGGCGGCCGACGGATCGGTGGACGGAACCTTCTCCATCGGCACCGGAGCCAACGGTGCTGTGCGGTCCATCAAGGAGATGGCTGACGGCCGCATCGTCATCGCGGGCGACTTTACCACCTTCAACGGCGTGTCGGCCCCTCGCATCGCGCGGCTGAGCGCGTCCGGGACTTTGGACCCGACATTCAGCGTGGGGCCGGCTGGCGCGGACAACACGATCTATTCCGTGGCGGTGCAGACCAACGGGTCAATTATCGTGGGCGGCGCTTTTACCACCTTTGCGGGGCTGACGAAGAACGGCATCACCCGGCTGAACGCGGATGGCACGCTGGACGTGAACTTCAACAGCGGCCTGGGTGCGGATGGGCCGGTCTTGAGCGTGGGCCTGCGCGGCAGCGGGCGGGTGATGCTGGCCGGGGCGTTCACGACCGTCAACGGCGTGGCTCGGAGCCGGTTCGCACGGCTAAACGCGGACGGCACGCTGGATGTGACGTTTGACCCGGGCACGGGCGCGAATAACACCGTGGAAGCGGTGGCTGTCTTTGTGCCGCCGGTGCCGTTGCCGGTGGCGATCTCGCTCACGAACCAGTTTGTCTTCAGCCACACCAACTTGGTTGACATCGGCGCTACCTCGGGAGTCGTGAACATCTCGTTTGACTCACTGTCGAGTTTCTCTTCGGATAACCTTCGCATCTACTACGAAGGCGTTCGCCTGTTGGACACGAACGTGTTGGGCACGAACACGTTCAGAGTTCCATATGGCCCCGGGACATCTTCGGTGGTCACCATCACCGTCAACGAGGGTTTCGGTCTGTTTAACGGTTTCTTCTGGAGTTATTCCGGCACCATCACCCCGGTGAGCACATCGGTGGAGCGCGTGGTGGTGGGTGGTAATTTCACAGCCATCAGCGGGGTTGCCCGGGATCGAGTGGCGCAGCTCAATGAGAACGGTTCCATGGACACGACCTTTGGCCTGGGCACCGGCAGCAGCATCGTTCTGGGAGTCGGCTTGAACACGAATCTGTCGCTGCCAAACTTGCTGGGCAAGTCGGTGGTGGGCGGCAACTTCACAGTCCTCAACGGTGCGAACGTCAGCCGACTGGCCCGGCTCAATCTCGATGGTTCGTTGGACCTTGGCTTCAACATCGGGACAGGAGCGAGTGACACCATCAACGCCGTTTTGGTCCAGCCGGACGGGCGCGTGATCGTCGGCGGCTTCTTTACCAACTTCAATGGCACCAACCGCGGTCGGCTGGCACGGCTCAACGTCAATGGCTCGCTGGATGGTGGCTTCGACACATCCATCGGCGCGAACAACACCGTGCTCGTCATGGCACAGCAGCCTGATGGCCGCGTGCTGGTGGGCGGCCTCTTCACCACGATCAACGGCACGGCACGCAACTTCGTCGCCCG
Organism: Verrucomicrobiota bacterium; assembly: GCA_016235585.1. Lineage (GTDB taxonomy): Bacteria > Verrucomicrobiota > Verrucomicrobiia > Limisphaerales > JACRJY01 > JACRJY01. The sequence goes on along the minus strand of JACRJY010000164.1, from coordinate 18,208 downwards.
GCTCAATACGGATGGAACTGTGGACTCCTCCTTCAACACCAGCGTCGGGGCGGATGGCGCGGTGCGGGCCCTCGCGTTGCAGACCAACGGGCAGGTGCTGGTGGGCGGCGACTTCACGACGTTCAACGGAGTCGCCCGCACCCGCATCGCGCGGCTCAATGCGGACGGCACACTCGACACGGCTTTCAATCCGGGGACAGGAGCGGGCGCGTTTGTGAGCGCGCTTGCGGTGGATTCTGCCGGCCGCGTCATCGTGGGTGGCGGGTTCACCAACTTCAACGGCGTCGCGCGAAACCGCATCGTCCGGCTTGTTGGCGTGGGCGTCACCGCCGGTGCACTGGACGTGGCGTTCGACACGGGCACTGGGTTTGATGACTACGTGAATGCTGTGACAGTGCAGCCTGACGGCAAGTTGGTGCTGGTCGGCGGCTTCACCACTTTCAACGGACTTCCAGCCAATCGCATCAGCCGTCTCAATCCTGACGGCTCGGTGGACACCACCATCAACTTCGGCACCGGGGCCAACAACTTTGTCTCGGCGCTCGCCATTCAGCCGTGGGACGCGAAATTTGTCATCGGCGGCGCGTTCACTGCGGTGGACGGACAGACCCGCAACGGGGTGGCCCGCATCAACGCTGGAGCCAACGGATCGAGCGGTGGCAGTTTCGAGTTCACCCAGTCGAACTTTTTGGCGGATGAGAACGCGGCCAACACAACCGTCTCCGTGGTTCGCCGCGTCGGACTGACTGGCACTGCTACTGTGCAGTTCGCCACCAGTGATGGCACTGCCACGAATGGAGTGGACTACGTCGGGCAGACCACCACGCTGACTTTTGCCAACGGTCAGGCCACCACGAACATCCTTGTCGGCCTTCTGGACAACTTTGTGGCCAACGCGAACAAGACCGTGATCCTTACTCTGCTTAATCCCTCACCGCAGGCTTCGGTGGGCGCGGTCAACCCCGCCACGATCACCATCGTGGACAACGACAGTTTGATTGAGTTCTCCGCCTCGACTTTCTCGGTCAACGAAAGCTCCTCGAACGCGACCATCACAGTCGTGCGCAACGGTGGCGGGGCTGGGGCGGTTTCCGTCTCCTACAACACAACGGGAGGCTCGGCGGTGGCCGGCGTGGATTTCACCAGCGTCAGCAACCAGTTGGCGTGGGCGGCTGGCGATGTGGCCCCGAAGAGCTTCGACGTGCCGGTCCTGCCCGACAGTGCGGTGGAAGGCAATGAAACGGTGGTGCTGACATTGCTGAATCCAGTGGGCGCGGCCTCGCTTGGGCGCTCGACTGCGGTGCTGACCATTGTGGATGATGATTTCTCGCCGGGCGCGCTGGGATTCTCCACGAACCAGTTTGTGGTCCTCGAAAACGTGGGCAATGCGGTGGTGACCGTGGTCCGCACCAACGGCAGCACCGGCCCGGTGTCCGTCCAGTTTGGCTCGGCCAACGGCTCAGCCCTCGCGGGCTTGGACTATGTTCTCACGAACGGCTTCCTCAACTTCTCCGATGGCCAGACGAGCAAGACTTTCAGCGTGGCCGTGATCAACGACGCGCTGTCGGAAGGTGACGAATCAGTGTTGCTGACCCTGTCGAATCCCGGGAACGGAGCGGTGCTGGGCCTCACGAACGCGACGCTGCTCATTCGTGATGATGAGATCAGCAACGGCATCATCGGCTTCAGCTCCGCGACCTACTCTGTGGTGGAGAATGCCGGCTCCGCAGCCATCACGGTGATCCGCACCAACGGCAGCCAGGGAACGGTCACGGTGAACTTCAGCACTTCGGACGGGACGGCCAAGCAGGGTTCTGATTACACGACCACCAGCGGAACACTGGTCTTCCCCGACGCGGTGACGAACGTGACGTTTAACATCCCCGTTTTGGATGATCCCCTCTTTGAGACCAACGAGGTGGTGAATCTCACTCTGAGCACGCCGACAGGCGGGGCTTCCATTGGGTTGGCAAGTGCGACGTTGATCGTCTTGGACGACGATTACAACGCTGGCACGTTCAGCTTTACGGCCACCAATTATCTCGTGAAAAACACTGAGACCACGAACACGCATTACTTCGAGGACAACACAGTGATCTCCCCCGTAATTGGTCTCTTCACGTCCATTCCGCCAACGGGGTTGATCTACAGCAATCGTCATCACAACATCCCCGGGGCACTTGTCACGGTGACCCGCAGCGGTGGAGCGGATGGTGTTGTCAGCGTCGATTTCACCACAAGGGATCGCACCAACCTCTTTGGCATCACAAACCTTTTCTTCCTGAACGGCAACGCTCTGGCGGGATTCGACTATGTGGCCACCAGCGGCACATTGACCTTCAAGGAGCACGAGATGGCCAAGAGCTTCATTGTGCCCATCGTCTTTACGAACTTTGGCGTGATCACGAATGTCACAGGCAATGTTTTTAGCTTCAACTCGTTCGATGTGGTGCTCTCAAATGCAACCGGTGGTGCCTCGCTTGGAGCGTTGTCAACATCTCAGGTGCTTATCAAACGGGCTTTGACGCCTACCACCTATCACTGGTCTCGAGAGGTGTATCGCGTGCGCGAGGATATTGGCGTCGCGCGTTTCTCACTCTTCGGCCCTCCGTCGTCGCCGAACATCGTTTTCAGCGATCCCAACGACGGCACAAATGTTTGGTCCAGCCAGTCATTTTCCTTTGCATTTAATGGCGACAATACTTTGGCGCACCAAGCTGGGTCGGATTGGGCTTCCGCTGGCACGCCCGGGGGTGCTGTGGGAGTAACCGGAGATTTTGATGGACGAACGCAGACGGTGACCATTCCAAACAGCGGCCATGTTGTGGTGTTCGTGCCGATTTATGACGACCTGATCGCGGAATTCAACGAGGACTTCGTAATGCGAGTCGTCGTCAACGGTGCCATTCTTGAAGAAGCCACAGTGACCATTCTGGACAACGATGATGCGCCGGGCATCTTCGACCGGAATTACAATCCAGATTTCGATGACCGCACTGTGCCGCCCCAAAACTCGGTGCCCGGCGCGAACAACACCGTCTTTGCCGCTGCTGTGCAGGAGGATGGGAAAGCCATTGTCGGCGGCGATTTCACTGCGATCAACACGTTCTCACGCAGCCGTATCGCACGCATGAATCTGGATGGTTCGCTGGACACCTCGTTCAATCCTGGAGTTGGAGCGAACGACTTCGTGGCGGCGATCGGCGTCTATCCGGCGCTGACCAATTCGGTGACCCTCTTCGACACCAATGGCGTGCCTACCGGGACCAACTTCGTGGCGAACACGAACAACGGGAAGATTGTCTTTGGCGGTGGGTTCTCCTCCTACAACGGGGTTGCGCGGAACTTCATCGCGCGGGTGGACACCAATGGCGTCTTGGACGCCACTTTCAACCCCGGCACCGGGGCCAACGCGCCCGTCCGTGCCCTGCATAACTACACGAGCGGTGTTTTCAACGGGCGTGTGCTCATTGTGGGCGACTTCACCAGCTTCAACGGCACGAACCGGAACCGCATCGCGCGACTCAATGTGGATGGTGGCCTGGACACAGCCTTCAATCCCGGCTCGGGTGCCAACGGCCCCATCTACGCCATTCGTGTGCAGAAAGATGGCAAGGTGGTGGTGGGTGGAGATTTCACCACTTTCAACGGAGTGCCGCGTAACCGCATCGCCCGGCTGACTGCGACAGGCGCATTGGATCTGACTTTCAACCCCAGCGCGGGGGCGGACGGCACCGTCTATGCGCTCGGTGTGGAACAGCTCGGCGCTGGGTCCATCGTGGTGGACCGCACGGCATCGGGAGGCCCGGCGGAGGATATCTTCGACGTGAACACCGGCGGGGCCACGTCGGGAACTATCACGCTGCAGTATCAATTCTACGACGTTGCGGACACCATCCGGGTCTATTACGGAACGAATCAACTGGCCGGGAACCGTATTTTTGATTCCGGCCTGACGAATGGCTACACGAGCATCACTGTCCCGTTCGGCCCTGGCACCAACACTGTGCTTCGCATCGTTGTCAACGAGGGCAACGGCATTCTCGGCACGCTCTGGGACTACAGCGCGAGCGTTACGACTGCGGCATCGGGTGTCGAGAAGGTCATTCTGGCTGGTGAGTTCAACAACTTCGATCTGCGCCGTCGGAACAAGGTTGCGCGGTTGAACCCGGATGGTTCGTTGGACACGACATTCAGCCCGGGCAGCGGATTCAATGACACTGTGTTTGCCATGGCCATGGCGGCGAACGGACAGGCGGTTCTCGGTGGCCAGTTCACGGACTTCAACAGCACCCGCCGTCTCGGGTTGGCCCGCCTTCTCAGCAACGGGACATTGGACACGAAGTTTATGGACTCCGCTTTCAACCAGTTCGCTGGCTTGATTAACCTGTCCAACACCTTGCCGCGAAATTTTGTCGCCACCATTGCAATCCAACCGGCGACCAACACGGCCACTGTCTCACTGGGCCTTGGGACCAATTTCGCCATAACGAACATCACAGAGGAGTTCATCATTGGCGGTTCCTTCCAGCAGGGTGGTGGCGGCAACAGGGATGCTGCGAATTCGGTGGCTGTTGGATTCTCCAGCACCAATGGAACCGCGCGGAGGCTGATGGCGGGCTTCGATCGTTCCGACAAGCTCGCCCCGCCCGACCAGTTTCCTCGTGCGGACATCCGCAGACGCAGCAATTTCACACGGGTAAAAGGTGGTGACACGCGCGGGGCCGGTAACATTGATTTCAGCCAACCGAACTACACACTCGATGAGAATGCTGGGAGCTTGTTCATCACCGTTTCACGCACCAACGGCACGCAGCTCACCGCCGCCTATACAAACGAGCCGCCCATCGGCCCAGCTTTGGTGAATTTTGGAACAGTGGATCCACCGTTCGGTCCCGGAGCGGGCACGGCGGGTCAGGACTACGTGGCAGCCCGGCGCTCGCCGACTTGGGGAGTGGCCGGGCCTCGACCTGCTGATGGTGCCACCGGTCCGAACAATGTGTTGCGGGGGGGCACGGATATTTTTGTGGCGGTCACGGAGGACTTCACCATCGAGGGTGACGAACTGGTGGATTTGGTCTTGTCGAAGCCGCAGGGCCTGTTGTTCCTCGCAGGTGAGCGCATCGCTACAGGCGTGGCTCTGGGTATTTCACGCGCGACCCTGACGGTTGTGGACAATGACTTCAACCCCGGCATCCTCACTTTCCCGCAAGCGAGCTTCCGAGTGGACGAAAATGTCGGCGCGGCGGTCGTGACGGTCATCCGCACCAATGGCAGCGCGGGTCCTATCTCGTGTGATTACACGACGGCAAGCTCCGGCAGCACGGCATCAGTGGGGCTGGACTTTGCGGCGGCGAGCGGGTCCATCAATTTCGCTTCAGGGCAGCTCACGAACACCTTCACCGTGGCCATCGTGGATGACACGGCTGTTGAGCTGGATGAGACGATCACGGTGCAGTTGCTCAACCCGCGCGGCGGTTCCACGCTGGGCCTGACCAACGCCGCCATTCTGATCATTGACAATGACTTTGCGGCGGGCCGGTTGAACTTCTCGCAGGCCGGTTACAGCGTCGCGGAGAATGCCGGGACGGCGCTCATTTCCGTGTTGCGCTCCGGCGGCAGCCAGGGCGCGCTGACCGTGCAGGTGGCGGTGACGAATGGGACGGCGACAGCACCGGCGCATTTCGCAACGGCGACAAACACGCTTGTCTGGGCGTCAGCGGAGACAACCACGAAGACGTTCACCGTGGCCTTGGTGGACAACGTGGTGGTGGACGGCAACCGCACGGTAAGCCTGGCACTGTTCAACCCGACGGTGGCTGGTGCGCTCGGCACAGTGACCAATGCCGTGCTGACGATCGTGGATGAGGATGCCTTTGGCAGCCTGGCTTTCAGCCGCCCGATCTACACAGTGAACGAGAATGGCTCCAACGCAATTGTCACGGTCGTGCGTTTGGGCGGCGTGGCCGGGACGGTCACGGCCCGCTTTGACACGGTAACGGGTGGCTCGGCTCTGGCGGGTTCAAATTATGTCACCACTGGCGGCACGCTCACGCTCGTGTCTGGCCAGACGAGCACCAACTTCAGCGTGACGGTCCTTGACAACGCACTCGCTGACGGAACCCGCACCATCAACCTGGCGCTGTCGAGTCCGAGCAACGCTACGCTGGGTTTCCCGAGCACAGCGGTCCTCTCGATAATTGATGACGAGTCGGTGAACGTCACGGCGGGTTCTGCGGACACGACCTACACGGCATCGGGCGCGGACAGCGCCATCTATGCGCTGGCCTTGCAGCTTGATGGGAATCTGCTGGTCGGCGGTGATTTTACGGCGGTCAATGGTGTGTCTCGTAACCGCCTTGCGCGACTGGATGCCAACGGCGCGCTGGATCCGGTGTTCAACCCCGGCGGGGCCAATGGCTCCATCCGTTCCCTGTTGGTCTATGGCCAGGGGCTGAACACGGGCCGCATTCTGGTGTCGGGCTTCTTCACCCAGGTGAGCGGCACCAACCGTTCGCGCATCGCGCGCTTGAATCAGAGTGGCTCAGTGGACCTCACCTTTGATCCCGGCGCTGGCGCGGACAACGCGATTTTTGCGGTGGCCTTGCAGACTGACGACAAGGTTGTCATCGGCGGAGCGTTCAGCACGTTCAACGGCATCGGGCGCAATTTCATCGCGCGGCTGAATGCCAACGGCACTTTGGACAACACGTTCGACCCCGGCACGGGCGCGAACGGCACGGTGTTCGCGGTGGCGGTGCAGCCGGACGGCAAGGTGCTCATCGGCGGTGATTTCACGAGCGTCAACGGCATCGCTCTCACCAACATCGCGCGGCTGAACGCGAACGGCTCGGTGGATGCCAGCTTCCTTGCGGGCACCGGTGCCAACAGCACTGTCCGCGCGCTCCTCGTGCAGACGGACGGAAAGATACTGATGGCCGGCTCGTTCACGAACTATGCCGGCACGGCGGTGGGACGCGTGGGCCGGCTCCACGCCTCCGGCCTGCTGGACACGAGCTTCAACACCAGCGGAGCGGGCGCGGACAACGCGGTGTTCTACATGACGGTGCAGGGCGACGGGAAGATGCTGCTGGGCGGGGACTTCACCCGCTTCAACGGAGTGAGTCGCAACCGGTTCACGCGGCTGAATCCGGACGGCACGACTGACCCGACCATCAACGTGGGTGCTGGCGCGAACAACTTCGTGGCCGCCATCTCCGTGCAGGCCGACGACAGGATTGTGCTCGCGGGCGGCTTCACCACGTTCAACAGCGCCCCGCGCAACTATCTCGTGCGCTTGCATGGCGGAGTGATCGCTGGCCCGGGCAGCTTGGAGTTCACGTCCGCGAACTACTCCGTGGCGGAGAACGGCGGTGCGGGCGTCATCACGGTCCGGCGGGTCGGCGGGACCACGGGCGCGGCCTCGGTGTTCTTCACCACGTCGGATGGCAGCGCCACGACGAACGGTGTCCACTACACGAACGTGTTTGCCACGCTCAACTTTCCGCAGGGTGAGACATTTGTATCGACGAATATCTCCATCGTGGATGACGCGGCCGTGAACGCCGACCGGTTCGTGAACCTGACGCTGACCAGCTTCACCGGTGCGGCTTCGGGCGGCCAATCCAACTCTCTGCTGACCATCGTGAATGACGACGGGCGGCTGGGCTTCAGCGCGGCCACCTACAACGTCAGCGAGGTGGTGGGCAGTGGCAGCGCGAGCATCACAGTCACCCGCACCGGCGGCGCCACTGGTTCGGCGGCGGTCCAGTTCGCCAGCACGCTCAATGGTTCGGCCACTCCCAATGTGGACTTCGTGCCGGTGAGCGGCACCCTCGTGTTTGGGCCTGGCGAGACGAACAGGACGTTCAGCTTGGCGATAATTGACGACCTCCTGCTGGAGGGCAATGAGACGATCGAGCTGGTGCTCACCAACCTCACAGGCAACGCCGTTCCGGGCCAGATGTCGGCGATACTGACAATCGTGGACAACGACGTTGCTCCGGGCGTGTTCAATTTCACTCAAAGCACCTACGTGACCAACGAGAGCGCTGACATCGTCCTTGCCCAGATCACCGTCACGCGCACCAACGGCAGCACGGGCGTGGTTTCGGTGGACTATCGCACGGGAGACGGGACTGCCCGGGCGAATCAGGATTACAGCCCGAGCATCGGAACGTTGTCGTTCGCAGACGGTGAGATAACGAAGACCTTCACGGTGCCAATTCTGCCCGACTCGGTGCAGGAGACGAATGAGTCCGTCTTCCTCGACCTGCTGAACCCGACGGGCGGGGCCACCATTGGATTCCAGAACTCCTCGGTGCTGAACATCATCAACAACGACATTCTGATCTTCGGGAACCTGGTTTTCAGCAGCGCCACTTACACGAACCGCGAAAATGACGGTGCGGCGGTGATCCGGGTCCAGCGCATTGGCGGCAACACTGGAACGATTGGTGTGAGCTTCGCCTCGACCGGCGCAGGCACGGCGGTCGCGGGCCTGCATTACGCTTCCGTGAGCGGGTCGTTCACCTGGGCCGGCGGCGATTCCAGTGAGCGGCTCATCACCATCCCGCTTTTCAACAACTCAATAGTGGACGGGGACCGCACTGTGGGGCTTGCGCTGTCGAACCCGACGAATGGCGCAAGTCTGAACATTCCCAGCACGGCCACGTTGACGATACGGGACGATGACTCCGCACCGGGCGCGCTGAGCTTCACCTCCGTGATTTTCAACGCCCTGGAAAGCGCCAGCAACGCACTCCTGACCGTGGTCCGCACGAATGGCTTCACCGGCCCGGTCACGGTGCAATACGCGACCTTTACGAACGCCAATGATTCCGCTGTGGCGTATCCGGGCAGCGGCGTGGTGGTGGCCGGCCAGCATTACACGAATACGACCGGCGTGCTCTCCTTCCCGGACGGCGTCACGAACCTGACGATCTCCGTGCCGCTGATTGACAACTCCCTGCAGGATGGCAACCGCACCTTCAGCGTCCGCCTTTTCGGCACGACAGGTGGCGCGCTGCTGGGGCTGAGCGAGGCCGCTGTCCGCATCGTGGACAATGAGAACAACGCCGGCACGGTGGACACCGGCTTCATCATCGGGGCTGGCGCCAACGGCACGGTCACCTCCATCCTGCTCGCGACCAACAGCCAGGCGCTGCTCATCGGTGACTTCACGCAATTCAACGGCACTCCTCGGCAGGGCGCGGCCCGCATCAACGTTGATGGAACGCTCGACAACGGTTTCGACGCGGGCGTCATCTCCTTCGGGACGAACGGACTAGGAACCGTGCGCGCACTCGGGGTCTATACGAACGGCGTGAATGCAAACAAGGTGGTCCTCGGAGGCCTCTTCACGCTGGTCGGCAACGTTGCGCGCACCAATATCGTGCGGCTGAACGTGGACGGCTCGCCGGACACGACCTTCGACCCCGGCGCGGGCGCGAACAACGCTGTCAACGGTGTGGCCATACAGAACAACGGACGTGTCGTCCTGGGCGGCACGTTCACCGCAGTCAATGGCGTCAGCCGGAACTTTGTCGCCCGGCTCAATTTCGACGGCACGCTGGACTCGACGTTTGATGTGGGCACTGGCCCCGACGCGCAGGTGCGGGTAGTGGCGGCGTTGACGGACGGAAAAATCCTGATCGCCGGTGACTTCAGCTCCGTGGCTGGAGTGACTAGCCACCGCATCGCGCGGCTGAACGGGGACGGCACCGTGGACCCGACCTTCGCCCCGGGCGCAGCGATCACGAACGGCACCGTCTTCACTCTCGCGGTGCAGGTCAACGGCCAGATTCTTGTTGGCGGCGCGTTCACGACCACCAATGGGGTGGCGAGGACGAACTTGATGCGCCTTAATGCTAACGGATCGTTGGATCCGACCTTCAATCCTGGCTCCGGGCCTGACGACTTCGTCTCGTCCGTGACACTCCAGGCTGACGGCAAAGTGCTGGTGGGCGGCGCGTTTGTGAACTTCTCCGGCTACAGCCGCAGCCGCATCGTGCGCTTGGATGGCAACGGCGTGGTGGATCCGACCGTCAACTTCGGAACTGCTGCGGATAACCTTGTGGCCGCTGTGGCAGTGCAGGGCGACGGGCGGATTCTCGTCGGTGGCGCGTTCACGAATTTCAATGGAGTGGCTCAGAACCGCTTCACACGGCTGCATGGTGGCCAGAACGCAGGGTCCGGGCTGCTGGTATTTAGTGCGCCGCTGTTCACTGTGAGCGAGGCCGGGACGAACGCGACGATCACGGTGCTACGCACCGGTGGCACGAGCAACACCGTCTCCGTGGACTACTCGGTCATCGCCGGTGGGACGGCGAGCAACGGCGTGGATTTCGTGGCTGTGGGCGGCACGCTTTTCTTCGGCCAGGGCGAGACGTTGCGGACCTTCCTGGTGCCAGTGATTGATGACACAGCGGTGCGCCCTGATCGCACCGTGTTCCTCACGTTGTCGAACGCTACAGGCCGGGCTTCCCTGGACATCCCCCCAACAGCTGTGTTGCGGATAGCGGAGAATGATTCATCCATCGCCTTCGCCTCGACCACATTCAGCCTTGCAGAGAGTGGCACGAATGCGCTGGTGACGGTGGCTCGTTCCGGCGGCACGAACGAACTGGTGACGGTGGACTTCTTCACCACCGCCCTCACGGCCACAGCTCTAGCCGATTACACCAATGTGTCCGGCACGCTCACCTTCTCGCCGGGAGTGGTGGTTCGGACCTTCAGCGTGCCCATCGTGGATGACGCTCTCGTCGAGGGCAGTGAGACCGTGGCCTTGTTCCTCACCAACGCCGGTCCCATCGGCATTGGTTCTTTGGGCGTTGTCTCCAATGCGACGTTGAGCATCGTGGACAACGATTTCGGCGTGGGCGTTCTGGGTTTCTCGGCCACAAATTTCAGCGCCTTTGAGAATGCTGGATTCGCGGTCATCACGGTGTCGCGCACGAACGGCAGTTCCGGCGCGGTGACCCTCAACTTCGCCACTGTGGATGGCGTGGGAAATGCCACCGCCGGGGTGGATTACCGCAGCACGAACGGCAATCTCACGCTGGCGGACGGCGAGTCGTTCAAGACATTCCAAGTTCCCCTGCTAAATGACACGGTCGTCGAGGGCGGTGAGACCGTGGCCCTGACGTTGTTCAACGCCTCCGGGGGCGCGACACTTGGCCTCACCAACGCCCTGCTGACCATCGTGGATGATGACGCCTTCGGCACGTTTCAGTTCGACACCAACAGTTACACGGTTGCCGAGGCTGTCGGCAGCGTCACTGTCACCGTGAGTCGCATCGGAGGCATTGTCGGCGCGGTGTCCGTGGACATCGCAAGCGTGTCCGGCACGGCCACCGGTGGGCTGGACTTTGTCCCCGTGACGCAGGTGCTGAACTTTGTGCCGGGCCAGACCAGCAGCAACCTCCTCGTGCAGATCGTCAACGACCAGGTGGTTGAGCAGCAGGAGTCTTTCAGCCTCGTGCTGAGCAATCCCACCGGGGGCGCGCTCCTTGGCGCGCTGACCAACACCACCGTGACGATCACCGACGAAGACATGCAGTTCAGCTTCGCAGTGACCAACTTCAGCGTGCTGGAGAACGCCGCCAGCGCCACCGTCTCCGTCATCCGCTATGGCGTGACGAACCTTGCCGGCACCGTCAACTATGCGACCAGCGATGGCACGGCGACAAACGGCGTGGACTACGTGGGCGTTACCAACACCCTCATCTTCCTGCCGGGCGTCACCAACACGAACTTCACGGTCGCCATCAGCGACAACCAGTCCGTTCAGTTGAACCGCTTCCTGAACCTGTCACTTGCAAGCGCCACGCCGACCAACATCGCCGGCGTTGGCACGAATGGCTTCGCCACACTCACCATCGTGGACAACGACAACACCTTCAGCTTCAGCGCATCGGGCTACACGGTCAACGAGGCGGCGGGATCCTTGAGCGTCGCCGTGCTGCGCTTCGGGCAGAACACCGGGCTGGTCTCGGTGGCCTACTCCACCGTGCCGCTGGCGATAGTGTCCGCCGCGGCGGCCACGGCGGACTACACTGTCTCTGCTGCAACGCTGTTCTTCGGAGCGGGCCAGTCGAATCTTAGTTTCACAGTTCCCATCGTCGCCGACTTGCTGCCCGAGGGTGACGAGCAGTTCGGCCTGTTCCTGAGCAACCCGCTGCCGGCTGGGGCGACCCAGCTTGGTCTGACCAACACGGCGACCGCCAACATCGTGGATGACGACATCGGCATCGGGTTCAGCACCAACGCCTACACTGTGGCCGAGAGCGCTGGGACAGCCACCATCACGGTCCTCCGCGCAGGGGTGACGAATGTCTCAGTGAGCGCTGCTTTCGCCACGACCAACGGCAGCGCGCTGGCCGGAACGGATTACATTGCCACCAACGCGGTGTTCGTCTTTGCCCCCGGTGTGACCAGCCGGACTTTCACGGTGCCCATCGTCAACGACAGCGTCTCGGAGTCGCCGGAAACGGTGAACCTCCGCTTGTCGAATCCGACCGGCGGCGCTTTCCTCACCATCAGCAACGCCGTGTTGACCATCGTGGACAACGTCGGCTCCGTCGGCTTCACCGCCACGAACTTCCTGGTTGGCGAGAGCAGCTCCAACGGTGTGGTGTCCGTCACGCGCAGCAGCGGAAGCGCCGGGCCTATCACGGTGCAGTATCTCACCTCCACCGGCGGCACCGCCACCAGCGGGCTGGACTACGGTGATGCCAGCGGGACCCTCAGTTGGGCTGACGGCGAGAGCGGTTCCAAGACATTCCTCGTTCCGATCTTCAATGACCAGCGCACGGAGTCCACCGAGACCATCGCGCTGCGGCTGACGAACGCCACAGGCGGCGCGAGCTTCGGCCTTAGCAATGCCACCTTGAGCATTGTGGACAATGACGGCGCGGGCGGCGTGGACTTCGCTTTCGATCCAGTCGTCGGATTTGACAAGACAGTGTTCGCCGTCGTGCAGCAGACCAACGGCCAGTTGGTCGCCGCGGGCCAGTTCACCACCTTCAACGGGCTCAGCCGTAACAAGCTCGCGCGGCTGAACCTTGATGGCTCGCTGGACACTACCTTTAACACCGGTTTGAGTGCAGACACCAACATCAACGCGCTGGTTCTGCAGCCAGACGGGCGGTTCGTGATTGGAGGCGATTTCACCTCCGTGGGCGGTTCGCTCCGCAGTCGCGTGGCCCGCCTGTTTGCGGATGGCTCGCTCGACACGAGTTTCTCCGTGGGTAGCGGCGCGAATGGCTCTGTGAACGCAATGGCGTTGCAGGCGGACGGCAAGGTGCTCATCGGCGGCGGCTTCACGAGCTATAACGGCTCCGTTTCCAACAGCACCCGCATCGCTCGCTTGAACTCCAGCGGTTCGCTAGACACCACTTTCAACACCGGCACGAATGGCGCGAACGGCTTCGTCAACGCCATCGCGCTCTACACAACCGGCACCAATGCCGGCAAGGTGCTGGTGGGCGGATCCTTCACCACCTTTAGCGGCACGACCGTCAACCGCATCGTTCGACTCACCGCGGGCGGCACGATCGACTCGACGTTCAACACCGGCACCGGCGCAAACAGCACCGTCGCCTCCATCAGCATCCAGACTGACGGCAAGATTGTCATCGGCGGCCTGTTCGGGACCATCAACGGCGTGCCCCGCTCGCGCATGGCCCGTCTCAACCACGATGGCTCGGTTGACGCCACGTTCTTCCCGGTGATGAATGACACCGTGCTCAGTGTGGTCGCGCAGGCAGATGGCCGGATTCTTGCCGGTGGGGCGTTCACCTCCATCAACGGTGACACAGGCACCCCGCCCTCGCTTGCCACAGTGTCCTTCCGTGAGCGCACAGCCAATGTCGCCACGCTCACCACCACGGGCGGGCACAGCTTTGTGCCAGGTTCTCGTGTGATCATCTCGGGCATCAACACGAACACCGTCAACCCTGCCTTCAATGCGGCGGGCTTCGACGGGACCTTCATCGTCACGGCAGTTCCCTCCGCCAACAGTTTCAGCTACGCATCTGTCGGCACAAATGCACTGGCCGCTGCGGTCAATGGATCGTTCAGCGCGGCAGGAACCCCGGCGGGCCGTATCGCGCGTTTCCTTGCGGACGGCACGCTGGACACGACTTTTGCAACTGGTTCGGGCGCGGACAATCTCATCTACACGGTGCTGCTGCTCTCCGATCTCAAGGTTGTGCTCTCGGGTGACTTCACCACCGTCAACAGCGCGTTGCGCGGGCGCATTGCCCGGCTTAACGGCGACCCGATCACACAGACCATCGCCGCGACCAGCGTGTCGAGCGTGTCCGCCGGCCAATTCTCCGCAGCCTTGAGCGCGGAGCCGGGGCGTGCATACCGGATCGATTATTCGACGACGCTTCTCACCGGAAGCTGGGTGCAGTTGACCACGATCAACAGCGGTCACGGTGTCCTCAGCTTTACCGACATCACCTCGCCCGGAAGCCCCCGCCGCTACTACCGAGCCGTTTTGTTGCCGTAGCCCAGGCTCTCTCGCCTCTGATAATCACTGCACGGCCGCCGGCTCTCTGAGGGGGGCTTGATGCGTATCCGTCAGCCGAACCACGCATGTGCACAAGTCAATTTGTGTGATGAACTGTCGGGGTGAAGTCACAATTTGTTCTACCTTGGCATCGGCATCGAACGTCGGTGGCGGAGCGCCGACAGTGGGCGCGGCGTTATGAGCGGAGCGGTCTGTCCCGTGCGTCCTTTGCTCGTCAACACGGCTTGGGTCTTTCCACGTTGGTGCGCTGGCAGGCCGAACACGTCGTGCCGGTCGAGCCTTCGGCTGGTGTCCCGTATCCAACCGGCAAATCCATCGGTGAGTGGCCGATGGATTTGCCGGTTGGATACGTTTGATCTGAGGCCAACGACACGATCCCTCCAGAACTATCGCTCTACTTCGGAAATCGGGTTGAAACTTACCCTTCCCCCGCAACCGCCCCCACGCATCAGCCTCTCCAAAGCAAACTGAGCGCACCGATGTAGTGGCGACCTTTGCCCTTGACCCAGTGAAAACCCCTGCAAAATCAACCCTCCAAATCCGTCCTCCGCTCCAGTAGAGGAAGTCGGTTTAGGTTGATTTCTCCGCCTCCTCCACACCCTTCTGCCACGCCGGTGGATTCGACAGCTTGAACAACATTTCCCCCGCCTTGCGCACCAGCAGCACGCCTTCCGCCTCGCGGTTCGCGTAGGTTTCAACATCAATGCTCGCCGGGTCGCGATAGCCCATGTTGATGCGCTCGCACACCTCGCGCGGAATGCCGGTGGCGAGCGTGACCTTGATGCGGCACTTCTCCACGCCGTTCTCGAACGTGCCAATGCCGCGCACGTGGGTGCTGTGCGCGAGCACGCCCCACGGGTAATCCTTGAACTGGTCCCACTGCTTGAGGAAGTAGTCGCGGCAGTGGTAGCCGATGGCGTGCATGGTCTTGTTGTGCGTCACGCTCACTTCGGTGACGTGCGGCGCGTGGATGATGAGTTCGCCGCCGTCTGCCACGACGGGTTCCAGTTTATACATCGCCTTCCCTGCGGTCCAAACGTCCTCATACATCTTCGGCGCACAGGAGAGGACCGTGTGATACGGCTGGTCGCGGAAGACGATGTGCTCGGCTCGCGACACGTCCGCGGCCGCATCCCACGCAGCCTCTGGCGTGCCGATGAACAGGCCGGCGAGGGACTTGTCCGGGCGCACCACCATTGCCATGCAGAGCTTGCTGACCTTCACCATCGCGCCCACGCGGTCCACCACGCGGCGGACGGGCGTCCACTTGTTGCCGATGGTCATTGGGTTGGTCACGCAGCCGCCGAGCCAGTGGAAGAAGTTCAAAATCTCCGGCCCCGCCACGCCGGGGAACAGATACTTGTTGCCGCCGCTGAACCCGACTACCTCGTGCGGGAACACCGGTCCGATGATGACGACCTGGTCGTAGTCGAAGACGCGCCTGTTGATTTCGACTGGCACATCCAGCTCGAACAATCCATCGGACAGCTCGCGCGTGTCGGCCTTCGTGAGCGTGCCGACGTTGCGCAGTGCGGCGGGGTTGTCCCACTCGTGGTTGAAGAAGCGCACCGAGCCGTAGGTGGCAGCGCGCTCGGCGGCGGAGATTTCCAGCCGGTCGCAAATCGCCGCCTCGCTCATGGGTTGGTGCGTGCCCAGCGCGATGAGGATGTCGAAGTTCGCCGTGACCGCACCGATTTGCTGGAAAAGCGTGTGGAACATCAGCCCCACCGGCGCGGTGCGTGTGGCATCGGGCACGATGAGCAGCACCTTTTTGCCGCGATAATCCGCCGCCGGACACGCTTGCGCGACGAGTTCGGCGACTTGGACCGGGGAAACCGTGGATCCGGTTTGCGCGGTTGAAGCGAGCAAGTTCATGATTCGCCTTAAATCGTCTGGCTCAGGAACCCTCCATCCACCCGGATGTCCGTGCCCGTCACGAAGCTGCTGGCCTTGTGGCTGGCGAGGAAGAGGCACGCGCCAATCAGCTCGTGCGAGTCGCCGAAGCGATTCATCGGTGTGTGGCCCCAGATGGACTTGGTGCGCGCGGTGGGCGAGCCGTCCTCGTTGAAGAGCAGCTTGCGGTTCTGCTCGGCGGGGAAAAAGCCGGGGGTGAGCGTGTTCACGCGCACTCCCTTGGTGGCCCACTCGCGCGCGAGGAACTGCGAGAGGCTCAACACCGCCGCCTTGGCCGCCGAGTAGGTCACAACGCGCGAGAGCGGCAGGTGCGCGGAAACACTGGCGATGTTGATGATGCTTCCGCGCCCGCGCTTGCACATCGCGGGCCCGAACTCCTGGCAGGGCAGCAGCACGCCGCCGGCGAGGTTGAGGTCGAAGTTTGCCTGCCAGTCGGCAAGGGCGATCTGTTCGAACGGGCGCTCCGCGGTGACTGTGACTTGCGGGGCGTTGCCGCCGGCGGCGTTGACGAGAACCGTTGGTGTGCCGAGCCGGGCCTCGATCTGCTCGTGCGCCTCGGTGAGTGAGCAGCGGGAGATGGCGTCGCAGCTGAAGAATGCTGCGGTGCCGCCCTTGGCTTGGATGGCCTTCACGCGTGCCTCTCCCCGCTCGGCGTTGCGGCCCAGCACGGCGACCTTCGCGCCGGCTTCCGCGAGTCCCTCCGCCAGCGCGCCGCCGAGCACGCCGGTCGAGCCGATGACCACTGCCACATCACCCTGCAAATCGAACAAGCTCATAGGCTGTGCACGATGCTGGATTCAGCGTGGACGGTGAAGAAAAATGTCGGGTCACCCTGCTCGCCGATGGTGTGGCGCCCCGTCACGCCGGGCCTTGCTTTTGCCCTTTGAGCTTTTTCGCGCCGCTTTTACAGTCCCGCGCACATGAAGCAGAAGGGCATAGTCTATTTGGTCGGCGCAGGGCCGGGTGACGCGGGCTTGTTCACGCGGCGCGGGGCCGAGTTGCTCGCACGCGCGGACGTGGTGGTCTATGACGCGCTCGTTAATCCCGACCTGCTGCGCCTCGCGCCCAAGTCCGCCGAGTTCATCTACGGCGGCAAGCGCGCCGCCGTGCACGCCATCCCGCAGGAGGAGCTGAATCAGTTGCTTGTTACGAAAGCCAAGGCCGGCCAGACCGTCGTGCGGCTCAAGGGCGGCGACCCCTACATCTTCGGGCGCGGCGGCGAGGAGGCCGAGGAACTTGCGGCGGCAAAGGTGCCGTTCGAGGTCGTGCCGGGCGTGTCCTCGTTCTTCGCCGGGCCGAACTACGCGGGCATCCCCGTCACTCACCGTGACCACTGCTCCAGCTTCACCGTGCTCACCGGGCACGAAGACCCGACCAAGGACGAGAGCAGTATTGATTGGGCGCAACTCGCGAAATCCACCGGCACTAAGGTTGTGCTCATGGGCGTCGAGCGCATCCGGCGTATCGCGGAGCAGCTCATCGCGCACGGCATGGCGGGGGAGACACCCGTCGCGCTCGTGCGCTGGGGCACTACGGGCCGGCAGCAGAGCATCGAGGGCACGCTCGCCACCATCGCAGACGTGGTGGAAAGGGCGAAGTTCACCGCGCCCGCCGTCACCATCATCGGCGGCGTCGTGAAGTTGCGCGCGAAGTTGAACTGGTTTGAGAAGCGGCCGCTCTTCGGCCAGCGCGTCGTCGTCACGCGCACACGCGAGCAGGCCAGCGAACTCGCGCATCAGCTCACGGAACTCGGCG
>JACRJY010000163.1 GCA_016235585.1 Verrucomicrobiota bacterium | reverse complement strand
TTCGCATAAACACGCGCAAAACTCAAAAAAACTTAAAACCGTTTCCGCTGACATCCCGCGTTTCCCTCGGAAAACCCACTCCGACGGTCACGAATCGCAGGGCTGCGGTTCTGCACTGATAATTTCCATTGATTATTGGAGACCTCTGCAAAACTCCACCAAAGTGCTGTAGTGGCGGTCTGTGACCGCCGAATCTTTCGGAAATATGGACATCACCGGCGGTCGCAGACCGCCGCTACAGGGTTTTGCAGAGGTCTCAATGGGTGGAATCATGGAAGGCACCTCCTCTCCCCGTCCCTCTCCTCCACTCCGAGTGGAGGAGAGGGTGCCCGAAGGGCGGGAGAGGAGGCGAACGTTGTCCAAAGAGCCGGTTCGTATTGGGAACTGGTGTCACACCTGCGACTCCCCTGTCGTTGCGCCCTCAACAGATGCTCCGAGTGACGCTGGCGAGAAATAAAGGATCGAGTCCTGCCTTTTGAGCCATTATTCCCGGTGGTTTCCCCGGCTTCCTCGCCGCCGGCTGCGCTTCAGGCTCGTCGGCTCCGGAATTGCCTGTAATTGCCGGGGCGCTTCGTTTCTGCTTTAGTGTCCGTGCTTGAGGCTGGAGGCGCACGCGCGTCCCGCAGTTGCGGGCTGAAATGAATGCTTGGTTGAAACCTCGGCGTCTCGGACGCTGCCTGTTCACGCTCTGGCTGCTGGCCGGGGCGCTGGCGGCGCATGGGCAGAGCATCACCAGTTTCTCTCCCACCTACGGGCAGCCGGGCCGGCAGGTGGACATTTACATTTCGGGCTTCACCGCCGGAGTCGCCCAAGTGCAGTTCGGTTCCGTCAACGCCGACTTTCAAGTGATTAACGCGGGTTATGTCCGGGCCACGGTTCCCACCAACGGCCTGACGGGAGTGATATACCTCGTCGGCCCGCCGCCGACTTACCGGCAGGCATCGAGTTCCTCGTTTTTCTACGTCGCGCCAAGGATTGACACGTTTTATAAGTATGGTTCGGGCGGCGTCGTTGCTGCCGTGAATGATGTGATTCAAGTGGAAGGGGCGAATTTTCAGACAACTAGCGAGTATCCCTACACCGGCACGGTTGTTCTCTTTGGCTCAACTCGCGCAGCCAATGTCAGTGTCACGGCGAGCAGTCAGCTTCAAGTCACCGTGCCTGCTGGTGCGACGACGGGGCCGCTGGGCGTGGGAACTTTTGCGGGCACCAATTTCACAATGACCAACCTCGTCATCGGCAACGGCCTCGTCATTTCCAGCTTCGCGCCGACGAGCGGGACGACGAACGACGTCGTGATTCTGGAGGGCGGCAATTTCACCGGCGTCACCAACGTGACGTTCAACGGCACGAACGCGCCGAACTTCTTCGTCACCGCGCCGAACCAGCTCCACGTCGCCGTGCCGCCGGGCGCGACGACCGGGCCCATCGGCGTGCGCAAGGCCGGCTTGAGTTCCACCAGCAGCGTCAATTTCGTCGTGACCGGCATCGCCCCGATTATCACCGGCTTCACGCCGGCCGGCGGCAAGGCGGGCGACCCGGTGCGGATTGACGGGCAGTATTTCACCGGGGCGACCAACGTGACGTTCAACGGCACCAACGTCATTTCCTTCACCGTCACGGCGGATTCGCAGATCAACACCACCGTGCCGCCGGGCGTGACCGCCGGGCCGATCCGTGTCGAAAGTCCTTATGGCTTTGGCGTAAGCACCAGCAACTTCCTGTTAAGCCCCATCATCACGGGCTTTGACCCGGTGAGCGGACAGGTGGGCCGGTTGGTGAACATCTTCGGCGAGAACTTCGCCGGAGTGACAAACGTCCAGTTTGGCGGCACGTCCGCCGTGTTCACCGCCGTGGCGCAGAACCAGCTCACCGCCGAAGTGCCGCCCGGCGCGAGCAACGGCCCCATCACCGTCATCAGCCCCGCCGGGACGAACACGACGAGCAGCAACTTCACCGTATTCGCCGCCGCGCCGGTCATCACGGGCTTCGATCCCGCCGGCGGCCTGGCGGACACGCCCGTCACCATCAGCGGCGCGAACTTCGTCGGCGTGACCAGCGTGGCGTTCAACGGCGTGAGCGACCCCACGTTCGGTGTCACCTCGGACTCGCAGATCCTCGCGCACGTTCCGGCGGCGGCCACCACCGGCCCCATCAGCGTGAGCGGGCCGGGCGGCACCGCCACGACCACCAACGACTTTTACCTGCCGCCGCGGCTGACGAGCCTGACGCCGACCAACGGCATTGTCGGCGGCAGCGTGATCCTGGACGGCACCAGCTTCACCGGCGTGTCGGCGGTGGAGTTCACGGCGGGCGGCTCGCTCTACGTCAGCGCGGGCTTCACGTTGAGCGCGACGCAGATCGTGGCGGCGGTGCCGACCAACGCGCTGACCGGCCCGCTGCGCCTCACCGCGCCGGCGGGCCTGATCATCACCACGAATTCCTTCTCCGTGCTGCCGAAGATTTATTCCGTCACGCCGCTGGCCGGCCCGGCGGGGACGCTCGTGACAATTTCCGGCAACGGCTTCAACACCGTCACCAACGTCCGTTTTGGCGGCTACAACGCGGTGTTCACCAACACCAACACCACGGAAATCATCGCCACCGTGCCGGCATCAGGCGCGATGACCGGGGCGGTGAGCGTGCGGACCACCGACGGCGCGGACACGGGCGCGGACACCTTTGTGGTGACGGTGGCCGCCGATGTGTCGGTGAAACTCACGAACTCGCCGGTGATCGGGCTGCAAAACCATCCGTTCACCTACACGGTGGCGGTGAGCAATGCCGGGCCGTCGCTCGCCACGAGCGTGCTGCTCACCAACAACCTGCCGACCAACGCCGCCTTCCTCTCCGCGACCGCCGCCGCCGGCACCGTGACGCAGACCAACCAGGTGGTGACGTGGCGGATTCCCATCCTGACCAATCTCACCGGCGCGGTTCTCTCGGTGGCCGTCATGCCCACCAACACGGCGAGCCTGTTGTTTCAGGCGAATGTGACGGCGGCGGAAAGCGAGCCGCTCCCGTCGGACAACAGCGCGACGTTGAGCACGCTCGTGGTGAGCGACGCCCAGCGGACGATTTCCGTCCGGCGCCTCACCAACAGCACGGACATCGAGCTGCGCTGGCCGGCGTCGTCGGCCACTTTCACGCTCCAGCAGGCCGATGCGTTGTGGCTGTCGGACGTGCTGTGGCTGGACATGGGCGGCGTGCTCCGCGTGACGAACACCAACGGCGTGTTCCACGTCCTCACGAACGACACGGCGGGCGAACAGCAATACTTCCGGCTGAAATATCCGTGAGGATGGAAGCGGTTGCCGCCCGCGAAGAAACGGCGCAGAATGTTCCCGACATGAACGGCAGCCTCCCCCGCATCGCGGTCACGATGGGCGATCCCGCCGGCGTCGGCCCGGAACTCTGCCTGCGCCTGCTGGCCGAGGCGGGCATCGCGCGCGAGTGCGTGCCCGTCGTTTTCGGCGACGCGGGCGTGCTGCGCCGCGTGGCGGAGAAGATCGGCGTGCCGCTCACCGCGCCGGTGATTGCCCTGGTTGACTGGCCGGAAAATTTTTCCGCCGTGAAAACTCCCTCGGTGCTCGATCTGCGGTGCGTTGACGCTGCCGCCGTGACGCCAGGCCAGGTCAGCGCGGCGGGCGGCGAGGCGGCGTTCCGCTGCGTCATCGCCGCCATCGAGGCGGGAATGCGGAGCGAAGTGGATGCCGTGACGACCGCGCCGCTGAACAAGGAGTCCCTGCACGCCGCCGGCCATAAGTATCCCGGCCACACGGAGATTTTTGCCGAGCGCATGAAGGCCGCGCGCTCGTGCATGACATTTTTCTCCGACGAGCTGTCGTGCAGCCTCGTCACGGTTCACGTCGGCTATCACGAAGTGCCGGCGCTGCTGACCACGCGGCGGATTCTCGACGTGATCGAACTCACCGCCGACGCCGTCCGCCGGCGGCTGGGGCGTGCGCCGCGGCTGGCGGTGTGCGGGCTGAACCCGCACGCGGGCGAACACGGGCTGTTCGGCCAGCGCGAGGAGGAGCGGATTATTTTTCCGGCCATCGAGGCCGCGCGCGCGCCGGGTTTGATCGTCGAAGGCCCGCTGCCGCCGGACACCGCGTTCCTGCCGGCGCGGCGGCGCGCGACCGACGCGTTCATCTGCATGTATCACGACCAGGCGCTGATTCCGCTGAAGATCCTGGCGTTCGACACGGCGGTGAACACCACGCTCGGCCTGCCCGTGCCGCGCACGAGCGTGGATCACGGCACGGCGTTCGACATCGCGTGGCAGGGCCGGGCGAATCCGGCGAGCCTCTTCGCCGCCGTGCGGCTGGCGGCAAAATTGTCGGGAAAAACGTGAGTGCGAACCGCGCGGTCCGCCTCCGCTACTTGTCCTTTTTCGCGGCGGCGAACTGCGGCAGGTGCTTCCGGTATTCGCTGGGCGAGCGCCCGACGAGCTTGCGGAAGACGCGGTTGAAGTGGGTGATGGACTGGAAGC
This sequence comes from Verrucomicrobiota bacterium, assembly GCA_016235585.1. Lineage (GTDB taxonomy): Bacteria > Verrucomicrobiota > Verrucomicrobiia > Limisphaerales > JACRJY01 > JACRJY01. Next base: position 3,802 of record JACRJY010000163.1, on the reverse strand, counting down.
CGATCTCGTAGGCGATCTCGCTGATGCGGAGGTTGGGGTTGAGCAGGAGGTTCTTGGCCTTTTCCACGCGGACGCGGGAGACGTATTCGGTGAAGTTCAGGCCGGTGGCCTTCTTGAACAGCTTGCAGAAATAAAAGCTGCTGGTGTTGACCGCGCCCGCCACCTGGCCGAGCGACAAATCCTCCTCCTGATGATCCTGGATGAACTGCTTGGCCCGCGCGATGACCGGCGGCTCGGCGTTCTCCTGCTGCACGGCGAGCTGGTTGCTGATTTCCGAAAGATGCTGTCCGAAAATTGTGAGCAGCCGGACCATCGCCTCGTATTGCCTGGGCGTGATGACCCGCGTGTGAAAGTAGGCCTCCTCGACGCGCTTGAAATCCGCCTTCAGCCCCCATTCGAAGAGCTGGCGCGCGGCGCGGTCAAACTGCGCGCGCGTCGGCTTGCGGGTGAAGACCTGGCCGGTCTGGAGGAAGCCCAGCAGCTCCTTGCCGATGCGGATGGGCACGACGGTGTCGCACATGCCGGCGAAGCAGTTCAACGAGAGCGGGCCGTCCACGCAGTTGTCCGCCAGCTTCTGCTGCACTTCGAGGCAGGCGGCGCAGGTGCGGCTGGTCTGCGCCATGAGCGCGCAAAAGGGGCTTTGCTCCTTCTTGCCGTGCTGCGCCAGTTGCCAGGACTCCACCGGCCGCAGCGACAGGGGCAGCCCGGTGGCGGCGCTGAAGGCGCGCTCGTAGTCCTGATAAATCTTGGAGCGCGAGAGCTGCTCCAGCAGCCGGCGGTTGGTCTTCTGATTTTCCATCACGGAAAAATTAGCGGGAAGCATGGCCGGCTTCAAGACCGAAGCGCGGCCTCGTGGCGGCCCCGCGCGGTTCGGCGGCGAAATTTCAACACACCTCCGCCTTCAATCCGGTCACGTCCCGCACCCGGCGGGCGATGCCGGACAGCGTTCGCAGCGGCAGATGCCCGCACTCCGGCACGGCCACGGGCTGCGAGGCCGAGTAGATTTGCACCCGCGAAATCTTCGCCCCCTCCTGCACCAGCCCGCGCAGGCGCTCCGCATAGCGGTCGATCTCCTCCTCCGCCGGCCCCCGGCCCCGCACGGCGGGAAACAGGCTTTGCACCACCACGGGCCGGCGGCGCGCGGTGTTCAGGATGTTGGCGAGCACGGCTTCCAGGGAGACCGCACTGGGCCGGTTGACCTGGTTCATCCATTCCTGGCTGCCGGCGTCCAGCTTCACCCAGATTTCATCCACCGACGTGAAGAGCCGGAGGGCATCCTGCACCTCGGGCCGGTCCAGCCGCGTGGCGTTGGTGACCAGCACCAGTCTGAACGGGAACGACTGCTGGACGGCCCGCACGTGCAGCACGGCCTCGACCGCCTCGGTGAATTGCGGGCAAAGCGTCGGCTCGCCGTCGCCGCTGATCGCCACGTGGCGCAGCTCGCCGGAATATCCGCCCGGCGCGGGAGCCAGCCTCCCCTGTTCCACTTCCTTGAGCACCTGCTGCAGCTCGGCTTGCAGGACCGCCAGATCAATCGCCTGCTCCGGCGCGGCCTGCCGGCGGTTCACCGAGCAATACACGCAGTCGAAGTTGCAGTGGCAGTCGGGATTGAGGTTCACGTCCACGCACAGCCCGTGCGCGCGCGGGCAGAGCCGCAGGCGGACAAAGCGGTTCGCCACCGGCGCGGGTTCCAATTGTGTTTGCATCTAAATCCAGTCTTTTGGTCAGGCTGGTTGAATTTGATAAATGAAACACCCGGCCCTGCCTCGCCGTTGCTTGTCCAAGGGCAGACCGTTTTTGCACTGGCGGAAAATGTGGGGAGGTCGTGAATAATCCCGTCACGCTTTCTCCTCCTCCTCGTTCTCGTCGTCGTCCTCGTTTTTCAAATTCTTTCGAGGACGAGAACGACGACGAGGACGACGACGAGGACGAAATCAAATCGAACTCAACCCGCCGCCCGCCCCTGCCGCCACTTGTCCAGCGCCACCGCGAGGATGATCAGCGCGCCGATGATGATCTCCTGCATATAGTTTGGCCAGTCCATGTATTGCGAGCCGGTGCGCAGCACGGCCATCGTCAGCGCGCCGATCATCGCGCCGAAAATGCTCCCCGTGCCGCCGCTCAAGCTCGCCCCGCCGATGACCACGGCGGCGATCACGTCCAGCTCGATGCCCACCGCCGCCGTCGGATCGCCCTGCTGCAAACGCGACAATTGCATCACGCCCGCGAGGCCGAAGAACAATCCCGCCAGCGAATAAATCCACACCTTCATCCAGCGCGTGCGAATGCCGCAGAGCCGCGCCGCCGCCTCGTTCGAGCCGAGCGCGAAGATGTAGCGGCCAAACACCGTCCGCCGCATCACCACCGCCATTGCTATTGCAAGCGCCACGGCCACCCACACGCCCGGCGGCGGCAGTTTGCCGAACGGATCGGGGTCGGACATGATGACGCCGATGGCGGATTCGTTGAAGTTCACCGTCTGGTTGCGCGCCAGCCACTTCGCCAGCCCGCGCCCGACGCCGAGCATTCCCAGCGTGACGATGAACGGCGTGAGCCGCAGCCCGGCGATCAGGCCGCCGTTGAGCAGGCCCACCGCGCCGCCGGTGAGGATCGTGGCGAGAATCACGGCGGGCAGCCCGGTGGACTTCTGGATCAGCGTCGCGCCCACCACGCTGCCCAGCGCGATGGTCGAGCCGACGCTCAAGTCAATCCCGCCGCTGACGATGATCATCGTCATGCCCAGCGCGCCGAGGGCGACGATGACCGTCTGCGTGAGCACCGTCTTGAACGTGGCGAAGGAGACGAACGCGCTGCGCCCCTCGGCATCCAGCAGCCCGACAAAGAGCAGGAAAATGAACGCCAGAATCAGCAGCGGCCCGAACGTGTTCAGCAGTTTCAAAAAACTGATTTTCCGTTCGGACTGCGCTTCGGGCATGGTGAGGTGGAGTTGGGAACAGCCGCCGCGCGTTACTTCAAATACTTCTCCAGCGGCGGGTAGAGCAGTTCCTTGGATTCCTTCGAGTCCATGTTCTGCGGCGTCACGAGCGTCACGCCGGTGTCCACGACCTTTTCCACTTTCTTGCCTTGGAGGTAATCCACCACCGCCTTCACGCCGAGGTAGCCCATGCGCACCGGGTTTTGCACCACGAGCGCCTGCGCGTCGCCGCGCTTGAGGCCGTCCACGGACTGCGTGCCGGCGTCGAAGCCGACGAGCTTCACCTTGCCGCCGCCGAGGCCCTTCTCGCGCAGCGCGAGCATCATGCCGATGGTCACCGGCTCGCACGGCGCGAAGATGCCGTTCACGTCCCTGCCGAAGCGGTTGATTAGATTCTGCGAGGCCTGATACGCGGAGTCGCGCGTCGCGCCGGAATACTGGTCGGTGGAAATGAGTTCAATCTTCGGAAACTGCTTTTTCATCACGTCGAGGAAGCCCGCCTCGCGCGCCTCGGTGCTCGCGGAGCCGACCTGGTAGCGCAGCATGATGACCTTGCCCGCGCCGTTGAGCAGCCTGCCGAGGTGCTCGCCCGCAAGCTGGCCGCCGCGGAAGTTGTCCGTGGCGACGTAGCTGACCGGCTTGTCCGAGTTCAGACCGGAGTCAATGATGACGACGGGAATCTTCGCCCGCAGCGCGTTCTCCACGGGCGCGACAAGCGCCTTGGAATCCAGCGGCGCGAGCACGATGCCATGCACGCGGCGGACAGTGAAGTTCTCCACGACTTGAATCTGCTGGTCGCGGTCGTCCTCGCGGATGGGGCCTTTCCAGTTGAGGTTGACCTTGATGCCCTGCGTCGCCAGTTCGCGC
>JACRJY010000166.1 GCA_016235585.1 Verrucomicrobiota bacterium | reverse complement strand
GGTGGCGAAGGAACGGGAAGAGATGGTCCTGCTTCGCCACCTTCGCGTCCTTCGCGCGACACAAATTGCTATCTGTGAATCCCCGGCTTGTTCGCAGCGTCGGCGATGGGTAGCTTTCCCTGCTCATGCGGCATTTGCGGATATTGATTTTTCTTGTGCTGGCGCAGGCGTGGACGTTGTCCGCGCCGGCGGCGGACGCGCCGACGTATCAGGACTTCGACAAGCCGCCGCACAATTACTGGCAGCGTCCGCTCAAAGACCCGTTTTCGCTGCTCAAGCCCGCGATGGAGTCGGGGCAAATCCCGCTCGACCGCACGAGCGAGAAGGCGTTCCTGGTGAGCCTGCTGAAGAAGCTCGGCATCGCGCCGACATCACAGATGCTGCTCTTCTCGACGACGAGTCTCCAATTGAGCCTCATCAAACCGGAGAACCCGCGCGCGCTTTTTTTCAACGAGCACCTTTACGTCGGCTACATTCCGCGCGGGCGGATTGAGATTGTTTCGCTCGACCCGGAGCTGGGCGGGATTTTCTACATCTTCGACATCCCCCGGCCCGGCGAGCCCATTCGCGCCGAGCGCGCAACGCGCTGCATGAACTGCCACGCGGGCGAGGATTCGGGCTACGTGCCGGGGCTGCTGGTGAAGTCCGTCCTGCCCGGGCAGCGCGGCGGGAGCCTGAACGCCTTCCGCACCGGGGAAACCGGGCATCAGATTCCGTTGGAGAAGCGCTTCGGCGGCTGGTATCTGACGGGGCTGCCAAACTTCACGAGCCATCTGGGCAATTTCATCGGGCAGTCTTCGGCGGGCATAATCACGAAGATTCCCGTGACGCCGGGCGAGCGCTTCGACTGGGCGCGGTATCCCGTGGCGACGAGCGACGTGCTGCCGCAACTGCTGCACGAGCATCAGGCGGGCTTCGTGAACCGCGTGGTCGAGGCCGGCTATCGTGCGCGGACGGTTTTGGCGGCGAGCAAAGGGAAACTCGCGCTCGCGCAAGTGAAGGAACTGGACGAGCAGGCGAACAAGGTGGTTCGTTACGCGCTCTTCGCGGACGAAGCGCCGCTGCCGCGCGGCGGCGTGGCGGGCGACGCGGCGTTCAAGGCGGACTTCCTGAAGTCCCGCCGCGCGACGCCCGGCGGGATTTCGCTCAAGGATTTCGACTTGCAGACGCGGATCTTCAAGCACCGGTGCAGCTACATGATTTACAGTTCCATCGTGCAGGGGCTGCCCGCCGAAATGAAGCAGCGCGTGTATCAGCGGCTGCGCGCCGCGCTCGACCCGCAGCGGCCCGACAAGGAATACGCCTATCTGCCGGCGGCGGAGAAGCAGGCCATCCACGGGATTCTGAAGGCGACGTTGAAGGACTGGTGAAGCCGAGTCGCAGGTTTGTTTCCAAGACCGTCGGCGTAGTTCGGAACCTGCAACCTGCAACTTGAAAACCTGCAACCAACAAAAAAGGCGCTCCGTTTCCAGAGCGCCTTTTGATTGGAGAGCGAAGTTTAGTTCGTCTTGTCGGTCTTCTCGCCAGCCTGGAGCCAGCCCGAGATGCCTGCGGACATATGCTTCACGTTCTTGTAGCCCAGCGCTTCGGCTTCCTTGGCCGCGGCCTGGTAGGCCTTGCAGCTGGGGCCGCCGCAGTAGGCGATGACGAGCGCGTTCTTGTCCTTCGGCAGGGCGCTGGCCAGCTTGCCCTTGACGGAGGCGTAGTCAATCGCGGTCGGGACGCGGCCCTTCGCGAAGGATTTGCTGCCGTTCACGTCAATGACGGTGGCCTTCTTCGCGGCGATGGCTTCTTTGACTTCCGCGATGCTGACGTCGGGGAATTCGCCGGCGAAAACGCTGGCCGCGAAAGCCCCGGTGGCGAGGAGTGCGATGAGTTTCTTCATGGTGTTGCTGTTTTTGGGGTTGAGGTTGCTGCTTGTTGCGCCTCCCGTCACCGGGCGGCGCTGACCAGACATCCGCCGCCGCCCACGGTGGGGCGGTTGGTTTGGGCGGCACATCGAGTCATGGCTGATTAGAGTCCCTAAAACGGGCATTATTCAACCATTATTTTGCCGGCCCGCCGGGCGGGGCCGGGCGCTTCCGTTCCCGCCAGCGCTCGCGGTCGGCGAGGAAGAGCTGTTCCGGCAGCAGCGTGGCCAGCCCGTATTTGAGCGGGAAACCGTCCGGCACCTCCTGGTTCACGGCGGCCTGCGCGGCGAACCGGCCCCATTCAAACTCCGTGCCGCTGATCATCTGGCTGATCAGCTTGTTGTCCAGCGTGAGGTGCGTGAGATAGAGCGCGTTGATCGGATGGGCCTGATGGAGCGCGAGAAACTCCTTCCGCACGTCGAGCGCCAGCCACACGCAGCGGCGCTGCCCATACCACGCCACGGCCCAGGGCATGTCGCTCATCATCAGCTCGTTCTTCTCCAGATAAGCGGCGTTTTCCTGAATCACCGGCGGATAATACGGCGGATACGCCAGCGGAAAGACGCGCCCGGTGAGCGTGTGAACCAGCGGCACGCAGAGGATCGTCAGGAAAATCCCGCAGACCAGCCGCTGTGTCTGGAGGTATTCGAGGTTGATCTGCTCCAGCAGCACCATGAACAGCCCCGCGCCGTAGATGAACGCCAGCGGCGCGAGGATCACGAGCAGGTTTTCGGAATTTACATCCGGCGACATTGCCGTCAGGTGAGTCCGCCCCAGCGCCTGTGCCACCATAAGCACAAGGAAGCTGATGACGAGAAGACTCCGCGTCCGCACGAGCGCCGGTCGCTGAAACGTCAGCATCAGGGCCACGAGGAAAAACGCCCCGAGCCAGCTTCCGCCGAACTTGGGCAGGTCGTTTTGCATCATGGACAGCGTGTTGGCCACGAGTTTGTCCCAGTGCTCGCCCGCGTCGGCCTTGTTCAAGTCGGCGGGCGAGTTGAGGTTGACCGGGTTCAGCGAGCGCTCCAGCCGGCTGCCGGGAAAACGGTCGGTGTCGCTGTAAAGCGCGTAGCCTGCCGTGCCGAAAGGCGTGCCGCTGACCTGGTAGTTCCGCATCAACCACGGCGACATCACGCCGAGGAATGCCGCGAGCGCTACAAGTGCCAGTGTGGCCCGGCGTGCGCCGAAGTTCGCGATGAAGAACACCAACACGGGAACAATCATCCACGCGAAGGAATACCGCGTCAGCCCGCCGAGGCCGACGAACGCGCCCGCCAGCAGCGCCAGCGGCAGCAACTTTCCGTAGCCCCACTCGCTTTCCCGCGCGCCCCGCTCGGCGGCCACGAGACAGCGGACAATCACGAGCAGAATCACGACGAGCAGCATCGTCGAAAGGCCGGAGATGCTGAAGCGCCAGAACAGTTCTGTGCCCGCCAGTGCAATTGTCGCGAGCCACGCGACCGGCTCGTCGAACAAGCGCTTCGCCAGGCCGAACACCAGCCAGAGCGCGACCAGGAAAAGCCCCTGGTTCAAAATCGCGATGCGAAACTCCGGCTGCTGCACCATCGTCTCCGCGCCGCGCTGCGCCCGGAAGTCCATCGTCGTGGCCTTCATCAGGCCCGCGAGCAGATACGGATAGGCTGGCGGGTTGGCGAGGTCAGGATGCGGCGAGTTCAGGTCGAGCTTGCCGCCGTGCTGGCGCGCGAGGAGGTAGAGGCTCAAGGGCCGGATGAATTCCGTGGTGTAGCCACGGCCCTCGGCGAGGTTGCGCGCGAGCTGCGCGGTGTCCATGGCCTCGGGCGTGGAGTAATTCTTGAAGTCGCGCACGTCGTAGATGAACGCGATGACCAGAAACGCCGCGACAAAGGTGAGCGCCTTGACGAAGGCAACGCCCTTGCCCTCCTCCAGCGAGTGAATCCATTCTTGTAACGGCATAGATCAATAGAAAAGACTGCTACTTTGTCTCGGCTTGCCGACGCTTCCATTTGACATCAAGAGTGCGGTCAAGCAGCTCAATTCCATAAATCAAGCTTTCCCTGGTGATATTAGTTTTAGGTTGTCCGCCGTATTCGCGCTCACGATTGAAGTGTTCAGCCAACTTTGGAAACATTTCATCAGCTTTTGGTGACTCCAGTTTTACATAAAGTAGGAAAAGCCTTGCATCGACCAGCCCGCGGGCGGCGTCAAAACGAATCCCTGGAGTTCTGTTTGATTCGGCAATGTTGATTTTCTCCCGATAAGACAAAAGCGCCTCTTCAGCCACTTTCATATCTTCACCGCAATAAATGGCTAAAACCCGATCAAACTCCTTGGTGATTAAATCTGAAGCAGGTTTCTTCTCGCAGGATACAAAGAGGGTTGCGCTCGCAGTTAAAGCTCCTACGACTAAACCCAGTCTATTTTGAATTTTGGGTCTGTGGCCAAGCTTCTGCACTTCTAGTCTCAATTTTGAAGATCGAATGTTGAACATTATGCGGATTGTTAGAGCTGACTACATCCCCTCCAGTTGATACGTGTGCAGCTTGCGGTGCAGTGTGCGGCGGCTGATGCCGATTTTCTGCGCGGCCAGCGTGCGGTTGCCGTTGCACTCCTTGAGCGCGCGGACGAGCAGCGCCTTCTCCGCCTCGTGCACCGTGGGCGTGTTCGCGCCGAAGCCCTCGCCAATCTCCGCCGCATCCGGCGTCCCGGCGTGGCGCACGCTGGCGGGCAGGTCGCGCAACGCGATGGAATTCCCCCGGCACAGCACGACGGCGTGCTCGATGGCCGTCCGCAGCTCGCGCACGTTGCCGGGCCAGTTGTGCCGCTGCAACGCCTCCATCGCCTCGGGCAAAAAGTCCTTCACCGACTTGCTGTTCTCCGTCGCAAATTCCCGCAGGAACGCCTGCGCGAGCAAGGGAATGTCCGCGCGGCGCTCGCGCAGCGGCGGCAGGTGAATTTCCACCACACGCAGCCGGAAGAACAGGTCGTCGCGAAAAGTCCCGGCCTTGACGAGCGCGGCGAGGTTCTTGTTCGTCGCGGCGATGAGCCGCACGTCGGCGGTGAGGGTCTTGTTGGAGCCGACGCGTTCAAACGTGCGCTCGCCGAGGAAGCGCAACAGCTTGATTTGAATGGAGGCGTCAATCTCGCCAATCTCATCGAGGAACAGCGTGCCGCCCTGCGCCTGCTCGAAGCGTCCGATACGCCGCTCATGTGCGCCGGTGAACGCCCCGCGCTCGTGGCCGAAGAGTTCGCTTTCCAGCAGCGTCGGTGCGAGTGCGGCGCAATGCACCGTGATGAGCGGCGCGCGTGCGCGCGGACTCAACTGGTGAATGGCTTTCGCGATGAGTTCCTTCCCCGTGCCGCTTTCGCCGAGAATCAGCACCGAGGCGCGGGCGGGCGCGACCTGCTGGACGATTTCAAAAATCTCCTTCATCACCGGTGCTTCGCCGATGATGTTGTTGATCCCGAATTTCGTGTCGAGCTGCTGACGCAGGGAGACATTTTCCGCCTCCAGCGTCTGGCTCTTGAGCGCGCGGGCGATGCGCATTTCCAGCTCGTCAATTTGCAGCCGACCCTTGGCGATGTAGTCGTCTGCGCCGCGTTTCATCGCTTCGACAGCGACTTCCTCGGAGCCGTAAGCGGTCATCAAAATGCACACGGGCGGCTTGGGCAGCGACTTGGCGCGGGCGATGAGCTTCATGCCGTCCTCGTTCGGCAGGCGCAGGTCGGTCAGCAGCACTTGGAAATGCTCCTGCTCCAGCAGCGTCATCGCCGTCGCGGCGTCCTCGGCGATATAGACGTCGTAACGCTCCTCCAGCGCGGCGCGCAAACCGTCGCGCGTCGTCTTCTCGTCGTCCACGATGAGCACCATCGGTTTAGTCATGCGTGTGGGCCTCCAATAACCGCGGCTTGCGCTCGGGCGAGGGCAGGTGGACGCGGAACGTCGTGCCCTTGCCGACGTGGCTGTCGAGTTCGATGCGCCCGCCGTGGTCGCGAACAATTCTTTGCACGATCATTAGTCCCAGCCCGGTGCCCTTGGCCTTCGTGGTGTAGAACGGCTGGAAGATTTGGTTGATCTGCTCCTGCGGGATGCCGCCGCCAGTGTCGGCCACGCTCACCCACACGCCGTCGGCGGATTCGCCGGTCCGCAGCGTGAGCGAACCGCCGGTCGTCATGGCCTGCATGGCATTTTTGATCAAGTTCACGAGCACCTGTTTCATTTGCGCCGCATCCAATGGCACGAAAGGCAGGGCGCGGGCAAGCTTGACGCGCGTCTGGAGCTGCCGGTTGTCCAGCTCCGGCTGGAGCAGCGCGACGGTTTCGCCCACCACGTCGTTGAGCGACGCCAGCTTGAACTGCGGCGGCGTGGGGCGCAGGGCCTGGAGGAATTCCGTGACGATGTAATCCAGCCGGGCGATTTCCCCCTTGGCCACGTTGAGATATTGCTCCAGGCGTCGAGGGTCGAAAGCCGAGGGGCGAGAGTTGGAGGTGGCGGCGCGTGCTTTTGGCTCTCGACTCTCGACTCTCGACTCTCGATCCATTTTCTTAATTTCCCGCTCCATCAACTGGAGGTGAATGTGCAGCGCGTTGAGCGGGTTGCCGATTTCATGCGCCACGCTCGCCGCCAGCAGCGTCAGCGCCTGCACCCGCTCGCTCTCGATGGCCGCGTGCGTCTCGCGTCGCGCCTCCGTGGCGTCGCGGAGGATCAGCGCCACGCCCGTGCTGCCGGTGGCCTCGCCGTCGAGCGACGCGGCATAGACACGGAGAAAGCGCGGGCGCGGATAATGCACTTCAAACTCGTGCCGCGCCACGCGCTCGCCACCGGCCTGATCGTGGCGGGAGATTTTTTCCCAGTCCAGTTCCGGCAGATGCCGCGTGACGGGCTGGCCCTCGGCCTGGCCGGGTTGCAGGCCGAGGAGCTTGGTCACGGCCTGGTTGAAGTAAAGAATCTTCCCGTGCTCGTCCACCACGAGCACGCCGTCCTCGATGGTGTTGAAGATTGTTTCGAGGAACGCCCGCTCGCGCGCGAGGCGCTGGACGACCGACTGCAGCCCCTCGGCGTCGAGCCGGTTGATGCGGCCGAGCACCTTGTCAAGAAAGCTGGATTTGGGCGGGGGCATCTTTGGCGACGGTTGAAATGGCAACGACCATGTTTTCGGCGAATGGTGCGGAATAAAGCCCGCGCCGACAATCACAAACCCCGGCGCACCCGTGACGAAGTGCTTGCCGAAGGCCGTCCATTGTATGACCGTTGCGCCGCCATGCCGCTTGGATTTCAACTTCTCATCGCCGGACTGATTGGCCTTGGTCTCGGCTGGGCGATTGGCCGGCTGCAAGGCCGCGCCCAGCGCGGCGATGCCGCGCCCGCCGATGCCCGGCTGGAAAATGAACTGCGCCAGCAGCTCGCCCAGCGCGAGGCGGAACTCAATCAATCGCGCGGCGAAGTGGTTCAAACCAAGACCGTCCTCGCCACCGCGCAGGCGAACCAGGCGAGCGCGGAGAGGTTGTTGAGCGAGCAGCGGGCCTTGCACGAGCGCGCGCTGGTCGAAGCCAAAACCGCGCAGGACAAGGCGCTGGCGGACTTGCGCGAGGCGTTCAAGGGGTTGAGCGCGGAGGCGCTGAAACAGATTCAACCGGAGTTTTTAGAGCGGGCGAAACAGACGTTCGCCACGTTCCAGGAAACTGCGAAGGGGGATTTGGCACAGCGGCAGGAGGCCATCAAAGGTCTGGTCGAGCCGCTCAAACTGCAACTGGAGACGTATCAAAAGCGGTTGCAGCAGACGGAAAGCTCGCAGGCCTCCGCGCTCGGCGAAGTCCGCAAGCAGCTCGAAACGCTTTCGCAGTCGAACGTCTCGCTCGCGAACGAGACGCAGCAGTTCCGCATGGTGCTCAAGTCCAACCAGGCGCGCGGCCGCTGGGGCGAGGAGACGCTGCGGCGCGTCGTCGAGGCGGCGGGCATGAGCGCGCACTGTGATTTCACCGAGCAGACGCAGTCCGACGACAAGAAGCCCGACATGATCGTCAAGCTGCCCGGCGACCGCATCATCATCGTGGACGCCAAGGTGCCGGAGCTGGATTTTTTGAACGCGCTGGAATCCGCCGACGCCACGAAGCGCGCCGAGTCTTTGGCGGCGCACGCGGCGAAGTTGAAGACGACCATCAAGGCGCTGGCCGACCGCGATTATCCGGGGCAGTTTCCGAACGCGCTGGATTACGTCGTGCTGTTCCTGCCGGCGGAATCCCTGTTCAGCGCCGCCTTGGAAGGGGATCACGATTTGATCGTCTGGGCGGCGGGCCGGCGCATCATGATCGCGACCCCGGCGTCGCTCATCGCGCTGCTGCGCTCCGTGAGCGTGAGCTGGCAGCAGCACGCGCAGACGGAAAACGCCCGCGAGATCGCCGAGGCCGCCGGGGAGCTTTACTCGCGGGTGACGACGTTCACCGAACACTTTGAAAAAATCCGCGACGGCTTGAAAACAGCGAACGACGCCTACAACAAGGCCGTCGGCAGCTACGAGCGGATGGTGCGCCCGCAGGGCGACAAAATCCAAAAGCTCCGCGCGACCTCGGCGGAGAAACAGCTTCCCAATGTGCAGCCGCTCGAAGCGGAACTGCGCCTGCCGCCGGGCAACGCTTGAGCTGATTCATGCTCCACCGCCTTGTCATTGCGCTGGCTCTGCTCGTGTCTGTGCGGCTTTTCGGAGCGGAGAAAGATGACGCTTTCAAAGCGCTCGTGCGGACGACCGAAGCGCTTTCCCCGGACGAAGAGCGTGTGAGGTTGAAAGTGCCGCCGGGCTTCGAGGTGCAGCTTTTCGCTTCCGAGCCGATGATCAACAAGCCCATCAACCTCGCGTTCGACGCGCGCGGACGGCTCTGGGTTTCCTCGACCACCGAGTATCCGTTCGCCGCCGCGACGAACCGCTGGGAGGACGCGCAAGGCTCGCGCGTGCGCGGCAGCCGCGACGCTATCAAGATTCTCGAAGACACCGACGGCGACGGGCGTGCGGACAAGGCCACGGATTTCGCCGATGGTTTGAACATCCCCATCGGCGTGCTGCCCTACGGGCGCGGCTGCATCGCGTGGAGCGTGCCGAACCTCTGGTATTTCGAGGACACCGATGGCGACGGCAAGTGTGATCGGCGCACGGTGCTCTTCGGCCCGCTCGGCTACGAGCGCGACGTGCATGGCAACATCGCCAGCCTGCGTCTCGGCCCCGACGGCTGGATTTACGCGACGCACGGTTTCAACAACACCAGCCGCCTCGAAGTGCGTCCTGAAAAACTTGGCGGAAGAAAACTCGGCGATCCCGGCACGGTGCTGGAGATGAATTCTGGAAACGTCTTCCGCTTCCGCCCCGACGGCTCCGCCGTGGAAATCTGGACGCGCGGACAGGTGAATCCGTTCGGCCTGTGCTTCGACCGCTTCGGGCAGCTTTACAGCGCGGACTGCCACTCCGATCCGCTCATGCAACTGCTGCGCGGCTCGACTTATCCGAGCTTCGGCAAGCCGCACGATGGCCTCGGCTTCGCTCCGGTGATGTGCCCGCACCGGCACAACTCCACCGGCCTGTGCGGGCTGGTTCACGTTCACGGCGGCGTGTGGGGCGCGGAGTGGGACGACCAGATGCTGCTCGGCAACGTCGTCACCTCGCGCATCAACCGCGACCACGTGAAGTTCACCGGCGCGACCGCGCGCGCGGAGGAGCAGGAGGATTTTCTCGTGAGCGAAGACCCGTGGTTTCGCCCGGTGGATTTGCAGCTCGGCCCGGACGGTGCGCTTTACGTCGCAGATTTTTACAACAAAATCATCGGCCACTACGAAGTGGACCGCCACCATCCGGGCCGCGACCGCGAGCGCGGGCGCATCTGGCGCATCGTGAAAAGCGGCGCAACGAAACCGGGGCCGCTGACCCGCGAACAGAAGCTCGCGCAAGACTGGCGCTGGAAGGAAAACGAGAAAGCTTCATGGAGCCAGTCGCAGCAAAGCAGGGCGCTCTCGCTGCTCAACGACGCCAAGTTCGACGCGCGTGTCCGCCGACAGGTGGCCGAGACGGTGGCGTTTCATCCCGATGCGCGGAACATTCCGAAGCTCGTTTCGCTTCTCCAAAAAACCCCGGCGGAGGACGAGGCGCTCCGCCACACGCTGCGCGTCGCACTGCGAAATCATCTGGAGCTGCCCGGTGCGTTCATCGAGCTGGCCAAGGCCCGCGCGTCCGACGTGGAACTGCTGCCGGTCATGCGCGCGGTTCAAAACCCGGCGGCTGCCGCGTGGCTGATGGCGTGGCTCGAACGACAGGCCGGCGAGCCGGGCGACCTGTTGCCCACGCTCACCACCATCGCGCGCCGGCTGCGCTCCGAGGACGAGGAGCGTTTTGTGCGAATGGTGCAAAGGCGGTTTGCGAACGAGGAAAATTCCGCCGCGCTCCTCGGCGCGCTGCGCGAGGGCCTTTCCGCCCAGCCCGGCGGGCCGCAGTCCACCGCGATGTTCGAGTGGGCCTCCGACCTTGCCGGGCGGCTGCTCACGCAGATCGAATCAAAGCCGGGGCGCGAATGGACGGCGGTGCCGCCCGCGTCGAAGCCCGCCGGCCCCAGCCCGTGGGGACTCGATCAGCGCACGTGCTCCGACGGCAAGACCATGGCCGTGCTTTCCAGTTCGCTGCCGCCGCGCGGCGGAGCCATCGAACAGCGCACCGGCTCGCTGGTGTCGCGCCCGTTCGCGTGCCCGCCGTGGCTGGTGTTCTGGATTTGCGGGCATCGCGGGCCTCCCAAAGCAGCGGCAAACGATTTGAGCTTCGCCCGGCTCGTGGACGACGCGGGCGGCGCGGAGCTGGCCCGCGCCTACCCGCCGCGCAACGACGTGGCGCAGCGCGTGGAATGGAATCTCGCCGCGCACGCCGATCAGCGCGTGCGCCTCGAACTCGTGGACGGCGACAGCGGCAAAGCCTACGCGTGGCTTGCCATCGGACGCCTCACGCCGCCGGTGCTCAAGCTCGAACCTCCACACGATGACGAGCCGCTCGCTGCCGCCGCCGAAATCATCGGCGCGTTCCGCCAAAATTATTTTGCGCCCCGGCTCGCCGCGCAACTGGAGCGCCCCGATCTTTCCGAAGCCACGCGGCTCAAGCTGGCCGCGACGCTGGGCCGGTTTCCCGGCCAGAGCGCCGCGCTGGCCGGCGTGTTCAAGACCGCGCCCACACGACTGCAACTGCGGCTCGCCGAGGCGCTGGCCTCCACGCGCGAGGGCGCGGCGCAGCTCTGCGATCTCGCGCCGCCGCGTTTGCTGGCCGCCGCCTCGGTCGCGCAAAAAATCACGGTATTGAACGACGCCGGGCTGTCGGCGCGGGTGCGCGAGCTGACCAAGTCGTTGCCGCCCGCCGAGGCCGAGACGGAGGCGCTGCTCGCCGCGCGCCTGAAGTCGTTCGAGCAGTTTCGCGCCGCCGGCAAGGCGAACGCCGAACTCGGCGAAAAAATTTATCAGGCCAACTGCGCCGTCTGCCACCGCATCGGCGGGGTCGGAGGCGTCGTCGGCCCGCAGCTCGATGGCGCGAAGAACCGGGGCGCGGAGCGGCTGTGCGAGGACATCCTCGACCCGAACCGCGCGGTGGATCCGGCGTTCCGGGTCTTGAATTTCACGTTGAAGGACGAGTCGGTGCTGACCGGTCTGATTCGCCGCGACCTCGGCTCCGCGCTGGTGCTGGCGGATTCCGCCGGGCAGGAGCGCACGGTGCCGAAGGCGGAAATCGCCAGCCGCGCGGAGAGCGCCTTGAGCCTGATGCCGTCGAATGTCGGCGAGTTGATTTCCGAGGACGACTTCAACCACCTGCTGGCGTGGCTGCTGTCGAAGTGAAGTTTATTCCGCGCCGCTTCCGGCGATGCACCACAGGTTTTGGTGCGTGCGGATGAAGACTTCGCCGTCGGCCACGGCGTGAGAGGCGTTGGTGAGTTCGTTGCCAAGGGCGTTCACCGCGAGCACCTCGAATTTTGGCGCGGCGCGCAGCACCACGGTGTCGCCGCTCTGGTTGAGGACGTAGAGCCGGTCGCCCGCGCGCACCAGCGAGGACCAGGATTCCTTCTTCGGGCCGACACCGGGCAGGCGTTCCTCCCACACGGTTTTGCCGGTTTTGAGTTCGAGGCACTCGGCGATGCCGGAGGTGTTGAGGATGTAGATGTGCCCGCCATGCACGATACCGCAGCCGAGGCGGTTGGCGGTGCGGACGGACTGCCAGAGGCGGTGCGTGGCCGTCACGTCGCCGCTGCCGCCGGCCCGCGCCGCGACGGTGGAGCCGTAAAATCCGCCCATGCCCACAACCACGCCGTCGCCGAAAATGGGCGAGCTGTAAATGAGCGGATTCAGCCCGTCGCACTTCCAGAGCCGCGCGCCGGTCTGCGGGTTGAATGCGCGCAGATCGTTCGGATGACTCATCACCAGTTCGTCGCGCCCGCCGGCCTTCACGAGGATGGGCGTGCTCCACGAGCCGATGACGCCGCGCTTCTGCCCCTTGAAGCCGTCGGTGCGCTCCGCCGGATGTTCGTTGGGCGTCTCGACCTTCCACACGGTCTTGCCGGTGCGCTTGTCCACGGCGAGCAGGAAGTTGTTCGGGCCGGGGCCGAAATTCAGGATGCACAAATCGCCGTGCAGCACGGGCGAGGCGGCGTTGCCCCATTCGTGAATGTGCTTCCCGAGTTCGCGCCGCCAGAGTTCCCTGCCGTTGAAGTCGTAGGCGAACAATCCCGCCGAGCCGAAGAACGCAATCACCCGCTCGCCGTCCGTCACGGGCGAGGCCGAGCACTGGGGGTTGGTTTTGTGCGTCGCCTCCTTGTCCGTGTAAGTCACGCCCGACTGCCAGAGCAGTTTGCCGCTCGCGCGGTCGAGGCACATGAGCGTGCGGCGGTTTTCCTTTTCCAGCGGCTGGGTGACAAAGACGCGGCTGCCCCACACGATGGGCGTGGAGTTGCCCCGGTCGGGCAGGGGAACCTTCCACTTCACATTTTCCGTCGCGCTCCATTTCAGCGGCGGCAGTTTGCCGGTCACAGTGCCGAGGCCGTCCGCGCCGCGCCACGCGGGCCAGTGGTCGGCGCGGGCCGCCACAACGAGAAGCAACAACGCCAGCGTGAAGGCGCGAAGGGGGGCGGGAAGCAGGCTGTTCATGGCTGATTTGAGGGCAACGGGGCCAGGCGCATTCATTCATCAGGAACCCCAAACAACCCTGTCCAAAAATGCTTTCCAAACAAACTTCTTGACATTTTTTCAGCACACCTGTTAATGGCGTTCCTTTAGCTTATGTGGTGGAATTTCCAAAGTGTGGTGAATGAACTTGCGAGTTCCGCAGTTCCGCATTCCGCAGTTCCGCATTCCGCAGTTCCGCATTCCGCAGTTCCGCATTCCGCAGTTCCGCATTCCGCAGTTCCGCATTCCGCAGTTCCGCATTCCGCAGTTCCGCAGTTCCGCATTCCGC
>JACRJY010000161.1 GCA_016235585.1 Verrucomicrobiota bacterium | reverse complement strand
TGTCGCGCTCGAATTTGCCGGAGCACACGCGGATGAACGCGATGCGGTCGCGGTGCTTCGGATCCATGTTCGCCTGAATCTTGAATATGAAACCGGAGAAGGCCGGATTCTCCGGCGCGATGAAAGTAGTGGGACAGGCATCCTGCCTGTCCGGTGAGTCGCCGTTCGTTCGGGTGGCTCCAGATTCTTTTGCCGCACTGGACAGGCTGGAAGCCTGTCCCACTACGGTGGAGTTGCGCCCCTTCGGCCCGGGCGCGTGCTTGAGAAAGCCATCGAGCAGCAGTTGCACGCCGAAGTTGTTGCTGGCGCTGCCGAAGAAGACCGGCGTGGTTTTTTCCGCGAGCACGGCGGCGTCATCCCAGTCGTGTCCGGCGTGTTCGAGCATTTCGAGTTCCTCGACCGTGCGGTTGAACGTCGTGTCGTCGAGCTGGCCGCGCACGGCGGGGTCGTGCAGGTCGCCGACGGACACCGGCGCGCGATATTTGCCGCCGACCGTGCGCTCGAACGAATGCATCAGCTTCGTCTGCCGGTCATACACGCCGCGAAAATCCGCGCCGTCGCCGATGGGCCAGTTCACGGGGAACGCGCCGATGCCGAGCACGCGCTCCAGCTCGTCGAGCAGCTCGAGCGGGTTCTTCATGGGCCGGTCGCACTTGTTCATGAAGGTGAAGATCGGCACGCCGCGCTGGCGGCAGACCTCGAAGAGCTTGCGCGTCTGCGGCTCGATGCCCTTGGCCGAATCAATCACCATCACCACCGAATCCACGGCGGTAAGCACGCGATAGGTGTCCTCGGAAAAGTCCTTGTGGCCGGGCGTGTCGAGGAGGTTGATGCGGTAGCCGTCGTAGTCGAACTGCAGCACCGTCGAGCTGATCGAAATGCCGCGCTTCTTTTCCAACTCCATCCAGTCGGACGTGGTGGCGCGCTGGTTCTTGCGCGCGGTGACGGAGCCGGCGAGCTGCACCGCGCCGCCGTAAAGCAGGAGCTTCTCCGTCAACGTGGTTTTGCCCGCGTCCGGATGCGAGATGATGGCGAACGTGCGCCGCTTCTGGATTTCTTTCGTAATGCTCACAATCGAGCCGCGAAAGATAGCAGAGAGTTGGGCGAGAACAAGCGGAGGTTTGCAGGATCGAAAGAGCGCGGGGAACACAGGGCTGACACGAATTGCACGAACTGGCAGTGCTGCGATTCGCAGAGTCGCACTCTGAAAAATGTGGGCGAGCGTCCCCCGCGGTTCGGCCACGGAATTGGTTTCGCCTTTCGGAATCCACACTCTCTGCTGGCAACTTTACGGCGGGAGCGGTTATCTATAGCCAGACTATGGCGCAATTTTCCTACAAGGCCCGGCGGCGATCCGGCGAAGTGGTCACCGGCGTGCTCGACGTGGCGGACCGTCCGGCGGCATTGGTGCAGATCGAAAAGCTGGGGCTGTTCCCCGTCGCGGTGGACGCGGCCAAGGGCAGCGAGCTCAAGGCGGCCCAGCGCAAGGGCGACGCCGCGGCGGGCGCGGGCGGCGCGAAGGCGGGCATCCTGCCGCCGGCGTTGCGCGAGTATTTCCAGCGCCAGCGCAAGCCGGGCTTGAAGGAGCTGGCGACGTTCACGCAGCAGCTCGCGAACCTGCTGCACTCCGGGATGCCGCTCACGCTGGCGCTCAACAGCATGACGCACCTGGGGTCGAAGGGGATTCCGCCCGAAGTCAGCAAGCAGTTGCGGCAGGACGTGACGGAGGGCCGGAGCCTCTCGGAGGCGATGAGCAAGCAGCCGGTCGTCTTCTCGGATCTCTACGTGAACATGGTGAAGGCCGGCGAGACGAGCGGCGGGCTGGAGGACGTGCTGCGGCGGCTGGCGGAGCATTTCGAGCGGTTCGCCGAGGTGCAGTCGAAGTTCACCTCGGCGCTGGTGTATCCGGCGTTCGTCGCGCTGGTGGGGGTGTGCATCATCTTCTTTTTCATGACCTATATGCTGCCGAAGTTCCTCAACATCTTCGAGGGCATGAAGGTGGAATTGCCGCTGGCGACGCGCATCCTCGTGGGCATCAGCCATGTGTTCAGTTCCTACTGGTGGCTGATGCTGCTGGTGGTGATCGCGGTCTTTGTGGTGTTCAAGCGGTTCCAGTCCTCGGCGCACGGCAAGCGCACGATTGACGGCTGGAAGATGAACGCACCGGTGATCGGCGCGGCGGTGCGGCTGAATTTGTTCGGGCAGTTCGCGCGCACGCTCGGCACGCTGCTGCAGAACGGCGTGCCCGTGCTCATGGCCTTGAAAATCACGGAGCAGATCATCCCCAACCTCATGATCAAGGAGGCCATCGCGCAGACGCGCGAGGCGGTGACGGACGGCAAGACGCTCGCGCAGCCGCTGGCCAAGTCGAAGCTTTTCCCGCAGCTGATGATTGACCTGATCAAGATCGGCGAGGAGACCGGCGACGTGCCGGGCACGCTCAAGAACCTCGCCGAGACCTACGAGAGCCAGCTCAACGTCGCGCTCAAGGTGATGACGAACATGATCGAGCCGGTGATGATCGTCATCATGGCGCTGGGCGTGGGCGGGCTGCTCTTCAGCGTGCTCTCGGCGATGTTCGCCATCACTTCAAACATCGGACGCTGATGCACTTGAGTCGAAAGCCGAGAGCCGAGGGTCGAGGGCGGGGAGCCCAGGCGCGCAGTTCCTCCGGCCCTCGACGCCAAAGCGCCTTCACGCTGATCGAGATCATGATCGT
Organism: Verrucomicrobiota bacterium; assembly: GCA_016235585.1. Classification (GTDB taxonomy): domain Bacteria; phylum Verrucomicrobiota; class Verrucomicrobiia; order Limisphaerales; family JACRJY01; genus JACRJY01. Next base: position 9,911 of record JACRJY010000161.1, on the reverse strand, counting down.
CATCGGCATGATCGCCATCGTGATGGCGTTTGGCATCCCGTCCATCGTCGAGCAGGCCAAGAAGGGGCCGCTGCGCCAGACGACCAGCGACTTCCTCGAAGCCTGCCATGACGCGCGGGCGCAGGCGATCCTGCGCGGGCAGGTCGCCGTGCTGGTGATTGACAGCCAGAGCAGCGGGATGCGCGTCGAGATGGTCAGCGACGCCGGTTCCGCCGGCACGGAGGAACAGCAGGCGGCGCGCGAGGGGAAGCACGGAAAGCTGTTTTCGGCGCACTGGTCGGACGATGTCGCCATCGAGATGGTGGACGTGAATTATCAGAACATGATGGAGATGGAGCAGGCGCGGGTGCGGTTTTTTCCGAACGGCACGTGCGACGAGTTCAGCATCGTCCTCCGCTCGCTGCAGAACGAATACCGGCAGGTGTGGCTGGACGTGACGACGGCATTTGCCACGCTGGAATCGGATCCGCTCAAGTTCCACGGGTTGAAGCCATGAACGCGCGCCGGCCATTTCACACTGGGAAAATGCGAAACGCATGAAAATCGGCGACAACATCCAGTCACCCCTTCTCATGAACCGCTGGGAAGTGGGACAGGCGTCTCGCCTGTCCGGTGGGACGCTCTTGCCATCGGGCGGTTGGGCTGGCGTGCGTGAGCGCCGCAAGACAGGCAAGATGCCTGTCCCACAACTTCGGCGGCCGATTCGCGCGTTCACGCTGCTGGAGGTGATGATCGCCATTTTCATCTTCTTCACGTGCATCTTCGCGATTCTGGAGCTGGTCTCCCGCAACGTCACCGCCGCGCGCAGCCTCACGCAAAACGTGCCCACGGTAGGGATGCTCGCCGCCGAGCTGACGCTCACGAACAAGCTGGAGGAGGGCATCGCGAGCGGGGATTTCGGCGCGATGTATCCCGGCTATTCGTGGATGCGGGAGATTACGCTGGCGGCGACTAACGGGCTGTTTCAGGTGGATTTTGTGGTGATGCGGCAAGGGGGCTACAACAAGAACATGGATTCGGCGATGAGCATTTTCCTTTACCGGCCGGAGTCCACGATGGGGCCGGGCGGGGGCGGCACGGGATTGCGGCGGACGCGCTGATGAAAACACGCGCCAATAACTTTGTGATGCGGCAGCAGGCGCGGACGGCGCGGCGCGCCTTCACGCTGATCGAAGTGCTGCTGGCGATGGCGATCCTGGGCTTCATCATCACGGCGATTTATTCGAGCTGGACGGCGATTCTGCGGAGCGCCGAGACGGGCAACCGCGCGGCGGCGGTCGCGCAGAAGCAGCGCGTGGCGCGGCGTGCAATCGAGGACGCGCTGTCGTCGGTGCAGTTCTTCGAGCAGAACGCGCGCTACTACTCGTTCTTCGCGGAGTCGAGCGGGGACTTCGCGTCGTTGAGCTTCGTGTCGCGCCTGCCGGTGTGGTTCCCCGGCAGCGGGATGTTCCCGCCCACCGCGCCGCGCCGCGTGTCGTTCGTGGTGGAAAATTCGGGCAACGGGAAAAACCGCCTGCTGATGCGGCAGGCCCCCATCCTCACGCCGACGAACAGCATGGAAAAGCCCTACACGATTGAACTGTCGGACAGCGTGCGGCTCTTCATGGTGGAATTCTGGGACGGCAAACAGAACGACTGGGTGACGGACTGGGAGAAGACGAACCAACTGCCCGCGCTCGTGCGCGTAGCGCTGGCGTTTGGCGATCCGCACACGCGGATTCAACCGACGGATGTGATAAGCTCGGTGGTCTCGCTGACGGCGGCGTCGGTTTCGGCGGGCGTCCAGATGCCGGCACCGCCGGGGGGTGGGCCGGGGCCGATGAGGCCGGGGACTGCTAGGCCGGGGTTGACGAGACCAGGGGCGCCCGGGTCGGCGAGCCCGTTCAATCCTCGGCCATGAATTAACGAGAAGATGGAATATGCGGTTGTCTTCATTCAGAAAAACACGCCAGCGCGGCATCGCGATTGTCATCGTGATGATCGTGATCGCATTTCTGACGATGCTGGCGATTGGCTTCGCCATGTCCATGCGGGTGGAAATGACGCTGGCGCGCAGCGCGTCGTTTGATTCGGATTACGAGTGGCTGGGGCGTTCGGGCCTTGAGCTTGCGCGCTATGTGCTGGGCCAGCAGATGAATTGCGCGGCGGAGCCGTATGATTCGCTGAATCAGACTTGGGCGGGCGGGCCGGGCGGGATTTGCACGTCGAACGGCCCGCTGGAGGGGATTTCGTTGAAGGATGTTCCCCTGGGGCCGGGAGTTTTTTCGGTGAAGATCGTGGACATGGAGCGGAAGTTTAACATCAACCTCGCGGACGATTTCGTGCTGCGTCAGGCGCTGACGCTAGTGGGAGTGAACGCAGCGGACATCGCTGGCATTGCGGACTCCATCCTCGACTGGTGCGACCCTGACAACGACACGCACATCAACGGCACGGAAGGGGATTATTATCTGTCGCTGCGCCCGCCGCTCGGCCCCATCGTGTGCAAGAACGGGCCGATTGACGATTTGACGGAACTGATGTTCGTGCGCGGCATCACGCCGCCGATGTATTACGGCGGGGCGTCCCACACGCCGTCGAAATTTGGCGGGCACGGGCGCTGGCGACCGATGGGCGAACAGTTGTTCTACACCAATGCCTTGGTGGATTTGTTCACGCCGATTTCCGCGCGCTTCATCAACATCAACACGGCGTCCGCCGTGGTGCTGCAATTGCTGCCGGGAGTGGATGAAGCCACTGCCAATCGGATTATCGCAGCGCGCCGAGGCCCTGATGGAACCGATGGAACGGAAGACGATCTGCCCATCCCCAGTGTGGGAGCCATTCCCGGCCTGACCCAGACCGGCGCGCAAAATGCGCGGCGATTCATGAGCGTGCGAAGCGCGACGTTTGAGGTGGAAGTGACCGTGGAAATATCCGGGCAGCAAAGAAAAATGGCGGCGGTTCTTTCGCGCAGCAGCCCGCGCGACGTGAAGATTTTGTTCAGTCATTGGAAGTAGGTTTTGATGTGGCGGGCGTCAGGTGTTTTCGCGCGCATTGGCTCCCAAGGCTGGACGCAATGCGTTTCGAGCCATGAAGGCCTTTACCGCAGTCATCGAGCGCTGCCCTGATACGGGGCTTTACGCCGGCTTTGTTCCCGGCTTTGCCGGTGCCCACTCGCAGTGGCGCGTCGCTCGACGAGTTGCAGCGCAATCTCCGCGAGGTCATCGAGATGCGCCTGGAGGACGGCGAGCCGCATTTGGACGCCGAGTTCATCGGCACCCAGAGCATCACGGCCGCCGCGTAGTCCATGCCACGGCCTCCCGTCCTCAAACCGCGCGAGGTGTGCCGCATCCTCGAAGCCTTGGGCTTCGCCCTCGTCCGCCAGCGCGGCTCGCATATGCAATGCCGTCATCCCGCCGGACGCCGCCCCACGGTTCCAAATCATCCGGCCGGGATGTGTCGCCGGTGATTCTGCGTCAAATCATCAAGGACACCGGCTCAACGCTCGAAGAGTTCTTGAGCCACAGATGAGCGCCCCTCCAATCTGATCGAACGCCCAACCACGCGCGACGGCGGTCGCAGACCGCCGCTACAGGCTCACACGTTGTAAGTGCTGCTGCTGGTGGTGCCGCCGCGCCCGGTCCAATTGGTGTGGAAAAATTCGCCGCGCGGCTTGTCCACGCGCTCGTAGGTGTGTGCGCCAAAATAATCGCGCTGGGCCTGCAACAGGTTCGCCGGCAACACCGCCGAACGATATTGGTCGTAGAAGTTCAGCGCGGTGCTGAACGCGGGCGCGGGGATGCCGCGCAACGCCGCCGTCGCGACCACCTTGCGCCAGCCCTTCTGCGCCTTCTTGATCTCGCCCCGGAAATAATCGTCAAGCATCAGGTTCGTGAGCTTCGGATTGTTGTCGTAGGCCTCCTTGATTTTGCCGAGGAAGCGCGAGCGGATGATGCAGCCGCCGCGCCACATCAGCGCGATGCCGCCGTAGTTGAGGTTCCACTTGTATTCCTTGGCGGCGGCGCGCATGAGCATATAGCCCTGCGCGTAGCTGACAATCTTCGAGGCGTAGAGCGCACTCTTGATGTCCTCGATGAAGGCTCTTTTCTTTTCCGCGTTGGCGGCGATGCTGGTGAGCGCGGCGCGTGGGCCTTTCAATTTGCGCGCGGCCTTGACGCGTTCGTCTTTGAGCGCGGAGACGCAGCGGGAATAGACGGCTTCCGCCATCAGCGTGATGGGAATGCCAAGATCCTGCGAGTTGATGACGGTCCACTTGCCGGTGCCTTTCTGGCCGGCGGTGTCGAGAATTTTGTCCACGAGCGGGGAACCGTCGTCGTCCTTCTTGCCGAGAATGTCGCGGCTGATTTCAATGAGATACGAATCGAGGTCGCCCTTGTTCCACTCGGCGAGGACGCCGTGCATCTCGTCAGCGCTCATGCCGAGGCCGTTCTTCATGATGTTATAGGCCTCGCAGATGAGCTGCATGTCGCCGTATTCGATGCCGTTGTGAACCATCTTGACGTAGTGGCCCGCGCCCATTTCGCCGACCCAGTCGCAGCATGGCTCACCGCCCTCGACCTTTGCGGAGACGGCCTGGAAAATGGGCTTCACGTGTGGCCACGCGGCGGGCGAACCGCCGGGCATGATGCTCGGGCCACGGCGGGCACCTTCCTCGCCGCCGGAGACGCCGGTGCCGATGTAGAGGAGCCCCTTGCTCTCGACGTATTTCTGGCGGCGGTTGGTGTCGTCGAAGAGCGAGTTGCCGCCGTCAATGATGATGTCACCGCCCTCCAGGTGCGGCAGAAGTTGCTCGATGAACTCGTCCACCGGCTTGCCGGCCTTCACGAGCATCATCACGCGGCGCGGTTTCTTGAGCATCGAAACCATCTCCGCGATGGAGTGCGCGCCGAGCACCTTGGTGCCCTTGGCCTCGTTGGCGAGGAAGGCGTCCACTTTTTCAGTGGTGCGGTTGTAGGCCACGACGGTGAAGCCGTGGTCGTTCATGTTGAGGATGAGGTTCTGGCCCATGACGGCCAGGCCGATGAGCGCGATGTCACCTTGAGGTTCCATATTGATTTCAGATTAAAGAATTGGAGGCACGATACAGCGGCGGCGGGGCCGGGCGAGAAATTTTTTCCGCAGGAACCAAATTCAAAAATGCAGCCGGTCGTCGGACTTGAGCAGGGCGTCGAGGTTCGGCCAGGACTGGTCGTTCATCGAGTTGAAGGCGTTCAGGTAAATCGCCACGACCTCGCGCGGGTGCCTGGTGAGCACGGTTTCAATGGCCGCCTTGAGCTTTGCGTCGTCCATCGTGGCGGGCAGATCCTCCACTGCGCCGTCCTTGTGCGGGATGCCGAGCGCGTCGAGGAAATTGGCGAGCAGCGCGCGGTGCTTCTTGAGCAGCCAGCCGCGCAGCAGCGCACCCGCGGCGGCGTCCATCGCCGGGCGTGCGAGCATGGCGAGCATGGTGGGATGGCGCATGGTGCGGGGCTGGCGTTCGAGGAAGACGGGGCGGAGCTTGCGCGCCTGCGCCACGGCGGCGAGCGTGGCCTTGTAGAGTTCGCGCTCCTCGGCGAAGGCGAACTCAAGAATTTCCGCGGCCAGCGCGGGCGGCATGAACCCAATCAATTCGTGCGAAGTCAGCATAAAGTCAGAAATGCGGCGCGCAGTCTAAAAGGCGGCGGGCAAAGCGCAAGCGCGGTGTTCGGGGAGAAATAGAGAGCGATTATTTAGCCACGGATGAAACACGGATTGAACACGGACAAAATCGGCTGACTGAATCCTTTCCTAGCATCCGTGTTTGTTCCGTGTTCAATCCGTGGCTGAAGATTGGTTCAGCGCGTCTCCGCCTGGCTGCGCTGCAGCCGCACCTTCTCGGTCGGCACGTAGTTCGCAGCGAACTCGCGGCGGAACTCGCCGAACGTTCCCGCCGCGAGGTGCGCGCGGATGTCCGCCATTACTTTGAGGAACATATGGCTGTTGTGGATGCTCACGAGCCGCAGGCCGAGGATTTCATTCACGTTCAGCAGGTGGCGGACGTAGGCACGGGAAAATTTCGTGCAGGCGAAGCATTCGCATCCCTCCTCAATCGGGCGGAAGTCCGCCTTCACCGCGCCGCCCTTGATGCTGTAGGTGCCCTTGCTCGTGAAGGCCGTGCCGTTGCGCGCCACGCGCGTCGGCAGCACGCAGTCGAACATGTCCACGCCGCGCGCGACCAGCTCGACGAGCTGCGCGGGCGTGCCGAGGCCCATCGCGTAGCGCGCCTTGTGCGCCGGCAGATGCGGCTCGGTGAATTCGATGGCCCTCATCATTTCCGGTTCCGGCTCGCCCACGCTCACGCCGCCGATGGCGTAGCCGTCGAAATCCATTGCCACGAGTTCCTTCGCGCAATGCTCGCGCATCTCCGCGTGCGAACCGCCCTGCACGATGCCGAAAACCATCTGCCCTTCGGCGCGCGGTTGCTCGCGACACTCACGCGCCCAGCGAATCGTGCGCTCCACCGCGGACTTCACCTCGCGCGGCGTGGCCGTGTGCGGCGGGCAGTCGTCGAACACCATCGCGATGTCCGAACCGAGCACGCGCTGGATTTCCATCGCCTCCTTCGGGCCGAGGAAGAGCAGCGAGCCGTCCAGATGCGAGCGGAACTCGACGCCGTGTGCCTTGATCTTGCGAATTTTTGCGAGGCTGAAGACCTGGAAGCCGACGCTGTCCGTGAGCATCGGATGCGGCCAGTTGATGAACTTGTGCAGCCCGCCCGCCGCGCGAATGATGTCGAGGCCGGGGCGGATGTTCAGGTGATATGTGTTGCCGAGAATGATCTGCGTGCCCATCTCGATCAGCTCGCGCGGGTCGAGCGCCTTCACGCTGCCCTGCGTGCCCACGGGCATGAAGACCGGCGTGTCAATGACCCCGCGCGTGGTCGTCAACCGGCCCAGCCGGGCTTTGGAACTCGCATCCGTTTTCAGCAGCTCAAACATGAAGGCGAGACTTCAACATGAAACCCGCGTGGCTCCAAGTCTCCAATCGGGCCGCGCCCGCCCTCAAGCGTTTGCGGGAAGAGCTTTGAAGTTGACGTGGCGGGCCGGTGCGGTAGCTTGCACAGCGCGTGCATCATGACCAAACTTTAACCCCACCGCAGGAGGAGTGTCGAAACCAGGAGCCGGCGCATGACCATTCACCGATGGAGGGTCAGGCATTAATCTTGGCGACCAAACGGTTTGCGACTGACGATCCGCGCCGGAGCTGGTGGTGCATCCTCTCGACCCTTTTCCTGCTGCTGGCCGCGCTGGCGGGCACGCTTTGGAATGGGCATCTGGCCGCGCAGGCCGCGTGCAGCGTCCTGGCCGGGCTGCTGATCCTGCGGCTGTTTGTGATTTACCATGACCAGCAGCACCACGCCATCCTGCCCAGGTCATGGCTGGCGGAGGGCTTGATGCGGCTCATCGGCATCCTGGCGTTGAGTCCAAGCAGCGTGTGGCGGAGTTCGCACAACCACCATCACAACCACAACTCCAAGCTGCGCGGCTCGCACATCGGTTCGTATCCCATCATGACGAAGGAGCAGTTTCTCAAGACGCCGCCGGGCAAGCGCCGCGCCTATCTGTTCGTGCGCCATCCGATCACGATCCTGTTCGGCTACGTGTTCATGTTTCTCTTCTCGATGTGCCTCAATCCGTTTCGCAACCATCCGCGCAAGCACTTCGACTGCGGCGTCGCGTTCGTCGTGCATTTCATCATTGGCGCGGGGCTGCTCTACTTTGGCGGCTGGCCGGCATGGCTGTTGACGCAGGTCATCCCGCACCTCATCGCCTCGGCCATCGGGTCGTATCTGTTTTACGCGCAGCATAATTTCCCCGGCGTGTCGTTCACCGACAACGACGGCTGGACCTACGAGAAGGCCGCGCTGGAATCCTCCAGCTACATGGTCACGGGAAAAATCATGGGCTGGTTCACCGCGAACATCGGCTACCACCACATCCACCACTTGAATTCGCGCATCCCCTTTTACCGGCTGCCGGAAGTGATGCGGACGATGCCCGAACTGCAGGCGCCCAAGACCACCTCGCTGCATCCGGCGGAAGTTTTCCGCTGCTTCCAGCTCAAGGTGTGGGATGTCGCCGCGCAGCGCATGGTCGGCGTCCGCAACTTGTAGGCCCGAATGATGCATTGCGATGGGGAGCGCGTGGCGTCTCGCCCGCTGTTTTCGGCGTCCCGCCGAAAACTTCCCCGCGCGGAACGGATGCCCCGTTGGGTGAGACGTGGATTCGTCGGCGGGACGCCGACGGGGGCGACCGGGACGGTCGCGCTCCCCACTTCAACGGCCTGATTCCGAATGAGCCGCCTCAATCCCCCGCCTCTTCACCCGCATCCGGCTCGCCCGCCGGTTTGTCCGCGCGCCACTTGCCGGGCTTCCAGCGGTTGTGAACCCAGAACCAGTTCGCCGGATCGCGGCGGATGATCGCCTCGAAGGCGCGGTTCACGTCCGCCGCGATTTCCACCGTCGGGCGCGGCTGGCCGTTCACGCGGGTGGGAATTTCCTCCCCCAACTCGATGCGCCACCGGCCCAGCCGCAAACGGTAGCAGGCGGCGGTGATGAGCGGGCAGCCGTAACGCAGCGCGAAGACGCCCGGCGCGAGGCTCGTCGAGCAGTCGCGGCCAAAGAGCGGCAGGCGCGTGCCCCGGTCGCCCGCGTGCTGGTCGGCGTGCAGGCCGAGGAACATTCCCGGCCGGTTCATCGCGGCCTTGAGCGCGGCGGCATCCGTGCGGCGCTCGAAGTAAAGGCAGCCGGACTTCTCGCGCAGGGACTGGAGCACGCGCGTCAGGCCGGGCTGGCGCAGGCCGCGAAAGGTCGTGGCCGTCTGGTAGCCGGGCAGGAACAGCCCGGCGCGGGCGAGCATTTCAAAATTCCCGAAGTGGCCGATGGCGACCACCATGCTCGGCGGCGGCCCGCCGTCCGCCGCGCGCGGGAGCTTCTCCGCGCCGGCCAGCTCCAGCACCGCGCGCGCGCCGTCGTCGTCCATGCCCGCCGTCTTGATGGCGCAGGCGAAGCCCTCGCCGATGCGCCGGAAATTCTCGCGGGCCAGCGCGGTGATTTCCGCGCGGGTCTTTTCGGGGAAGCACGCCGCGAGATTGCGTTTGGCGAGGTTGCGATGCCGCGCATCCGCCACGTAGGCCAGCGCGCCCAGCGCCCGGCCCAGCCGAGCGACCACGCCGAGCGGCAGCGCCTGAAGCACGCTGATGAGCGCGCGGGCGAACAAGGAGAGGAGCGTGTCCATGAATCGAATTTTTTGCGAAGGCTAGGAAGCCCGCCCCCCCCTGACAAGCGGGAACGATGGTTCAGGTTCCCCTCTTTCAGCCACGGATGGAACACGGAGGAAACACGGACGGTGAGGATGTTTCCACCTTACGGCTTCTTGAGCCGGAAGAACTGGTTGGTGCCGGTGAGCGGCAGGGTGACGGAATAATAGCCGAGGTTGGACACGGCGGACGGCCCGACGACGGCCCAGGAGTTGGAAAGCCCCACGTCCGCATTGCCATGCAGCGCGAAGCCCTGCGCGATGGCGCTCTGCCAGGAGAGAGTGAGATTGGTGTCAGTGACTGTAGGAATGAGGTAAGGCGGAGCCGTGCCAAGGAGCGCCACCGTCTGATAACCGCCCGCCGCAATCTCCGTCACTCCGCTCTGCGCCGCCACGGGCACGGTCGTTTGGCCGTCAGAGTTTTTCCCCCACGCCACGACCGAACCGTCGCTCTTCAAGGCCACCGTGTGATACTGGCCCGACGCAATCGCCGTCACCCCGCTCTGTGCCGAGATGGGCACATCTGTTTCGCCGTTGCTTCCCCAGGTCACCACCGAGCCGTCGTTCTTCAAGGCCACCGTGTGATTTCGTCCCGCCGCACTCGCCACCACTCCGCTCTGCGCCGCGACGGGC
>JACRJY010000162.1 GCA_016235585.1 Verrucomicrobiota bacterium | reverse complement strand
TGCACCACAAACGTCCCAAACGCCCCGTCCGCCGACACCGTCAAAGTGCTCCCATCCCCCATCACAAACACGTTGCGCCCCACCAACGGCGACCGGATGTGAATCCAATCCCCACGTATCGCCGTCGAGGGCGCTCCAAAGGTCAACGTCGCCAGACTGCCATCACCCAAGATTACCGGGTTGAGCAACTTCTCGGAACCAATGAAGAGCGTCGAACTGGTGAGCAGGAAGTTCAGTTCCTGCTGATCGAGAACCAGTGCTCCAACTCCCTCGGGGAAGAGCGAGGGCACCAAGGCGGAGTTGGCAAACAGCGGGTTCTCGTTTTGCACCACAACGATGGTGTTGCTCGGGTTGGCGGTCGTCACCGTGATGTCCTCCGTGGTGATGACCGGGTTGTTGATATCCAAGTCATTCCCGTTCAAGCGGACGGGGTCGTCGTTGCCGGAGACTTCCGCGCTGACCGCCTGCCGGTCGAGCAGCGAGATGATATAGATGAAGCCGGAGCGGGAGGTGCTCGACGTGGTCACCTGATCCAGGTCCACGATGTAGGCCTCGACGCGGTCGTCGTTGTTGAAGGACAGCTCCTTGACATCGGTGAGCAGCGCCAGCGGGCTGATCTCGAAACCGTCGAGGGTCTGGCCGATAATGCGGTCCGACTGAAGCGTGAGCTTGCCGTTCCGCGAGGCGACCAACGCTCCATTGGCAGCGCGGGCTTGCGCGCCGTTCGGGAGATAGAGCACCTGCTCAAAGTCGAGCGCGCCGTCCACGAGGATCCGGGCGGTGTCGCGGTTCAACGAGTTGGTGGTGTATTTCGCAAGGCGGAGCGCCCAATCCACATTCTGATCGAAGATGAAGTTGCCGGCCCCATCGGTGGTCGCGAGCCAGCCGTTGCCGGTGGTCAGAATGGTGCCAGCCGGCGCGCGCAAGGTGATGTTGCCCGAGCCATCGCCGACCGCCGTGTGGCCCGCCGAGCTGTAGATGCCGTTGTGCAAGACAATGTCGCCCGTGTCGGCCAGCAGCGTGACGTTGCCGTTCAAGCGCGTGCGCATATCCCAATCAACGCGCATCCCGGTGTCGCTATGGAAATCAATCTCGCCCGCCTGCACCACGCCGTCCCAGACGATGGCCGTGGCATCAATCACAAGGTCGTCCTTGAGGTCCACCTTCTGCGCGCCTGCGCCGCCATTGCCGGTGATCAGGACCGGCGCGTTGACGGCACTCAGGGTGATGCGGTCCACGTTGTCGTAGCCGGGGCTGTAGTTCACTTCCTGCGTGCCCTGCCGGATCTTCGCATCGCCGGTGGTGTCGGAGAGCGTCACCTGGCCGGACGCGGTGGTGACGAGGTTCAGGAAATCAATGTCACTGGCCTTGGTGGCATCATCAATCGTCACCGGGCCACCGAGCGAACCGAAGGTGACGTTGTAGGTGTCGGTGCCGCCGCTGCCGCGCAGGATGACATTGTGCGCGGCGGTGTTGGTCACGTTGTAGATGTCCGCCACCGAACTGCCAACGAAGATGTCCACGCCCCGGTCCGCGTTGGTGACGGTGGCGGTGCCGTTCGTGATGGTGTAGCCGGAGCCGTTGAGGGTGAAGGTGAGCGGGCGAGCGTGGCCGGCGAAGTCCACCTTGTCGCCCGCGTCCGAGCCGGTCTCGGTGATCGTGTTGTTGGCGAAGGTGGAGCCAAACTTGTAGGTGTCGTTGCCTGAGCCGCCTTGGAGGGTGTTGGTGCCGGTGCCGACGTTGATGGTGTCGTTGCCGGAGCCGGCCTTCACAGAGTTGTTGCCGGGGCCGGTGTTGATCGTGTCGTCACCCGAGCCGGTCTCGATTGTGTGGTTGCCGGACTTGACCGTCACCGTGGCGTTTCCGTCGCCGGTGATGATCAGCCGATCACTGCCGGTGTCCAAGGTGATGTCCATCGGGACGGAGACCCGGTTGAAGGTGATCTTGTCGTTGCCCTTGCCCGAGCCGCGGATGACGATCTTGGACACGCCGCTGTGGGTCTCGGTGAATCCGAGGGCGCTGACCTTGACGGAGCTGCCGCTCTGGCTGATGGAGAAGGTCTCAGCCTTGTCCGTCGTGTCCTGATACTGGCGTTTGCTGGCATCCACGCCGATGTGGATGTAGAGCGTGCTGCCGGACTTCTTGGCCAAGATGGGCGGCGGCTCGAAGGACCAGACAACTTCCTCCTCAAAGCCGATGCCCGCCACCTCGACCTCGATGGAGGCCCGAATCTCGCCCTTCGACTTGTTGAAGCTGAAATCAGCACTGATACCAGCCAGGGTGAAGTCACCCAAGATGCCGAGGTCAATAACCAACTTGCCAAAGGCATAGCCGGAGAACTCATCGTTCGAGAGCGTCAGCCCAATCTCGGAGCGCCACTCAAACGGCCCGATGTCGAAGTTCACGCCGACGGACCCGGAAATCCTAAACTCGCCGTTGGATTTCACGAAGCCCTCAATCTCGATGGTCACCACGTTGAAGAAGTTCAGGTCGGCAGTGAAGTCGAACCGCAGCACCGAGCCGCTGTAGCGGATGGACGCAGTGACATCCATCTTGAAGACCCAGACCTTCACCTTGCCAGTGAAAGCCACCTCGTAAGTGTTGCTGGCAGTGTTCAGCTTCAAGCGGAAGCTGCCATCAAGGCCCACATCCGGGATGTTGAGCGCGCCCGCGCCCAAGGCCACGTCCAGACTGAAGTGACCGGTGGACCGGTTGATCGAGGCGGCTCCCTTGATGCTCAACTTACCGAAGCCAAGCAGGTCCAAAGTGCCATCCACACTTAGCGCGAAAACCGTCGCACCCAGCATGATGTCGGCCCCGCCCTTGATCTTGAACGAGGCGGAGCCTGGGCCGACCCGGAGTTCGCCCGCAAAGCTCAACATCACCGAGTTCGCCGCCAGAGAGATGTCCCGCGTGCCAGTCGCCGCCCCGGTGACATTGTTGAACTTCAACACCTGCACCGTCTTGGCCGAACCGGTGGTGTTGATGGCGAAGCGGTAGTCACTGTTGAAGCTGAACAGCGAGTTGCTGCCCGCCGACGCGCGGGTCGCGGCGAAGCTGCCGAACATGCCAGTGGAATCCACCGTCAGCGTGGCCGACACCGTGAACCCGCCGATCACCGGCACCGCAACGGTGCCTGCCACCTTGAAGTCGAAGCCCGAAGATTTGAAGGCGATGTCCACCGTGCCGGTGATGTCAATCACGCTCAGGACGCTCATCGTGCCGCTGACGCGCAAGCCGACGCTCAAAGCGGGGAGGGCGGTGCCGCCCACCGTGCGCGTCGTGTTGGTGCTGTTCACGCGCAGCTCGAAGCTGCCGGTCAAGGTGTAGCCAATTCCCGTCAAGCCCGTGCCGCTGGCTATCGAGGCAGCGGCCTTCATCGCAAAGCCGCCATCCGCGCCCGCGAAGATCGCCGCCCCGCCCTGCACGCGGAAGTCGCTGCCCAACAGCCCGACGAGCGCATCAATGTCCACCTGCAAGCCGCCCGCGCCGAGGGCGACGCTGCCGTAGCCGCGCAGCGTCATCAGGTCGCCAATCTGCACCTTGCCCGACACGGTGGCGCGCGCGCTGTAGGCAGCGACAGTGGCCGAGATTTGCTGGCCGGTCAGTTTGCCGTCCGCGTCCACCTCGAAGCGCTGCACGGTGCGCGCGCTGCTGGTCAGGTTGAGTTCCAACTGGAACTGGCCGCTGAACTTGACCCCTGCGGCGGCGAGGGACTCATTGCTGGAGCGGCCCAACTGCAGGGTGGCGAACACGCCCGAGGCCGGGCTGCCGAAGAACGTGCCGGACACCGCCATCGAGCCGAGGAAGCCAATCTCCGTGTAGCCCAGCACATCCACGCGCGTGCTGCCATCGCCCTGGAGCGAGGTGTTAATCGAGCCGTAGATGTAGAGCAGCGTGTTCAGGTTGAAGTCCAGCACCTGGAGTTTGCCAGTCGCGGAGAAGGCCGCCACGGTGTTGGCCGTGATGGTGAAGCTGTTGGTGCCGTCGCCGATGGTCACTTCGCGGCCCGTCGTGTTGACTTGGAACTCGGAGCCGCCTTCCAGCATGAGATACGGGAAGCCGGGGATGAGCTGCTGCACGCCAGAGAAACCGCTGCGCGCGCCGATGGCGAAGCCATCCGTGCCGACATAAATGGCCCCGCTGCCGAAGTTGATCGTGGTCGCGCCGATCTTGATGCCGACCCCGATGGCGGCGGCCTTCAGCCCATCCGTGCTCACTTCGATGAAGACTGAATTCGCCGTGAACGAGGCCACCCCCGCGATGCCGATGGTGGCGTTGCTCACCGCGATGCGCAGGTAAGGCCCGGCCGGAATGGGTGTGGGGAAAGTGACATTTCCGATGCTGGCAACCTCGCTGCCCAGCGTGTTCAGCCGGAAGCGGAAGTCACCGTTGAGGATGAACGCGCCGCTCAACAGGCTGAATTGATTGACCCCGACGGTCAGCGCCAGGTCCAGCGCAATGCCGATGTTGGGGGACACTTGAATCAAGGCGCCGCCTTGCACGCCGAGGCTGAGCGTCAGCAGGTCGAGGCGGGCGTCCAGCGACACGAGCGCGTAGGCATTGGCCGGCGAGGCCGACGCCTCGAAGAGGAAGGAGCCGATGAGCTTCTGCGCTCCGACGATGAACCGGCCACCGAGATAAATGCGGACCGACAGCGCGTTGATGTTGATGGTCTCCACCTCGGGCTGGCCACCGGAGAGAATCACGTCGCCCGCCGCGTCCAGCTTGAATCGGCTGATTTGCGCGGCTGCGTTCGTGGTGTTGAACTCCAACTGATACCGGCCCTCCAACGCGAAGGCCGCAGTGTCCGGCAAACCATTGCGCAAGGTGAGTTGCAACGCACCCACCGCCCCGGCGGCGTTGCTCACGCCGGTCTGGAGGATGAACGTGCCGTCCACGCTGAAGCTCATCAGCACCACGTCGAGGATGCGGTAATCCATCAAGCCGGCCACCCGCACTTCCACGGTGGACGGACTCAGCAACATGCTGAACTGACCGGCGACGGTGAACGCGCTCAGGAAGGTGATGGAGCCTTCCGCCTGAATCGCGTAGTAGGGCTCCGCCACGGTCTTGCCCGGCGGCGTGCCGCTGATGACGAGCACGCGTTTGTCCTCCGCGTTCTTCGTCTCACCAAACACCGGCGCGAAACTGACGGGGATGAGGTATTCAAAGTCCTGGCCGGTCGAGTTCATCACCAGCTCGAACGACGCGTCGAACGTCACGCCAAGCGAGGTCGGCACCGTGCCCGCCAGTTCCAACGCAAGCCGTGCGGCCAGACCGTCCTCATTCATCACCAGCAGGCCGCTCGCATCGAAGTTCAGAATCGGGTTGGTGGTGCTGCCGACGGTCAACGAAACGTCGGCGAACAGGAGCAATCGCGTGTCACCAATCTCGATGTCGAACGAGCCGGACAGGGCGGCCACGTCATTGATGCCCATTGACATGGTGCCCGAGGCGCGGAGGCGGAAGGAGTTGTAGGTGAGCGTGACAGGTGCCGTCGGGTTCCCGGTCTTGATGTCAAACTTGCCGCCTTCCAGCTTGCTGAAATCAATCGCGGTCAGGCCGGTGAGCAGCGCCGCGCCGAAGTTAAATTCCAGGCTGAAGGCAGTCGCCGTGGCGGTGACGCCCGGCACGCCAATGAGGCCGACCCGATCAATGCTCGCCTTGCCCGCGAAGTAGAAGCCCGGGTCTCCCACGTCCACGGAGTGGAAGAGCGCGAAGCCCAAATCGAGGTCTTCCAACAGGAAGCCCACGGCATCGGGGTTCGGCGTGTCCCGGTCATCGAAGTAGCCGTCGCTGTTCGTGTCCACGAAGTAGCCGCCGAGGCCGAAGAAGCCGTTGATGTTGGCCAGCGCGAAGGTCATCGTCCGCAGCGTCTGCACCCGGCCATCCGTCAGCGGGAACTCCATCGTCGGCCCGAGTTCGAGGAAGCCGGAGCCGCTGAACTGCATGTAGCCGCCGAAGTTCACGAACAGGCTGCCCAGGCCCGCCCGCAGAATCTGCTGGCTGAAATCCAGCACCACCGGGTTCGCCGGGTCGCCCGTGTTCAGCTCGAAGGTGCCGTCGCCCGCGCCCGTCGCCGTCTCGAACGTCGTCTGGTAATCAATCGCCGGACCAGGCAGGAGGAAGTCCACCGGCGTGACCCAGTATTTCGGATTGAGCGGTGTCCCGAGCAGGTTGTTGATGGAGAGGGTCAGGTCGCGCGCCTGCGCCGCAATCGGGTTGTCCAAGCCGACGAAGCCAACCAACGACGCATCGGCCTTCACACTGAGGAAAGTTTCGCCGGTCAGGATGCCGAGGCCGATGAGGATTCCAAAGTCGAGGTCGGCGACGGTCAGGCCGATGGCTTCGTCGTTCACCACGCCATTCGCGTCGAGGTAAGGCCCGTTGATGCCGATGAAGGCGTTCACGTTCGACGCGCCGATGGTCATCAGTAGCATTTCGACCTGCGAGGATGTGCCGCCCGTGCCCGCGCCGAGCACGTTCTTCACCGTCATGATTTCGCGCCGGCCAAACTCGAATGCGAACGAACCGCTGAAGTAGGCGAAGTCCGCGATGCGCAGCAGCGCCTGCTCGGTCTGCGCGCGGAAGAGGAAGCTGTCGTAGTCGAGATAGATGTTGCCCGCGCCCGTAGGCACCGGGAAGCCGACCGGCACGCCCGCGCCGCCGGGGAAGCTGGCCTTGAAGTCCACAAACGGCAGGATGGTCCCGGCGGGCAGGTTCGAGATGTTCAGGCCAAACTCGAGGTTCCTCGCCTCCAGTTGGAAGGCGTCACCACCGCCCACGAAGCCAACCTTGTCCGCCGTGGCCTTGGCCGAGAAGAACAGCGCCTCGTAGCCTCTGCCCGACAGTAAATAGGTCAGGGAGTAAATCGGCGAAAAGGTCGTGGGCTGGAAGAGCGCCACGGCGAAATCGAATTCCTCCATCACAAACCCGATGAAGTCCGAACCGCGCTCATCGGTCTCGGTGATGCGTCCGTCGCCGTCGGTGTCGGAGAAGTAAGGTCCGCCGAGGCCGACCGAGGCGTTCAGGTTCTGGCCCCCGAAGGTGTAGGACGCATATTCCCAGGAGAACTTGTTCGTGAGGCCCAGGCCGGGGGCAACGGTGTCGAGGTATTGCTGGGACACGCCCATATCCACCTGCAACTGGTGCGTGGGACCCAGCTCAAACGCCAGCGAGCCGCTGAGGTGCAGGAAGTCGGTGATGCTGACCTGGGCGAAGCCAATCTTCAGGCCAATGACGAACTGCTCGTAATCCAGCAGCACCGGCTGTCCACCCGTGGGCACTTCCAGGCCAGCCGGTTTGCCGGCCGCCGCCGGGAAGGAGAGCTTGAAGTCAATCGAGGAGAGGTTGGCCAGCGAAGCCCCGGTAAGCGCCCCGATCCACGGCGTGCCGACGTTGGCCTCGATCACGATGTCGCGGGCCTGAATGGTGAAGATGTCACCGAAGCCGTAGGCCCCTACCGAACCTACGGTCATCTTCATCGAGAACAAGTAGGGCATCGTGTTGCGGAACACCTCATAGAGGTTCAGCCAGCCCACGGGATTTAACCCAAAAGACAGCAAGGTAGGAGATACAATTGGAGCGATCGAAACCGCATTCGGCAGGTTTTGCACGAAGACCGAAATGCCGAAGGAAACGTCATCCAAGCCAAAGCCGATCAGATTCTGCTCAGTGAAAGGGCGGCTGAAGTCGGGCCGGCCGAACCCGACGAACGCACTGATGTCGCTGCCGCCAATCAAAAGGCTTCGGTAATCTATTCCCTTCAGCTTGCCGAAACCATTCAATGCCTGAACTCCCAGAGTTTCCCCCAGAATGTTGATCACCTGATCGAACCCAGCGGCTGTCAAGAGCGCCGCCCCCTCCGCACCCAAGCCAGTGTTGAAGGTGATCTGCTGTGACGCGCCAAGGTCGAACGCAAAGTTTCCGTGGAAGTGCAGGAAGTTGAGGATGCGCAGCGTGCCGCCCGTGAGCGCCAGCCCTACTCGGTTGCCTGCCGGCAGGGTCAGGTAGATCGGCGTGCCACCCGTGGCCACCGCAAAGCCGGCTGGCTTGGGGCCGCCCTCTTCACCTGCGGCGATCGCCGGGAAGCTGGAGACGAAGTCCACACTCGGTCCCGCCTGCAACGTCGGCCAGAACCCGCCACCGTTCATGTAAAGCTCCAATTGCTGCACCTCGACTTCGATGAAGCCCGGCGCGCCGATGAACTCGAAACCCTGAATCCGCGCATAGGCCGCAAACATCGGCGGGAGCGGCACAAACGAGGACTTGAACAGCACCGCCGCGAAATCCATGTCCTCGACGAGAAAGCCGAACAGGCCGTCCTGATTCTCCTCCAAGGTCAGATCCTTGTTCATGTCCGGGTTGCCCAGCCCGATGAAGACCTTCACGTCCCCAAAGCCCAGCGTCATGGCCCGCACGCCGACGTTGGTCATTGTGAGCAGGTCGTCGGAAACGGTGGTGTCGTCGAGCTGCGAAATCGCCTGCAACACCGGCGCGAGAATGGTGCCGAGCGCGCCGCCCAACTGCGCGGGCAGCCCCGTGGCCACGTTCACCCGGAACTCCTGGCCGATGGTGAACTGCATGTCGCCCTTCACGTGGACGAAGCCGAAGATGCGCGCCGTGCCGGACATGCCCACCGCGAAGGTCTGCGCCGGGATGCCCTGCGCCGCCTCGAAGCCGGTGTTGATCTGGAGCCGGAACGTCACGTCGAACTCGATGAAGTCGCCGAGGTCCAGGTCCGCGTCCACCGACTCGTCAATTACCAGCGTCGGGATGGTGAGCTTGGCGATGCGGAACTCCTCGTCGAAGCGGAACTTGATGACGTCGAGGATGTTGACGTTCGCCGATGCGGCCACGAGGAACCCGCCGTCAATGAACGCGATCTCGAAGCTGCCGGTGAAGTCAATGACCTCGATGACCTTGAGGAACCCGGCGACGCGGAACCGGTAGGTCTTGGCCGTGATGACACCGTCCACGATGCCGAGCACGTTGCCATTGGCATCGAGCTGGAAGGTCTTGATGGTCTGGCTGGAGGCGGTGCCGTTGAGTTCCAACCGGAACTGACCACCGAAGCGGAAGAACTGGCTGCCCAGCCGTTCCGAGCTGGCCGAGAGCGCGACTTGCAGGGCGCCGTATGGGCCTTCCCCGCTGATGCTCAACTTGCCGGTGGCGACCACCTTGCCCAGGCCGAAGTCCATCTCGTGCGCGAGGTCAATGACCAGCTCCGCCGCCTCCAGCACGAACTGGAATCCGCCCTCGAAGGTGAACAGGTCCAGCACCTCGATGGAACCCTGCACCTTCAGCGCGAAGTAAATGGCGGGCGGGCCGGTGGCGCCATTGGCACGCGGCGCGCCGGCGGGGATGATGATCGAGTTCACCCCCACCGCGCTTTGGATGAACGGCGGCACCAGGAAGGTGACCTCCTGGAAGGTTGTGTTGAACAGAATCTCCAGCGAACCAGACAGCTTCAGGCCCGGCAGGTCCAGGCTGGCCCCGATGTTGAATTTGCCCGCGTAGTTCAACAATCCGAGCCGTGCGACGAACAGCAACTGGGTGCGGGCAAGAATGAGCGGCTGCGCCTCGGTGCCCAGGCGGAACTCGCCGTTGACGAAGACGGACAGCTCGTTGGTGGAGAGCTTGATCGAGAAGGCTCCCTGCGCGGTGAGCAGGCTGCTGCCGGAGTTGGGCGGAAACTCGAAGTCGAACCGGCCGAAGCCGGCGATCATGAACGTCTTCGCGGTAAGGATGAACTGCTGCACGTCGCCGCGCAGGTTCAGCACGCGGACGACCTGATCCGGGGTCTCGAAATTGGTGAGGTTGGCCACCTCTACGAAATACTGCCGGCCGTTGTCGAGGTCCTGCACGCGCCAGAGGAGGCCGAACACGATGGGCGTGACTTTCACTTTCGTGCCCAGCGTGACCCCGGCACTGGTGAAGAGCGCCGCCACCTCTTCCGGCAGCTCGCCGTTGAACAGCGGCGCGTTGCCGGTGAGCGATTCCTTGAAGCTGTCCTTCCACGCAATCGAAGCCAGCGCGCCGCCGGGCAGCTTGAGGATGTCGCCCGGGATGCCTTCGAGGCGGAGAGTCTCGGTCTTGTTGACCCGCAGCGTGCTAAACTGCACCGAGGCCCCGACCTTGAGGTCAATGCCCATGTTCTTCAGGAACGCGAGGTTCGTCTGGATGCTCATCACGCCCCAAATCTTCGGCAGCGTGATGCCCGCGATGTCCCCGCCGAGGTTGATTGGCAGGCCGAGGTCGCTGAAGAGCTCGCCCACAGTCAGCGCCTCGGGGTCCGGGCCGACGGGCTTGACTGTGTCGAGGAAGATGACGCCCGCCGTGGAGCCGACGTTCCCCACGCCGATGAGTTCCAGCGTGCCGCCGAAGCTCATGCCGAAGCGGATGCCGCGCTCGCCGCCGGGCTTGTTGACGATGGCCGCCTCGAACCGAACAAAGCCGCGCACATCGAAGATGGCGTTGTCGCTCACGCCGGCGGAATCCAGCTTCACGCCGCCGTTGATTTCAAAGTAGAGGTTGATGCCCGGCTTGGTGACGACGATGGACTGGAACACCGCGCCGGAACGGTTGCCCTTGCTGTCCGTGAAGGCACCTTCCGCCATCTCCAGATAAACCGCCCAAAGATGCGCCGAGCTGAGGAGGTTGAAGTCTCCATTCAGGACGAACTCGAAGGTGTCCGTGCCGGCCACGCGGCGAACCGCTGAGATGCTGAAGCCGCTGATGACCTGCACCTGCCGGTCCATCCGATAGACCACTCCGTCCAATGCAGCCAACGGCGCGAGGTTCACCAAGTCACCGCTCGCCGTGCGGAGACGCAGCTCATTGTCGCTGACCTTGTCCACCTTGTAGCGCCCGCCATTGGCCAGCACCGGGTTCAAGTCGCCGACAAGCTGGGACAGCGTGACTTCGTCATTCGTGGCGAAGCCGTGGTTGAGGATGGTGATGGTGCCCGTGTCGAAGTTGATGGCGAAGCTGCCGAAGACCTGCGCATGAACCTGCGCCACGCGGATGGTCAGGTCGGAGGCGGAAACGGAACCCGCGTTGATGGTGGCATCAAGGACGTTGGTGCCGAGGTTGAAAGCGAAGTAGCGGTCGTTGCCGGTGAAGAGCGAGCTCTTCTCCAAGTCGTTGAACTCGCCCTCCTGCACGAACGCGCCGTTGACCAAGTTCGACAGCGTCGCGGTGGGCTGGGCGATGAGGAACGGCACGCTCGCACCTGCGTTGACCACCCCGTTCACATCCGCGAAGGCCCCGGCGATGAAGCTCAACTGCGCCCGGCCCGCGACCAGGGTGCCGGTGAACGTGTAGCGCCAGACGTTGCTGCCTAGCAGCACCCCGGGCTGGGAGGGCACGCCGCCCACGGTGAGCAAGGAACCATTCGCCAGCCGGACGGTGAACTCGGCTGCGGTGTCCGTGAGCGTGGCCGCGTTCAGGGCCGCGTCGTCCAAACCAGCGAAGGCGATGTCGAGGTAGCCCCGGTCGCCTAGATTGGTAATACCGACCACCGTCCCCACTTCCTCCAAACCGGCCGTCGCCCCAGTGACGGTGAAAGTCAGACTTTGCTCGAGATTTGCCACCCGGGCCGAGTCCGCGAAACTGCCAGCCCCCGCCGTCACCGTGACCGAACCGACCCCAAACGCGCCTGTGAACGTGTAGCGGAAGCGGGAACCCGACACCTTCTCCGGCGGGCCGGTGGCCAGCTGCGCGGTGCCCAGGCCGGTCCCGGCCAGGGTCAACAGCGGCGGCGGCACGGCGCTGGTCGAGGCCCCGGTGGCCCGGCTCGCGAACAGCTCCACCTCGATGAAGCCGGCGGTGTTAATCTCCGTGAGGCTGATGGTGCCGCCGTTCGGGATGGTCACGAACCGGAGGGTCGCGCCGGCGAGCTCAGCGGTGAGAGTCTGGGACTCGGCCTTGACGGTCTGGTTGTTGAGAATCTTGGTCTGCGACCAGCCGCCGGTGAAGCTCACTTCCAAGGTGCCAGCGGGCCAGGCGAAGCCGGGGTTCTCGATGGCGTAGCGGAACTGCTTCACCCCGAGGTTTGTCAGCCGGGAAATCAAGGCCGCCTGCGAATCCGCTGTGATGATGTTCTGCTGCACGATGCCGTCGGCGGTGACCAAAGTCTCAATCCCCTGCGGCGTCCCGGTGAGGGTCAGGTTCAGCATGCCACCGCTCGCCAGCAGGATTCGGGCGGTGAAGTCAGCGTCTGCATCGAGGATGGAAGCGTAGTCGAGCGCGTGGCCCGAGGCCGGCGTGTAAAGGATGTCCAGATACGAGCGGCCTTGGTTGTCCTTGGTCAGGCGCAGCAGCCCGGCGTCAATCGAGGCGCCGGACGCGGGATTCACCAGGAACGCCCGGGCGGAGAGAGCGTCGGCGGTTTGCGGCGCACCGAGCACGGGGATTTCGATGGTCTCACCTTCGAGGTTCGTGTAGCCGATGCTCATCTTGCCATACACGGAGAAGAGCTTCAGCTGGTCCGGCACGGCCAGCAGCACGAACACATCCGCCCGGCCTTCGCGGATGCCGGACATGTCTAGGTAGATGCTGCCGCTGACGGAGATGCTGTTTCCCAAGAAGTTCAGCACCCCGCGCAGCAGCAGCTTGCCATCGGTGCTGAGGAACACGTCCACCCGGCCGTTGAAGACGGCAGCGGAAGTATAGTTTGTGTAGATGTTCGCCGACCCTTTGATGACCATCGGGGCGAGGAAGGCGGAGAAGAAGCCAGCGGCACCCGGGAAGTCGCGCAGGGTTGTCCATTGCTTGAACACCTGCAGTTTCACTGAAGCGAGCCAGGTCTGGGCCGTGACGGTGGCGTCAATCTTGAACTCCGGCCCGCGCAGGTCGTCCGGCTCGTCAATCGAAGGCAGCGACTTGTAGAACTCCACCCCGGCGGAAAAATCCGAGATCGTGATCTGCGTGTAAACCGGATCCACCGTGACGGGCACGTTGATGTTGATGAACACGCCGAGCGGCCCCAGCTCCGACAGCGCGAAGCGAATGAAGAAGCCGCCCGTGCCCGCCACCTCAAAGCCGCCTTCCACCCCGAAGAAGAGCACCCGGTCAATGACCTCGGTGGTGTTGTCGAGCTCGTCCAGCATGACCGGACCATTGCCTGCGTCGCCCACCCTGAGGATGCCGCCGATCAATCCGGCGTTCACCTTCCCGCCAAACATGTCGCCGCTGATGGTCACCGCTATCCCGGCCAAACTGACGATCGGGAACTTGCCGTCGAGCAGCAGGAACGGATCAATCACGATGCCGTCAATGGCACCCGAGACATTCAGATTGGGGATGCCCTTGATCGAGGAGACCGAGGCGCTGAGAAGAATCTTGAAGCGCTCCGGGCTGTTCTCGATGTCGTCCCATTGCAAGCCGAAGGCCGTAACCTGAATGGGGATGAACGACGGCCACTTGAAGCTGCTTCCGTCACCACCAAACTTCAGAATCACCGCGAACGGCGCGTTGGGATTGGTGCTCAATCCGGCCCGGAAGCGGCCATCCGCCGTGATGTGGAAGTTCCGCGCCTCGCCGCCGACCTGGAGGCTGCCCACCTTGAGGCTGGCGGAAGCCGCGCCGAACTCGACCAGCGCCTCATCTCCCTCCGCGGTCGTATCGAGCACGAAGTTCCTCGCGCCCAGCACGAGGAAACCGGTGCCGAAAGTCAACGACAGGCTCTCCGTCGTGAACCGGAGCCCTTCCGGCCGGCCACCCTCGAAGAGCAGGGACGCGCGCAGATTGACGAGGCTCGCACTGAACGCACTCCCGAGCTTCAAGCGCGCGCCTTTGGACGCGAAGTAAATCGAGCCATTGAACTCCACCGCCCCGCCGAAGGTCATCGCGAAGTCGGTGACGCCCACGCGGATGTCGTCGAACTCCAGCACACTGCCGATCTTGACCGCAGCGCCGGTGGGCGTGCCTTGAGTCGTCGTTCCGGGGGTTGCGGGCGTGGTCGTGGGCGTTGTCCCGGTCGTCGTTCCAGTGGTCGCGGGCGTAGTCGTGGTAGTGGTCGTCGAGCTTGCCGGAGTCCCGGTATAGGCAATCTCCGCCTGGCCGAGCGCGAAGCCATTGGCGCGCAGGACCAAGCCCGGGATGACTTCGGTCCCCGTGTTGAACGACTGAACGCTGCCTTGCAGGCCGATGGTCGGGAAGGTCACGAAGATGGAGTCAGCCCGGAGCAGCTCCTGGTTGGCCGCGCCCTTCGGGTCATACGCGAGGAGGAGATTGGTGCCCTGGATTTTGACCGCGTTGGGCACGTCAATCAGCAGCTTGCCCACGAACAACGACATCTTGCCGGTCGGTGATAGCGAGAGGTTGCCCGGCAAGCCAATCGCCCACTCGAACTTGGCCTGGATGGTCGTCAGTTCCACCTTCGTGCCGCTGTTGCCCGGCGTGGTCGTGTTTCCCGTGTTGGCAGCGCTGGCAGTATTGCCGAAGGCCAGCCCGCCCGAGCCCGCGCCGATGGAGATCGAGAGGATGATCTTGCCATCCTTAAACCCAAAGCCGCCGATGCCGACCTTCGGGTTGACCAGCGTGACCGGGCCGAGCGAAATCGTCTTGTTCGTGTTGCGGGCCGCCGCCTTCGCGGGATCGAGCGTGATGATCTCGCGGAAGGCGAGGTTGCCCGCCGTGCCCGCCTTGAAGCCGTCGGCCACAAAGTTCAAGACCACCTCGCCCGCGCCAAACAGCGTGACCGTGTTGGTCACGTCCTTGTCTTCGAGCGTGTAGCGGAAGGTGTTGTTGCCCAGCGCCACCGGCGCGGCGACCGCCACCCGCGCGTCCAGCACGCCGGCCCCCGAGATCGTGAACTCATTGCCGCCGATGCTGGTCGGGTCAATCAGGTCGCCGTTGCGGCTGAAGTAGGTCACGTCCAGATACCGCGTGTTGTTGAGCTGGTCGGGATTGACCACCGCGCCGGACCCGAGGCCCACGAGCCGCGCGGAGGGCGGGCCGCCCACCACGTTGCCGATGGTGATGGTGCCGCCGGGAATTGTGGTGGTGAGCGGGTTCAGCGCCACGAAGCGTTCCAGCTCACGGCTGCCCTTGTTCGGCGTGATGGCCAGGTCCGCCCAAGTGTTCGCGAGGAACTCGACCTCGTATTCGCCCTCGGTGAAAGCGCCCGCGAAGGCATAGCGATAGGTGCCGCCGTAGAGCAGCACGGGCGTCTCGAAGCCGAGGTTCGCCGTCACGTCCACCCCGCCGCGCCGGATGCGGAACTCGTCGCCGTTGATGGTGGCCGCGTTGATGCCGGCACGGTTTGCGTCGGCGAACGTCACTTCGAGATACTTTTGGGCGTTCAACTGCGCGAGCGAGATGATCTGCCCGTTGAACGGAGCGCCCAAATCCGCCGTCAGCGGCCGGTCCGCCACGGACACCCCGACGCCCAGCACCGGCAGGTCCGCCCCGAAGATGTTCAGGCCGCTGAAGCGGAAGTCCTGCAACTGGAAGCCCTGCACGCGGTCAATGCGGAACGCCGCGTCGCCGCTGAACTCGAAGGCCACATCGGCACCCGAGTAAATCCGCAGGAACGCGTTCTGCACCGACAGGTTCAGCGACCCGCCGGCCAACGGCTGGATTTCCACTCGCCCGCCCAGCTCGAACAGCCCGGTGTAGCCGATAGTCATCTCGCCGAAGAAGGTCGGCGTGGAGTTGGCGTCCGCAAACTGCACCAAGACCGAGCCGGCCCCGGACGTGACCTGCGTCGCCGCCACCGCCGCGCCCGTGCGGTTCCAGCGGACGCCGAACTTCGCGGAGGTCGAAAGCGACGCGGTCAACCCATCGAGACCGACGAGGGTCGGAGTGCCTTCGCCGACCAGCGCGAATTTGTTGCCCGGCGTCGTGTGGATAATCATGCCCAGCGAGATGTTGGTCACGGCCACGCCGAGAGCGTCGGGGTTGCGGCTGCCGTTGGCCAGGGTCAGCGGGCCGTTGCCGAGGAACACCACGCCGTTGGTCACGCCCACTTGGAAGGTCGTGCCGATGCGCGTGAAGGCGAAGTTGCCGCGAAGTTCAAGCACGTCCGACACATTCACCGCGATGTCCCGCGCGACGAACTGGAGGAATGACTTGCCATCGCTGGCGATTTCGGTCGCCGCGAACTGGATGTCCACCAGCTCGCCATCAATCGCGAACTGCTGGCTGACCGCCGCCGTGGTCTCGTTGATGCGGAAGGTCATCGTGGACGAGACGCTGATGCCGTCCACGCCCACGAGCCGGACCACGCCGGTGATGTAGCCAACCTTCAACGCGCCGTTGCGGATGAGCACCGCACGGCCGTCGGTCAGTTCGAGGCCGAACCGGCTGGCCCCCGAGGTGTTGCCCACGAACACCCGGATGTTGTTGCCCACGATGACCTGCCCGCCGCCCGGCGCGCTGCTCGTGCTGATGCTGAAGTCGCCCTCAATCTCAATGCCGGGGAAGGAAATGCTCAGGTCGGCGATGACGATGCGCGTGTAGCGGCCGGCATCCAGCACCACGTTGCCGAACACGCCGGTGACGTTGACCAGCTCGTTGGTGTTGTTGATTTCCAGCTTCACCGACGCCCCCGCGCTGAAGCTGCCGAACCCGGCCTTGGCGGTGAACGAGAGCGAGCCGGCCATGCCCGCCGGGGTCAGCACGAAGAGGCCGCGCGCGCCGGTGATGGAGACCGGGCTGCCGCCGCTGCCATCGCCCACGAAGTTCGCGATGGTGATGTTCGCCGCCGAGAGCACGGTCACCTTGCCGCCGGTCGGCCGGGTGAACTGCTCGAAGCCGAGGTCGCCGCGCAGCGTGACGCCCAGCACGGTCAGCTCGAGCGGCGTGGCATACACGCGGACAAACCGCCCGGCCTTCAGGTTTAGGTTGTAAGTCTGCTCGCCGATGCTGAACGACTCGCTGACCGCCGTGGCGAACGTGCTGAACGTGACCGTGAAGGTCGAGTTGTTCATCGAGACACCCGGCACGTTTTGCAGGGAAGCCGTCGCCGTGAACTCCGCCGCCGAGCCGCCGCCGCCGAAGAGCATCACGCCCGAGCCGTTGGTCACCACGACGTAATCGCGCGTGCCGTCGCCGATGGTGAGGCCGACGTTCGCCGCCGCGACCTTGATGATGGGCAGGTTGGCCGCGGTGACGCCCTTTTCCAGCGAGAGGTCGCCGGTCAACCGCACCAACCCAAGGAGGTCCGCCGCAAATCCCACCACGTCGAACCGCTGATACGGCGTCAGCGTCGTGCCGCGCGCCATGTTCAACAGCAGCGGCTGACCGCGCACGGTGATGGTCTTGGGCGTCAGGCTGTAGTCAACGCCGGTGGTGTTGTAGGCGAACGTGACCGACTGGGCGCTGATGTTCGCGAAGCTCCCGCCCTCGAAGAACAGCGAGCCGGAGGCCTTCAGCGCCAGCGTCCGGGTCTGGGTCAGGAAAATCGCCAGCGAGCCGGTGCGGATGCCGACCTTCAGGCTGCCGACCTCCACCGTCGCGTTGACATTGTTCGCGGCAATCTCGATGCCCGACGCGCTCTTCTGGAAGCGGAAGTCGCCGCTCAAGGCCAGCACGCTGCCCAACTGGAATTCGCCCGTGCCCTCGATGGACTGGAAGTTGAAGAACTCGGGGTCCGTGTAATCGAGCACGAAGTCATAGGTCGTCTCGATGGTGGGCGCGGCCGGGTCCGGCGTCGGTTCGCCCGCGAGGTTCGCATCGGGGAAGTCCGCCGGCGACGCGCCCACGGCGAGGTCGAGGTCCGAGAGGTTGAGCGAAACCGCTTTGTTCAGCGTGTTGAACTTCAGCTCCACGTCGCTGATGAGGAACTTGAGGCTGTCCAGCGCCCCGCCCTGCCCCGCGAAGCCGGTGAAGGAAATCTCGCGAATCGTCGCCGAACCGGCGAACCCGCCCGCAGTGAACACCACCGCGCCCGTGATGCCGTCCACCACCAAGCCGACCGGGCCAACCGAGAGCGTCGTCGTCGCGTCGAGCACAGTGACAAGGAATGCGTCCGTGTCCACGCCGTTGAGCGGCACCTTGCGGAGTTGGAAGCCGAAGCGGCCGGTGAGCGAGAGCGTGATTGGCCCGATGGTCAGCCCGAGGTCGAGGTCGGCGGCTACGGCGAGGAACTTGAAGTTGCTCGGGCTGGTGTAATCAATCGTCCGCGCGCCGATGGTCACCGACACGGCCTGATTCGTGTTGTTAAACCGCAGCGCCACGTTGCGGGCCGCGAGCGTCACGCCCGGCAGCGCCGAACCATCCGCGCGGGTCAGCGTCACGGCACCCACGTCCACACTCGCAGCCATGCCGGCGGAGTTGATGAGGATGGCTCCGTTGATGTTGGTGAGCGCGAGTTTCAGGCCGGAGGTGCCGGTGCCGAAGGCCAGCGCCGACGAGACGCCGACCAGCTCGATGGTCACGACGCTGGTGGGCACCAAGCCTTCCATCACGCTCGTGCGCTGCACCGCCACGGTTCCCGTCAATGTCACGCTGACCGCGCCGATGGTGACCCCGATGTTCATCGTGCCGCGCACGGCGAAGAACTGGAGCTGGTCCGGCTGGGTGAAGTTGATGACCTCGCCCTCGATGGTCGTGGTGACCGCCGCGCCGGTGGTGTTCAGCTCCAGCGCGAGGTCCGTCACCTGCAAGGTCAGACCGGGCACGCCATTCACCGCCATGTCACCGACGCTCAAACGCCCGGCCAAGCCGCCCTTGATGACGAACGCGCCGTTGATGCCGGTGGCAGTGAGGCTCACCGGGCCGACCGCGAAGCTCGTGGCCGCGTCGGTCACCTTCACCTTGATGACCCGGCCCGCGACGCCATTGACGGTCTCGGTGGAGAGCTGGAAGAAGAACGTGCCGCTGAGGGTCGCGCTGATGGAGCCGAGGCTGATGCCGAGGTTCACCGTGCCGGCGACGGCGAAGAAGTCGTGCTTGTCCGGCGCGGAGAAGTCGAAGCTCTGCGCGCCGATGGTCGCGGCGACCGCTTCCTTCATCGTGTTGAACTCCAACCGCACCCCAGTCGCGCTCGCGGTCACGCCCTGCACTCCGGTCAGCGCCAACGAACCAATCGTCAGTGAACCGGCGGCTCCTTTGCCTTTGATGAGCAGCGCGCCGTTGATGCCGGAGGCGGCGAGCCGCACCGAACCGACGTCGAGGCTGGTTGCGCCGTTGGTGACGGAAACTTCGAGAATGCTTTCGCTGACGGCGTTCACCGTCACCGTGCGGCGCGCAAAGGTCAGCGTGCCGGACACCTGCGCCTGCACCGCGCCCGCCGTGAGCGTCAAGCTCGCCGTGCCGGACAGGGCGAAGAAGTCGTGCTTGGTCGGGTCACTGAAATCAATGCTCTGCCCGGCGAGCGAAGCAACCACCGGGCCGCCGGTCGTGTTCACTTCCAGCGTCAAGTTCGTGAGGCTGAAGGTCACACCCGGGATGCCGGCGTTGCTGCCCCCGACTTTCAAGGCCAGCGAACCCGCCGTCAGCCGGCCCGCGATGCCGCCGCCGGGAACAACCAGCAGGCCGTTGATGCCGCTGAAAATCGCTTCGACGCCGGAAGCACCCGAGCCGACAGACAGCGTGGTGGTCACATCGGTGACCGCCACCGTAATCTGGCTGACACCGCCCACGGTGGCCTTCTGGAAGTCGAACTGCCCGGTGAGCGTCGCACTGACACCGGGCGTGGCGAGGCCAAGGTCCGCCTTCGCGCCGAGCGCGATGAAGTCAAACTGCGACGCGTCCGAGAAATCGAACGTCGTCCCGCCCATCGTGCCGGTGCGGGCCTGCTTGGTGGTGTTCAGCAGCAGGTAGGCCTCGGTGATGTTCAGCGTGACGCCCGCGACGCCCGTCACCGAAAGCGAGCCGGCGGTGAGCTTGCCCGCGATGCCCGCTGCGTCCGAGATGAACGCGCCATTCACTCCGGTCACGCTCACGGTCACGCCCCCGACCACGAGGCTGGTCGCACCATTAGTAATGGAGCCTTTGAGAATCGTCTGGCCAGTCGTCGCCCCCGCCGCCGGAGCGAGCGTCGTCTTCTCAAAGCCAAACGTGCCGGAGACGCTGGCCACAATGCCGCCCGCCGTGATGGTCAACGCACCCGTCGCCTCGATGGCAACGAAGCGGTGCCGGTCCGCCGCGCTGTAGTCGAAGCTCACGCCGCCAACCGTCGCCGCCGCCGCCGCGCCGGTGGTGTTGAAGGCGAAACTCAGGGCCGAGGCGTTCAGCGTCAGGCCGGTGATGCCCGTCAGCGACGCGCTGCCCACGGTCAACGTGCCCGCCGCGCCGAGGCTGTTGATGAGGAACGCGCCGTTCACCCCCGACACCGCGATGGCCGGGTCGTTCGCGCCGCTGCCGAGCGCGAGGCGGGCGCTGCCGTTCTCGACGCCGACCTTGATAATGGCAGACGGCACCGCGTTCACCGTCTCGACGGACCGGTCGAAGGTGAACGTGCCGGCCACCTGCGTGCTGACGCCGCCGGCAGTGAGCGTGACGTTGCCCGTGCCGCGAATGGCTTTGAAGTTCAGCCGGTCTGGTGCCGAGAAGTCGAAGGTCGTCGTGTTCACCGTCGCCGCGACGGCGACGCCGGTGGTGTTGAACTCCAGGCTGAGGTCGCTCACCTGAAGGTCCAGCCCAGTGATGCCCGTGGCGGTGAGGCCGCCGATCGTCAGCTTGCCGGCCACGCCCGAGTTGCTCATCAGCAGACCGCCGTTGACGCCAGTGGCCTTAATCATCGCACCGCCGACCGTGAGTTCGACCGTGGCGTTGACGATGGAAGCCTGCTTGAAGGCGATGCCCGAGATGGTCTGCGTGACCGTCGAGATGGTGAGGTCCCCGTTCACGATGAGCGCCGCCGGCCCCACGCCAATCTTGAGGCCGGACACGGTCACGGTGTCGCCGTTGGCCGTGGCGGTGATGGTCAAGGTCTCGCCCAGGATGGTGATGCTCTGGCCGGTGGCGTCGCCCGCCGCGCGGTTTGAGACGAGGACAAACTTGCCGCCGATGTCCAAGCCAGAGTCGCCGCCGACGTTCGCAGTGATTTCGCCCTCGAAGGTGTATTTGCCAGCGCCGAAGGCCACGAGGATGAACTGGCCCTCCGAGAGGCTCAGGCCCACTTGGGCACCACCCGTGATGGAGCCGGTGACACCGATGGCACCAATGATGAGTTTCTTGGCCCCGACCGTGCTCGGGTCGTAGATAACGCCCAAGCCCTCGGCGGTAAGGGTGGCGAAGTTCAGGACGTTCAGCTCGGCGTGGTCGAGGTTGAGGGTGAAAATCTTGGTGGTCAGGTCGTAGCCGCCGCTGAGGGCGAAGGTGTCTTCATCCAGCGGCGAGTCGGTGAAGTTCAGCGTCAGCGCGTCGCCGAGCGCCGCACTCACCGCGCTGGCTCCGAGGGTGAACTTGCCGGCCAGCGCACCGCCCACGGTGTAAGACACTTGCTCAAACACCAGCCGGGGCGCGGTGATTTTCAGCAGCCCGCCCAATTCCAAGTCTCCCATCGTGGCCGAGCCGTTGGCGATGGAGAAGCCGTTCTTGCGGACGATGAGGCCGTTGAGCGTGAGGGTTGCGTTGTTCAGCGGGAGGAGCGTCGCGCGGAGGTTGTTGGCGGTGAGGAGGGTCTGGTCCGCCGCGCCGCGCGGGTCGTAACTCAGGGTGA
Organism: Verrucomicrobiota bacterium; assembly: GCA_016235585.1. Lineage (GTDB taxonomy): Bacteria > Verrucomicrobiota > Verrucomicrobiia > Limisphaerales > JACRJY01 > JACRJY01. The sequence goes on along the minus strand of JACRJY010000162.1, from coordinate 6,436 downwards.
TGCCGGTGCCAGTCGCCGTGAGCACGTCGGGTATGCTCGCGGAGAACTGGTCGGCCGTGAGCGTCACGACGCGCGTGGCGATGTCGAGCGTGCCGGTCACGGCGTGCGCATCGGCGTCGTTGCCGTCGGTCAGGCTCGCGGTCAGGAACGAGCCAATGTTCAGCGTAGCAGAGGCGAAGGACATCCCCAGGGTGCCGGTGATGGTGGTCGGCCCCGCTCCGTAAGTGAGGTTAAAGTCAGTGAGCGTCAGCGCCGGCGACTGCACGGCGAGGAAGCCACCGAGGTTGACACTCGTCAGCGTGAACGAACCGTTGGCGATGCTGAAGCCGTTCCGGCGGATGGCCACGCCGCCGAGGGTCACGGTCGCGTTGTTCAGCGGCACGACGACGAGCTTGGCCGACGCGATGGTGGCAAGAGTCTCGGCACCGGGATCAATCAGCACGTTCTCCGCGGAGACCTGCACCGCTCCGCTCACGTCGAGCGTGAGGCTGCCCACGCTGAAGGTCAGCTTGCCCAGCGAAGTCAGCCCACCGCTGAAGTCGTATCGGGCCAGAATGTTCTCGGCCGTGGTGGTGATGGCTCCGCCGTCGGGGAACAAGGACAGCCCGCCCACGCTGAGTTCGATCACGCCGCTCACCTTGGGATTTGGCGCGACGGCGCGGCGGTCCACCTTGAAATCGGTGACTCGCAGATAAACGTCGCGCAGCTCGATGAAGTTGCCGATGCGGAACGGCCCAGCTGCGGCGAGCGTCAGCGAGCTGATGGTAAGGCCGCTCCGCGTAATCTGAAGCGACTCCAAGGTTCCGCTCAGGCCGCTGAAGAGCGAGGACTCCACCACGACCTGCTTCGCGTCGAGCATCACTTCCTGGCCCGGGCGCAGGCTGACGGGGCCAAACTTGAGCTTGAGCGCGTCGCCAAGCGAGAGCTCGAAAGCCGGGATGTTCAAGGTGAGAACGCCCGGGCTGTTGAAGGTGTAGGAGCCGGTGATGTTGCCAAGGTTCTTGTTGATGAACGCAATCCCGGGCAACAGCACGAAGTTGGTGATGCTGACGCCGATGGTGCCCCGAGTGGAAGTGAGTGCCCCGTAATCGAGGGTGAAGTCGCTCAAGGTCAAGGTGAGCGCGTCGAACTTCACCACCTGCCCCACCGCGTCACCCAGCCCGCCGGAAGTCATCGTGGCCGAACCGCTGCCCAACGAGATGCCCGTGCGACGGAGCTGTAGGTTGGTGAGACTGAGTGTCGGCAAGAACTCGAACTGCGGGCTTCGCGCGGTAGCTGAACCAATCGAAGCGAACACATCCGGCGCTCCCGGCGTGAGCAGGACGTTGGACGCGGTGACTTCGAGCGCCTCACCGAAGCCGAGCTTGAACGTGCCGACCCGGATGCTGAGGTCGCCGGTGGAGGCTAGGCCATTGCTGAAGTCGTAGGTCACGGCCAGGTCGGTGGCTGAGGTGGTGACGAAACCTCCATTCGGGAACAGGCGAATCCCGGCGAGGGACAGGGTGACGCTGCCGGTCACTTTGTTCGTCGCATTCCGGTCGAGCACGAAGCTGGAAACCGTCAGCGTGATCGGCCCGACGATGTCCATGAAGCCACCGAGACTGCGATCCGCCGTCGCCATCAACACAAGGCTCTCGATGCTGAAACCGGACCGGCGCAGTTGGAACGAGGCGAGCGAGCCTTCGATTCCGGTGATCAGTGTGGACTTCACCGCGACGTTCGTGGCGGTGAGCATGATCTCTTCAGTCGGGCGCAACTGAACGTTGCCGAAACTCAGGGTCACGGCGTCGCCAATCGCCATCTTGAAGTCAGTGATGTCCAGAGTCAGCACCGCCGGGCCGCCGAATGAGAAACTGCCGGTGACGCTCCCGACGCTGTTGCTCAGGAACGAGATGTCCGGGAAGAGCGACGCGTTGACCAAGTTCACCGTCACCAAGCCGCTGACCGCCGGACGGGTGCCGTAGTTGAAGCTGAAGTCGGTGACGGTGACTGTGACAGTCTCGTAGCGGAGAATCTTGCCCACCGCGTCACCGATGGAAGTCCCGGCCCCGGTCGCCGTCAGCGTCAGGCTGCCGATTTCCAGTCCGGTCCGGCGCAGACGGAAATCCGTCAGGGCCGCCGTCGGCAAACCGGTCACCAACGGCACGCTCACCGTCGCCGCCCCGATGCTCGCCAGCACATCCGCCGAACCGGGGGTCAGTATAATATTAGAGGCCGTCGCCTTCAGCGCTTGGCCGAAGGAGATTTCCAGGGAGGCAATCTGGAGACTCAACCGGCCGGAAGGATTGCCCGAAGCCAGGTCGAAGGTCGCGACCACCCCTTGGGCGTTCGTAGAGACAAATGACCCGGTTGGATACAGCTTCACCCCGGCGGCGGTCAGCGTCACCAAACCGGCCACCGTGACCGACCCGGTCCCGTAGGCGACGTCCAGATTGTCCACGCTCAAGGTCAGCCCGGTGACCGAGAGAACATTCCCGATGCTCGCCGTGCCGCCGTTCGCCAGACTCAACGTCCCCTGCCCGAGGCGGAAGCCGTCCTTGCGGAGGATGAAGTTCGAGAGGGTGGCCGTGCCCAGACCGGAGAAGAGCGGCGAAGTGAAACTGCCGGAACCAACAGTGGCCAGCGTCTGGTTGGCCGCCGTGCTCGCGGGGTCGTAGGAGACCGTGACCGAGGAGGCGGAAACTCGGACTGCCTCACCGACGGTGAGCAGGAACTCATCGAGCGTGACGGCGTAAGTCTTGGCCGCAGCGTCGTAGGTGCCAGAGAGCGCGAAAGTATCCTCATCGCTGCCGTCCGAAATCGAAGCCGAGAAAGCCTGACCGTCGAAGAGCGTGGCACCGAAAGCCTCGATGGTCACGGTGCCGGACGTGACCGCCCCGGCGCTGACGACGATGTTTCTGAAAGTGAGCGAAGGCGTCAGCAGCGTGAGGAAGCCGCCAAGTGATTGCGTTCCAGGCGAGAACGTCCGAGTGCCGGACAGGACGCTGGTAATATACTCAGAGAGCTTGCCAGTGATGAACGCATGAAGCTCGGCCAAGGAAGAGCCGAGCAACACGGAAGTGGATTCCGAAGAAGGGGAAGCGAAAGGTTGAGCTGCGAGAGGTTGAGGAACAACAGCGCCACTCGGCGGGGCGTTGCCCACGGTCAAGCTGGTGGTCAACTGCGTGGCCACTGCCTGGCCAAACTCATCAGCACCGGAAGACCCCCCTGATCCCGCAGTCACAGTCGCAGTCGTCGCCAGTCGATTGTCGCCAGCCTCCACCGGCCGCTCCGCCTCTGCCAACTGCTGCTCCGCCTGAACGACCGGCGCGGGCTGGTCTTGAGCGATGTCTTCCGTCGTCGGAGCCGCCAGCTCCACCGGCTGCTCCGCCGACGCAAAACCGAACATGTCCAAGCCCTCTGAAGGTGCCGCATGTCCCGCCATGGCCGAGCTCACAATCGAGCTGTCCGCCATCTCGAAAACCTCCGCCGCCATCGGAAACAAATCCTCCTGCGCCACGGGCCGAAAGTCCAAGCCGTCCGCCGAAAGCAAGAGGCGAGCCTCCAGTGCTTCCAGCCGGTAGCCACGCGAACTTTTACTGGTGACGGACAAACTCACGAAAAAAATTCAACCAACGAGCGCGCTTGATAGGTGGGTTAGTGCCGTTTGGTCAAACAAAAATGGTTCCCACTACAACAATAATGGCTCCCTGTCGGGGACCAGCTGGCGGGAGCGCAGGCTGGACTCGGCGAAGTCCTCGGCCATCGCCATAAGTTCGTTCAGGGTCTGCGGGTTCGATGGGGGCCGAGGTTTCACGTTGCCATGCTCCCCTGCCGGGCAAGCCCACGCGAGCCAGACCGGCCGGTTGATGCCTGCCCCCCCGTGGGTGCGGTGCTGATTTAGTTGAGTCCGAACGAGGACCCATTTGAACTTTGGTTTGGCCGGCGAACGTCCACGAACGCGATTTCATCCCGTAGAACCTCCCCAAGCAGGGCGTTCGCCATCGGCACGCTGGGCGCATCGCCGCTGATCGAAGCGTAGGACACCACGCGGCTCATCGCGCCTCCAAGCCGGCGGATATTGACAGAAACGTGCTTGGCAAGAAATTGAGCAAGCTCATCGGGCAACCCGACGCCCACCTCCGCCGCCCGCCGATGGAGGATGGCCAGGCGTGTCTCGAAATCCGGTGGCTGCAAATCAGTCACCAAACCCCACTCGAAGCGCGCGAAGAATGCAGGGTCCAAACCCGGAATCTCCTCGGCGGGCCGGTCACTCGCCAACACGACTTGTCTGCGCCCCGCATGCAGCGTGTCAAAGAGCTCGAGGAACTCCCGCTGGAGGCGTTTCTTCCCGGCGAAAGGCTGGACGTCATCCACCAGCAACAGATCGCGGACCCGATATTGTCGGCGGAACCGGGCGAGGGCCGATCCCTGCCCGGCCAACGTGAATTCCTGCATGAACCGCTCCATCGTGACGCAGCGCACCCTCATCTCCGGCTGGCGCGTGGCGACGTGCGCCCCAATGGCCTGGAGCAGATGCGTCTTGCCCAGCCCGGTGCCACCAAACAGCAGGAGCGGGTTGTAGGCCTCGCCCGGTGCATCAGCGATGGTCAAGGCCGCCGAATGCGCGAACTGGTCGTTGCTCACGACGAAGGCATCAAAAGTGTTCCGCTTGTTGGAGCCGCTCGGCGCGCCGGGCTTCCTGCCTCTAGGGAAACGCTGATTTAACCACAAAGACACGAAGGACACAGAGAGAAAGCCCCAAGAAATTGGCTCTTTGTGTTCTTGGTGTCTTTGTGGTTGGGCATTTGTTCAGCGCTTCCCTAGCGGGCGCAGCAGCGGGGGACGGCAACATTTCATCGCCCCCGCACTCGCTGAGCGGATAGGCGCAGCGCGGCGTGCCCTGGCTGTAAACGGCCGGCGTCTGGACGTAGATCTCCGACCGGACCGGACGCCATCGGCGGCGCGTGGTCAACCGCCAAGCGCGTAGCTCCGGCCAAGGCCGCGCGACCAGCACGGAGTGCTTGTCGAACACGTAGAGCTTCCCGTTCTTGAAGTGGCTGCCCCAGCGAAACTTTTTGGGTTTGGTCTTGGGCATGATGCGGCGCACGGGTGCCCCGCGAGGACTTTCCCGCAGTGTCGGCCGCCACCATGCGGATTGGGTTTTGCAAACGGCGGTCATTGGGGGATACGAAAAATTAGCGGATGATGTTCCGCAGCCAAGTGGCGAGCGCTCAATCAGCGCCCGTCGCGTGTGGTGGTGATCCCTTGCAGCGCGGCCCAGCGCGCAATGTCCTGCCGCTGGATTGCCGCTGCCATCAGGTCCGGGAACAAATCGGGCGTGCAGGCGAACGAAGGAATGCCGAGCGAAGCGAAGGCGGCCGCGTGGTGCTGGTCGAACATTGGCGCGCCTTCGTCGTTGAGCGCGAGCAACCCGATCACCTGCACGCCGCTCGCAACGAGCGTCGCCACGCGCTTAAGCATTTCCTTCGCATCGCCGCCCTCGAACAGGTCGCTGATGAGCACGAGGATGGTTTCCTGCGGCTGCCGGATGAGGCTCTGGCAATACGCCAGCGCCTGGTTGATGTCCGTGCCGCCGCCGAGCTGCGTGCCAAAGAGAACGTCCACCGGGTCCACGAGTTTGTCGCTCAAGTCCACCACTGCCGTGTCGAAGACCACCATCTTGGTGCTCACGGCCGGCAGGCTCGCCAGCACGGCGCTGAACACGCCGGCAAACACCACGCTCGTCGCCATGGAACCGCTCTGGTCCACGCACAACACGATGTCGCGCAATGACGAGCGCCGGCGGCCGAAGCCGATACGCGTCTCCGGGATGACCGTGCGATACTCCGGCTGGTAGTGCCGCAGGTTCGCCCGGATGGTGCGGTGCCAGTCAATTTCGTTGTGACGCGGCCGACGGTTGCGCGTGGCGCGGTTCAGGCTGCCGAGCACGGCCTGCCGCGTGGGCTGTTCGAGCTTGCGCTTCAATTCCTCCACCACGCGCTGCACCACGGCGCGCGCCGTGTCCTTGGTCTTGTTGGGCAGGATGTTTTTCAGCGCGAGCAACTGCGACACGAGATGCACATCCGGCTCGACGGTCTGCAGCAGCTCCGGCTCGAAGAGCATCTGTTTCAAGTCCAGTCGTTCCAGCGCGTCTTTCTGCATCACCTGCACCACGCTCGTCGGGAAATACTGCCGGATGTCACCGAGCCAGCGCGCGACGTTCGGGCACGAGCTGCCGAGGCCGCCTTTGCGGTCGGAGTCATAGAGCGCCTCCAGTGCGCGGTCCATCGCGAGGTCTGTCTGCGACAACGGGGCCGCACATTCCTCCGCCGCGCCGCCGAGGATGAGCCGCCAGCGCCGGGTGCGTTCGTCTGTGGTTGGAGTGGCCATGGGTTTGGACAGGATTAACTGGATGGACAGGATAAACTTTGAAAGAGAGACAACCGCCAATGCT
>JACRJY010000160.1 GCA_016235585.1 Verrucomicrobiota bacterium | reverse complement strand
CGTCTCGATGTATACGGGCCGCGGCTGCCCGGCGCAGTGCACCTTCTGCCTCTGGCCGCAGACCATCGGCGGGCACAAGTATCGCGTCCGCAGCGCGCAGAACGTCGCCGACGAGATGGCCTACATGAAGAAAATCTTCCCGCAGGTGCGTGAGTTCTTCTTCGACGACGACACCTTCACCGCGAACCTCCCGCGCGCCCGCGAAATCGCCAAGAAGCTCGGGCCCCTCGGCGTGGACTGGTCCTGCAACAGCCGCGCGAACCTCGACTACGACACCATCAAAAGTTTCAAGGACAACGGCCTTCGCCTGTTCCTCGTCGGCTACGAGAGCGGCAACGACGAGACCCTCACGCGCATCAAGAAAGGCGTGACCACCGACGAGATGCGCCGCTTCACCAAGGACTGCCACAAGGCCGGCGTCGTCATCCACGGCACGTTCATCCTCGGCCTGCCCGTCGAGACGAAGGAGACCATCGAGCAGACCATCAACTTCGCAAAGGAACTGGACGTCTTCAGCCTCCAGGTCTCCCTCGCCGCGCCGTATCCCGGCACCGAGCTGTTCGAGCAGGCCAAGATGAATGGCTGGTTCGTGAAGAAGGACAAGACCGACCTCATCGAGAACGACGGCCTCCAGCAGAGCACCCTCGAATACCCCGGCCTCTCGAAGGAGCAAATCTTCGAGGACGTGGAGCGCTTCTACCGCAGCTACTACCTGCGCCCGAAGCCGATTCTCCGCATCATCAAGACCATGCTCGAGGACAAGGACGTCTGCGTCCGCCGCCTGCGCGAAGGCTACGAGTTCTTCAAGAGCATGGCCGCACGACGGAGCGATCTCGCGGCGGCGAAGGCCAGCGCAGCGTGACAAACGGCTCGGCGGGAGTCCGTGCGAAGCGTGCAGTCTTCCATCGGTGAACAGAAAGTGAAACCCAACCCCGCGGGTGAGTGGAAGACTGGCGGGCCAACCCTAAAAGTGCGGCCCGCCTGGGAAAATTTCAGCCGCCGGTGCCGGGCTTGTTTTTCATCTTCTCCGGGTCAAGCCCCACGCCCCGGCACCAGTCGCAGTAGGCAAAGGGCGAGATTTCGCTCGGCTTGATTTCGCTGCGCCCGCCCCAGAAGACGTTCGTGTAGCCGATCTCGATGCCCGCCTCGCGCAGGTGCGCGTCAATCGCCGCCTTGTGCGCGAGCACGAGCGGCTTGTCCGTGCCGTGCGCCACGCCCATGACGTTCACGTTGCGGAATTCCGGCCCGCCTTCGCGCCAGTAGGCGTGCGTCATGATGAAGTGCCGCGCCACCTCGCGCCCGGCGTCCAGCTCGCGCCCCGGCGGCACGGCCCAGTGGAACAGCGCGTTGTAGCGCGTGACCTGCTCGCCGGTCGTGAGCGGCTTGACGTGCTCGAGGAACGTCGAGAAGCGCCCGATGATTTTGCGCCGGTCGAAGTCCGCCGCCACTTCGAGGAACGTCGGCAGCGGCACGCGGGCCTCCCACGCCCGCGCGTCCCAGAGGTTCATCACCAGCTCCTCCGGCGCGAACTCCCGCTTGAGCGCGCAGAGGATGCGCCACTCCAGCTCGTTGAGTTCGCACAGCGCCACGTCGGTGACCTCGCCGGGAACGTCCGCGCGCGCGCCGGGCTCCATGCCGCGCCGCCGCACGTGGCCGACGCCGAGGGCGAAAAGTTTCTTCGCCGGGAGCAGGATGAAATTCTTCGCGCCCACCTTGCCCTGCAAAAACTCGCAATGCCTCGCCAGCGAATAGCCCTGCGGCACCTTGAGCGTCGTCCAGAGCCGGTATTGCGAGCCGGGCGTGGCAGCGTCGGTCGAGCGCGTGACGACGTGGCCGCTGAACGGATCCTGCTGGAACATGAAGTCGAACGCCGCGTCGAGCCGCTCCTGCGGCACCTCCCACGCGACGAGCGCGCCCTGGGCGAGGTTCGTGGCCAGCAGCGTCTGGCGCACGCGGCGGATGACGCCCGCGCGCAGCATCGCCCGGATGCGCTCGATGACCGTCTCCAGCGGCACGCCGGACTGGCGGGCGATCTCGCCGAGCGGATCGGGCTGGAACCCCTGCAGGCGATCCTCGGCGACGGCGAGGATGCGCTGGTTGATCGCGTCGGTGGTTTCGACAGGCACGGTGACGGAACTCATGGGGAAAAATTAGCACAAAGCCGCCGCGCGGTAGCCAGCCCTATTTTGCGAATCTCCGCCCGTGGGAAGTGCAAGTTCCCGGCAAATACGTTTTGAAGCCCTTCCGGCATCATGCCAGCCTGTGCCGCAATGAGCGGGAATTCACAGGCCAGCCAGTTCGAACTGCGGATGGTCAGCGACATCCACTACGCCGCCGCCGGCGAGCGGGCGCGGGGACAGTTCGATTGGAGCGTTGTGCCGCACCCGCTCACGCGGCTCATCGGCAAACTCTATTACCGCCACGTCTGGCTGTGCGATCCGCTCGCGCACAACGGCCTGCTCGACCGCTTCATCGCCGAGTCGGCGCAGGCGGACTTCGTGGTGGCCAACGGCGACTACACCTGCGACTCCGCGTTCGTCGGCGTGAGCGATGACGCGGCGTGCGAGAGCGTGCGCGAATGCCTCGGCAAGCTGCGCGCGAGTTTCTCCGGGCGCTTCCAAGCCACCATCGGCGACCACGAACTCGGCAAGCGCAACCTGCTCGGCGGCGCGGGCGCGATGCCGCTGGCGAGCTGGCACCGCACCGTGGGCGAACTCGGCGTGCAGCCTTTCTGGCGCGTGGAACTCGGCAACTACGTTCTGTTCGGCGTCGCGTCGTCACTCGTGGCGCTGCCGGTGTATGAGGCGGACACCCACGAGCACGAGCGCCCCGAGTGGTGGCGGCTGCGCGCGGAACACTTCGCGGCGATTCGCGAGGCGTTCGCTTCGCTGAAGCCGCAACAGCGCGTGCTGCTGTTCTGCCACGATCCGAGCGCGCTGCCGTTTCTGTGGCGGGACGAAATGGTGCGTGGCAAGCTCGCGCAAGTGGAGCAGACCATCATCGGCCACCTGCACACGAACCTGGTGTTCTGGAAAAGCCAGCTGCTGGCGGGGATGCCGCGCATCAACTTCCTCGGCCACTCGGTGCGGCGCATGAGCACGGCGCTGAACGACGCGAAGTGCTGGCGGCACTTCAACGTGCGCCTCTGCCCGGCGACGGCGGGCGTGGAGCTGCTGAAGGATGGCGGCTACTTGTCCGCACGGCTGGATTTGGAGGCGCGGCGACCGGCGCAGTTCCGCTTCCATCCATTGCCGAGGTGACGGAAGCTCGAATGTCGAAATTGCGAAACCCGAAGGAAGCCCGAAACCCGAAACAAAGCCCGCCCGTCGTTCGGGGAAATGATGCCTTGCGGTTGCCGCCGGACTTCGGGATTCGCGCTTCGGACTTCCTTCGGATTTCGACCTTCGAGTTTCGGATTGCGCCGCTGCTGTCCTACTTCGCGACTTCGACCGCGATTTTGTTCTTCTCCAGCGTGAAACCCTCGCTCTGCGCGAGCACGGCGAGGGACTTGTTGTAGTCGGCGAGCGCGCGGATTTCCGCCGAGCGGGCGCTGGTGAGGTCGCGCTGCAACTGGAGGACGACGAAGCTGGTGCTCTTGCCGTTTTCGAGCTTCTTCTGCTCGGCGTCGAGCGCGGCCTCGGCGTAGCGGCGGGCCTGGCGCGTGGCGTCCGTCTTCTGATAGTTGCTCCGCGCGGTCTTCACGGAGTTGTCAATCTCCACCATGATTTTCTGCTCCTGTTGCTTGAGCTGGAGCAGGAGCTTTTCCTTCGTCGCCTTGCTGAAGCTGTAGTTGCCCTTCGCGGTGGTGTTGTTCAACGGGATGCTCAAGACCACGCCGATGGAGTAGCCGGGGTTGTTGCCCTGCTGGATGCCGTTGAAGCCGCCGTCCAGCGTGGAGCCGAGGCCGTTGTGGCCGTAGGTCGCGGTCAGGTCGAGCTGCGGGAAGAGCTGGTTGCGGTTGTAACGGATGGTGATGTTCTGTTTTTCCACGCCCTCGCGCGACTGCTGCAAGTCGGGCCGCAGCGTCATCGCGCGGCGATAGCTCTCCTGCAAATCAAACGTCTCCGGCAGCGCCAGCAGCGCGCCGGTGGTGCGGAGCGCCACGCCCTGCCATGCAGTGAATTCATCGGTGAGCAGCCCCTTCAAGGTGTTCTCCTGCGTCTCCAGATCGCGCTGCGCGGAGAGCAGGTCGGCCCGGCGCGCGGCGACCTGCGACTCGGCCTGCAGTTCATCAAGCGGCGCGAGCGCGCCGACCTCGACGCGTTTTTTGTTTTCGGCGAGGAGCTTCTCGGCCAGTTCGAGCGCCTTCTCCTGCACCTTCACGTTCTCGAGGCTGTAGATGAGATCGTAGTAGGCGGTCTGCACGCTGGTGACGGTGGCGATGATCTGGTTCAGCACGTCCAGTTCGCTGACCTTGATGTCCTTCTTGACGAGCAGGATGTCGCGGCGCGTGGCGTCAATCCACGAGTTTTTCAACAGCGGCTGCCGGAGCGTCAGGTCGGCGTCCGCACTGTAGCGAAACCCCGTGGTGAACGACGAACCGCTGCGGCGCACCACGCTGCCCAGCAGATCGTAGGTCATGCCCGAAGGCAAAGTCCCCCGAAAGCCCGCGCCCGGTGCGCCGGCGGCCGAGCCAAAGCGTTCCGTGTAGGTCTTGCTGGAGACGCCGAAGAGCGTGCTGTTCGGATCCGGCGAGCCGGGTGAGGAATCAAAGCTCTCGCTGAAGCCGAAGTTGAAGGACGGATCGTAGGCGCCGTAAGCCCCGTCGAGCTTCAGCCGGTCAATCCCCGGCTGCACGCGCCGGATCTGGATGTCGAGGTTGTGGCGCAGCGCCAGTTGCACGCACTCGTCCATGGACAGCGTGCGCGCCGAAGCGGTGTTCGGCGTTTGCGCGAGAAGCGGCAGGGCGGCGAGCGCGGCCAGCCAGCAAATGACAATGACAACTTGGTGACGCATGAGGCGGGAGAGTGCGCCAAGCCCCGCGCCGCGTCAAACCCTCCGCGTGAGAATTAACCCAAATGGACTGATTTCATTTTTCACCCCCGGCGGGTAGTGGGACAGGCGTCCCGCCTGTCCAGTGGGGCGTGATTGTCTTGGCGCTGGGGACAGGGGAGGTGGACACGCAACTGGACCGGCAGGATGCCTGTCCCACTTATGCCGCCGCGCGCGCGAGCCGGTCGGCCACCGCCCGCCACTCCGCCGCGTCCGGCACGGCCTCGGCCACGATCAACTGCGCGCCCTCCTCGTCGCAGCGGTGCAGTTCCGCGTAAAGCGCGCGGGCAAACGCCTCGGCGTCGTGCGGAATCACGCTCACCCGCCCGAAGCCGCCAGCGGAGGGAATCCGCGTGTGGGCGATGACGTGCGTCTGTTCGCGGGGAAAAGGGGAATTCGCCAGCTTCGCGTCCAGTTCGCGGTCGTTGTCCCAGCCGAACACGATCAGCCGCGCCTTCGGCGCGTAGTGTCGCAGCAGCAGGCCGGGGCTGCGCAGCGGCTCCGAAGATGAACCAGTTGTGAAATCAGATGGGTTTCCATCGAACACTTCGTCTTCGCCCAGCACCGCCACGAGCGATTCGAGGTGAATCATCCCCGGACGCAGCACCCGCGCGGGCCGCCGCGTCACGTCAACCACCGTGGACTCGATGCCGACCTGCGACTGCCCGCCGTCCACGATAAGCGGGATTTTTCCGCCGAGCGATTTCTGGACGTGTTCGGCGTTCGTCGGCGAAATCTCGTTCGACAAATTCGCGCTCGGCGCGGCCAGCGGAAAGCCGCACGCGCGGATGACCGCCTGGATGAACGGGTGGCCCGGCCAGCGGATGCCCACCGTGCCGCCGCCCGCCGTCACCGCGTCGGGAATTTCCTCCGTGCGCAGCACGACGAGCGTGAGCGGGCCGGGCCAGAACGCCGCCGCGAGCTGCTCCGCCGCGTCCGGCCACTGCGCGGCGCAGCGCCGCGCCATCGCCGTGTCGCTCACGTGGACGATGATCGGATTGTGCGCGGGCCGGCCCTTCGCCGCGAAGATGCGCGCCACGGCCCGCGCGTCCAGCGCGTTGGCGGCGAGGCCATAGACGGTCTCGGTGGGCAGCGCAGCGAGTTCCCCGGCGCGCAGAATTTCCGCTGCGCGCTCCAGGGCGGCGGCAAACAGCGCGGGCGTGTGCGTCGGCAGACTTTCGGTTGGGCCGTCGTCGGGCCTGATGTTGCTGGCGCGCAGCTTTCCGAAAACTTTGCAGAAAGCCACGCCCGCCGTGCGGCGGGCAGGCGTGTCTGTTGGAAGTGAAACGGAGCGCCGAGCATTGCTCGGCCAAAGGAAACATCCTGACCATCGTGCCGAGCAGATGCTCGGCGCTCCAAACTATCCCATTGCCGTGCGGCGTGGCTCCCCTCCTTGTCCGATGCGAGAGGTGTTCCGCAGCGGCAAAACCAAACTGGACACGCCTTGGCCGTCCGCTAACTTCGGGCGCGATGTCCGAGCCGATCCACCCGCCGCCGCCCGCGCCGCCGTCCAAGGCGCGAGTGTTTCTGCGCCGCCTCGTCAGCTCGGTCATCCTGTGGACGGTGGTGCTGGGCGCGCTGTTCTCCGGCAATCAGTTCATTTCCCAGGCCGTATTTTTAGTCATCATGCTCGTGCTGGCGGGGTTGGGGCTGATCGAGTTCTATCACCTGGTCGAGAAGCGCGACCTCGTGTGCTTCAAGGAATGGGGTGTCTTCGGCGGACTGCTGTTGATCGGCGCGACGTTTTTTTATCTGTCCGGCGCACTGGGCGTTCACGTCGCGCCGGCCAAGGCGAATGATTTTGAAACGAGCCTGTTGATCCTCTTCGTGCTGGGGCTGTGCCTGCGGCAGTTCGTCTCCCGGAGCAACACGGCGGGCATCCTCGCCATCTCCACGACGCTCTTTGGCCTGATGTATGTGCCGTGGCTGCTGAACTTCATCCAGAAAATCAACTTCTTCCCGTTCGCGCCCGGCGCGGCGAAAGATGCCGGGACGTTCTACGTGCTCTACTTCATCCTTGTCACGAAGTTCAGCGACATCGGCGCGTATTGCACCGGCTCGCTGATCGGGAAGCACAAAATGATCCCGCGCATCAGCCCCGGCAAGACGTGGGAGGGCTTCGGCGGCGCGGTGGTGATTTCGACGGCGGCGAGTTTGATCTTCGCGCACTTCGCCGGCGGCAAGCTCGTGGGCATGACGCCGCTGCACGCGGTGGTGCTGGGCATTGTCTTGAGCATCGCGGCGGTGATCGGCGACCTGATCGAGTCGCTGTTCAAGCGCGAGGCAGGCGTGAAGGACTCCGGCGGCTTCTTCCCCGGCATCGGCGGCATCCTCGACCTGCTGGACAGCCTGCTGTTCAATGCACCGCTGATGTATCTGTATCTGCGGCATATCCTCACCCATCCGTGATTGAGCCACAGATGGACACAGATGAAACACAGATTCAGAAGGGGGCCAAGGATTTCTCGCTCCAGCCGGTCACCCAACAGCTGATCGGCGCGGCTTTTGAAGTTCACAATGTTCTTGGCTACGGTTTTCTGGAGCGCGTTTATCAGCGGGCGATGCAAGTCGAGCTGGAGGCGCGCGGCGTGAAAGTTGAGCTTGAGCCGAAGATCAAAGTTCAGTTCAAGGGAGTGATTGTCGGCGACTATGCCGCCGACTTGCTGGTCGAAGAGAAGATTATCGTCGAACTGAAAACCGATCCGATCTACCAAGCCGTCCACGAGGCCCAACTGCTCAACGAACTGCGCGGCACCGGAATCAAGGTCGGCTATCTCATCAACTTCGGACGCGAGCGGGTGGAGCACAAACGCATGGTGTTTTGATTCCCATCTGTGTTTCATCTGTGTCCATCTGTGGCTAAACAATGAAAAACGTCGTCCTGCTCGGCAGCACCGGCTCCATCGGCACCAGCACCCTCAAGGTGGCCGGGGATTTGCCGGATCAAATCCGCCTCGTCGGCCTCGCGGCGGGCAATAACACGGAGCTGCTCCTCCAGCAGACGCGCAAGCACCAGCCCGCCGCCATTTCGATTACCGATCCGGCGAAGGCGAAGGAACTGCGTGACACGCTCGGAACCGCGTGTGAGGTTTTTTCCGGCGACGAGGGCTTGCTGAAGCTCGCCACGCTCCCGGCGGCGGACATCGTGCTCATCGCCATCGTCGGCACGGCGGGATTGCAGCCGGCGCTCGCGGCCATCCGCGCAGGCAAGGACATCGCGGTGGCGTCGAAGGAAATCCTCGTCATGGCCGGCGAGACGGTGATGAGCGAGGCGCGCCAGCACGGCGTGAAAGTCCTCGCGGTGGACAGCGAGCACTCGGCGATTTTCCAATGCCTCGACGGCAAGCCGCCCAGTTCGGTGCGAAACCTGTGGCTCACGGCGAGCGGCGGGCCGTTCCGCGACAAAACCATATGGCCGAAGGAAAAATTTCCTGAAATCACCGTCGAGCGCGCGCTCAAACATCCGTCGTGGGTAATGGGCCGCAAGATCACGATTGATTCCGCGACGCTCTTCAACAAGGGGCTGGAGATGATCGAGGCGCGCTGGCTTTTCGACATCGAGATGGCGCGCGTGAAGGTGGTCGTGCATCCGCAGAGCATTGTTCACTCGATGGTCGAGTTCGTGGACGGTTCGATTCTCGCGCAACTCTCCACGCCAGACATGTGCCTGCCGATTCAATACGCGCTCACCTATCCCGCCCGCGCCGGCAGCGACCGCGTGCAGACGAACTTCGCCAAAATCGGCTCGCTGACATTTGAGGAACCGGATATCGAGCGGTTTCCGTCATTGAACCTCGCGCGCCGCGCGGGCGAAGCCGGCGGCACCTTGCCCGCCGTGCTGAACGCGGTGAACGAAGTGGCGGTGGAGGCTTTTTGCAACCGAAAAATCTCCTTCCCGGAAATCAGCGAAATGGTGCGTCACGTGATGGACGCGCACCGCGTGGCGGAACATCCCACGTTGGAACAAATCATCGCCGCCGACGCGTGGGCGCGGATCGAGGCGGCCCGGCATTTGAACAGTTGAGGCTGCCCATGAACCCCCAGTCGTTTCAGCAGCTCGTGCCCACGCTCCAAACGGCGATTGGGCCGGTGATTTTGATTTCCGGAGTTGGGCTGATCCTGTTGAGCCTGACCAACCGCTTTGGTCATGTTGCGGATCGTTCACGGCAGCTCGGACAGGAATTGCAGGCTGCCAGCGCCGCAGAACGCGCGCTGCTGCTTGCCCAAGTGCAGGTGCTTGCCCGGCGCGCGCGCCTCCTGCGGCTGGCCATCGCGCTGGCCTGTTTGAGCGCGCTGTCGGCCAGCGTGCTGGTGATCGCCCTGTTTTGCTTTGTGCTGGCCGGCGCGGATGCGACCGTGCCGGTGGGGTTGTTGTTCATCGCGGCAATGATCTCGCTGATTGGGGCGCTGCTGGCGTTCCTGCAGGACATCAACCTTTCCCTCCACGCCTTGAAACTGGAACTGGGCGAGGCGTTCAAACCTCGAGGGTGAACGACGCCCTGCCATCCGGGAGTCGAGGCCAGCCTGGCGGCAAAACTGCCAACACGCACGCGCCACCTGAGAGCCTGTCTGAGAAATCAAAAGGAGCCAATGTTTATGCGAGTCGGCGGAGCATGAGGCGGGTCATGGCGAGGTAAATCCAGCCGGCGGCCGAAGCGGCGGTCTGTTCGTGGTCACGCACCAGACGGCGGCAGTGCATG
>JACRJY010000159.1 GCA_016235585.1 Verrucomicrobiota bacterium | reverse complement strand
CTTGGGCGTGCGGGCGGAAGGGCGGCGGAGGCGGCCAATGTCCGGGGGCGGCAGGATTTGGAGCGCGGCGGTGTCGCAGACCCGCCGCAGGGCAGCCGTGGTAGGGACGCGCTGCTGCGCGTCCCAAATGTCGGGGACGCGGGGCACCGCGTCCCTACCAAAGTTGAGCCGCGGTGCCCGGCGAATGGGCTGGACAAAGCCCCGGCCCCGATTTTTCATGCCCCCATGCCCACGGTGAACGACGGTCTTTGCGCCGCATAATCGTTTTCTCTTGCTCTCTATGACGACGGTCAATGTTCCACTCGCGATGCTGACTCACGCCCTACTTCCGCGGTTGAACCATGTCGTCCTTTCTATGCACGCTTTGATTGCCGTCACCGAAAAGGGCGCACAAACATATACCCCGGCGGATGCGGCCGCGAACCCCGCGCTTGCCATATCCGATGACCATCTTACTCAAATCCTCATTGCCACAGCCAAGAATGCTGTTGTGGCTGCCGGCTTTGTGTTCTTTCACTCCACTTGCGAGAACGCTATTGTTGATCTTTGCAAGATGCTTGTCACCATCGACCCTGCTCCGTGGCTTGAACGCGTAAAAGATCGAAAGGTTTCTTACGAGCAGGTTCGCACTCGCAGTGTTTCAGAGATCGAGCACGAACTTGTGTGGAAGTATTTGGATGACCTCGAAAGAAAATCTTTCCCGGAAAAGCTCGAAGTTCTTATCTCCATTCTCCAACCTGTGACTACAAAAGGTGTCATTCCCGGCTTCGATTTTTCACTGGAGGAGTTTCGTAAGCTTGATGAGTTACGTCACCGCTTTACTCACGAACCGAGTTTCGTCGAGGTGATCGAAGATCCGAACGGCAAACTTAAATATTTCGTCAACACCGTCCAGTATTTCATCAAGTTGGCTGAACTGAAATACCCCGGCAAATGAACTGTAAGCGCCTTTCAATTTTGGCCACGCCGCGCAGCCGCGATTGACGACGAAGGCAAAGCCCTTTGAGGTTGGGAAGAACCTGCCCCGCCCGCCCTTCGCCTACGGCTTGGGCCTGCCCTTGTATTTCTCGTAAAGCCGCGTGTGGCGGCTGTCGAGCGGGGTTTCCTGCCCGCCAATCCACATCCGCCGCACGTTCGTGCGCACGTCGAGAATGTTCCCGTCCACGGCGATGAACGTGGCGTCCTTGCCCGCTTCGAGCGAGCCGAGCCGGTCCGCCACGCCGAGCACCTGCGCGGGATACAGCGTGATGCCCTTGAGCGCCTCGGCCTCCGGCAGGCCGAAGGCCACGGCCTGCGCGGCGGCGTGCGGGAGGTTGCGCGCGAAGGTGGCGGCGCGCGCGCCGGGGCCGGGGCTGAACACGACTTTCACGCCGGCCTGGTGCAGCTTCGCGGGCGCGGCGTAGTGAACCTCGTAGGAATCGTGGTCGCGCGCCGGCTGGTCGAACTCGCTCTCGTAAAGCACGGGGATGCTGTTGCTCGCGAGCAGCGCCGCGACCTGCCACGCGTCGCGTCCACCGGCGAGAATCATCTGGTAGCCGCGCTGCTTTGTCCACTGCACGGCGGCCTTGATCTGCCGCGCGTCGTCGGCGTGGATCATCAGGGGGATTTCGCCGCGCACGGGCGCGAGCATGGCCTCCCACGCGGGGTTGAACGCGGCGTCGGGCTGGGCCTTGGGCGCGCCGCTGGCGCGGGCCTTGGCGTAGGCGCGGGCGTCCTCGAAGAAGTCGTCGAGTTCCTTCAATTTCTTCTGGCGGTCTTTCGCCTGTTCGTCGAGGGACTTGTGCTTGGACTTGTCCTCGAGGTTTTCGCGCGGCGTGGTGTTCAGCCCCATGCCGGGCCAGAAAACGTGCAGGGCGATGGGGGCCTTGACGGTGCGCTCGGTGGTGCTCCAGCCGGTCATGCCCATCAGGCCGGACTGCCCGCTGACCGGGCCGCCGAGCGGCAGCGCGAGGAAGTGCGTGATGCCGCCCGCGCGCGCGACGGGGAGCAGCTCGGAGTCGGGGTTGACGGCGATCCACGCCTGCACGTCGGGCGTGAAGCCGCCGACTTCCGTGGTGTCCTGCGTGGCGCGCACGGCGCTGATTTCCGTGAGGCCGAGCGACGTGGCGGCGGCGATGAGGCCGGGGAACAGGTGCAGGCCCGCGAGGTCAATGGTCTTGTCCGCGCGCGCGTCGAGCTTCGCGCCGACGGCGGCGATTTTGCCGTCCTTCACGAGCAACTGGCCCGGTAAAAATGTCTCGCCGGAAACGGTGTGAACCGTCGCGCCGGTGAAGAGAACCGTCTCGGCGCGGAGGGGAGTTGTGAGGCAGAGCATGGTGGCTGCAATCATCGCGGCGATCAAGGTAGGGCGGGCAGTCCTCTGCCCGCCGCACGGCGCGCACGGAGTGACGCGCCCTACCACATTGAATTGTTCCGCGTTTGTCCTCATTCGTTCCTCCCGGAGATTTTGCAGTCCTGGCAGTCCACGACGTGCGTGTCGCGCGCGTGTTCGAGGGCGTTCTTCCAGAACGCCGCGCGTGCCGCTTCGCCGCCTTCACCGCCGCTGCTCGTTCCACTACTCGCGCTGCCGCCGCTGGACAGCGCGAGGACTTTCTTCGCCTTGGCGATGAGTTCGTCACGTTCCTTCTTCAGCTTCGCGGTGCGCTCGGCGTCGAGCGCGCGGTCGAAGTATTTCTTGCCGTCAATCCACGTCTGCAACACCACGCTGCGTGAGTCGAGCGGATGGCCCGACCACACGACGAAGTCCGCGTCCTTGCCCGGTTCAAGCGAGCCGACAAATTTATCAATGCCGAGCTGCTTCGCCGGGTTGATCGTGATGAACTTCAGCGCCTCGGCCTCCGGTGTGCCGCCGTATTTCACGGCCTTGGCGGCTTCGAGGTTCATGCGGCGCGCGAGTTCGGACGAGTCGGAGTTGAAGGACACGTTCACGCCGCGCTCGCGCATGAGGCTGCCGTTGTAGGGCACGGCGTCATAGACCTCGAACTTGAACGCCCACCAGTCCGAGAAGGTCGAGCCGCCCGCGCCGTGCCGGGCGATTTCATCGGCGACCTTGTAGCCTTCGAGCACGTGCTGGAGCGTGGCGACGCGGACGTTGAAGCTCTCCATCAGGCGCAGGAACGCGGCGATTTCATCCTGCCGGTAGCTGTGACAGTGGATGAGCCGCTCGCCCCGGATGATTTCGCCGATGGCCTCCAGTTCCAAATCGCGGCGCGGCGGAAGTGGGACAGGCATCTTGCCTGTCTTGTTCGCGTTGGGAGATTCGTTCGCGCCCGCAGACAGGCGGGACGCCTGTCCCACTTTGTTCGAGTAATCCTGCCACTCCTGCAGATACTGCCGCGCGGCGATGAAGCGGTTGGCCATGAACGTCGGCACGCCCATGCGCGTCTGCGGGAAGCGCGTGGTCTTCTTGTCGCCCCAGTTGGACTGCTTCACGTTTTCGCCGAGCGCGAACTTGATGCCCGGCGGCGCGCCCGCGAGCTTCATCTCCTCCGGCGACGCGCCGAGGCGCAGCTTGATGACCTGGTTCTGCCCGCCGATGGGATTGGCCGAGCCGTGGAGGAGGTTCACCGCCGTCACGCCGCCGGCGAGCTGCTGGTAAATGTTCTCCGTCTCGGAATTCACCACGTCGCCCACGCGCACCATGGCCGAGGAGGGAATGGTGGACTCGTTGACGCCGCCGAGAATGGCCGTGTGGCTGTGGCAATCAATGATGCCGGGGGTGATGTGGAGGTTGGTGGCGTTAATCACAGTTGTTTTCGGACTAAAATCTTTGTGTAGTCGTCCGAGCATTTCAATTTTGCCGCCACGAGTTAGGAGTGCTGCATTCGTAATAATTCCTTCGGAGCCACACGTCCAAATTGTTGCGCTGCTGGTGAAAACCGATGTTGGGTTCATTATCAGGCCTCGCCCTTCCATCGGTGGACGCGCCACGCGCTTCTTCTGCACCTCGCGAAGTTCCGCCGCCGTGTTGGTTTTCTTTCCGTCCGCCGCTTTCTTCGCCGCGTTGGTCTTGCCCGCGCTCGCGGCGGCTTTGAAGAGATTCGAGGTGCCGGTCTCCACCGGATACACGCGGCCGTCAATCCACACCTCGCGCACCTTCGCGTCGGCGCTGAAATAACTGCCGCCCTCGACGACGGTGAGGTTCGCGAGCTTGCCCGGATCGAGGGTGCCGAGCTGCGCGTCGAGTCCGCAGAGGCGCGCGGGCTGCGTGGTCAGCGCCGCGAGCGCGACGGTTTCGTCCAGCCCGCGATCCAGCGCGAGCCGGAGATTTTTTCTGAAAGTTTTTTTGTCCGACAGCCCGTGCGTGGTGAGCGCGATTTCCAGCTTGTTGCTCTGGAGCACGGCGGGATTTTCCGCCGCCCAGTCCCACGCGCGAAGCTGGTCGAGCGAGACGGAAATCCAGTCGTCCTCGTCCGGCAGCTTCGAGAGCGACGGGAAATTCAGCGGCACGATGAATGTTGGTGGGACAGGCGTCCCGCCTGTCTGGTTAGCCTCACGAGACAGGCGAGACGCCTGTCCCACTAGGTCGGGCCGCCGCCATTCCTGCCCGCAGGCAAGGATGACAGGCTTCAAACCGAGTTCGCCAGCGACGCGCACGGCGCGGTCCACCATCAGCGCGCTGCCCGGCTCGAACACGACGGGCATTCCCTGATTGAGCGCGGGCGCGAGCGCTTCGAGCGCGGGGTTGAACGCAGGACGCTTGCGGTTTTGCGGACGCGCCTTGTAGTCCGCCTGCTCGACCGAATAATGCTGCGCGTCGAAAAACGCCTGCCGCACCGCCGCGATGATGCCCATGAGCGAGCCGGGATATTCGTCCGGCTTGCCGCCGTCGCGGTCGAACGCGACGTGATGAAACACGTCGGCCTTCACGATGGTAGTGTTCGGGTTCGCATCCGAAAGCAGCACGAACGCGCTCGTGCCACGCACGATGCCGCGCGTGGGCGTGACATTTCCGGCGGTGAAGCCGATTTCGCGGAGCGTCGAGAGAGTTTTCGGTGACGGCGCGTAGTTCAGCGCGGCGCGGAATTCGGGAGTGATGCGCGAGAGTTCCGCGCCCGCGCCGGGATTGCCGGGGTCGCGCTCCTGTCCCGGCACGCCGTAGAAATTGATGCCGCTCGTCGCCGCACTCGCGCCGGAGATGGGCTCGGACGCCGAGGTGTTCACCGGCGCGTTGCTCGCGCCGAGCGAGAGGTGTGCGTCAATGAACCCGGCGTAAATCGTCAGACCTTTCGCATCCCACACGCGGGCGTCGGCGGGCACGGGGATATTTTTTCCAACCGCGACGATGAGTCCGTCGCGGAGGACAATGGTGCCGTCGGCAATTTCCTCGCCGGGCTTCGGAATGATTTTTCCACCGACGAGCGCGTGGACTCCGTTGGGCGTCGGGCGATGTCCGGGTGGAAGCAAGTCCACGGCGGAGATTTTTTCCGCGCCGGAAAAAAACGCGGCGACGGCGAGCGCGAGCGCGGACAGTTTTTTGAGGTGAAGGAAAAGTTTCCCGGACGGGAGAACCTTGGAGGCGGAACTCGAAGTCATAACGACAGCGGACACGGTGATGGAAAGTTTTGAAAATGGTCGGGGCGGTGAGATTTGAACTCACGACCTCTTGGACCCGAACCAAGCGCGCTAGCCAGACTACGCTACGCCCCGAACCAAATGCGCGGAGAAGTTGCCGGGTGTGGGCGGCAAAAGCAATGGGTATTTCGTGGCGGAGTGCGGGCGGCCCGCCCGCGCTCCTTGGTAGCGCAAGGCGTCCTCGCCTGCGGGTTCGGGCCGCGTCTCGCGGCCAGGCTTTGAAACACGGGGCGCGGACGCCCCGCGAACCCGCCGCCGGGGACGGCGTCGCTACGCGCACGGGAAGCGGATGCACCCGGTCGCCCGGCGGGGCCGGGGGCGGGATTTATCCGTGCGCCAGACCGCCCGCCGGGCGGGGGGCGTGAAATCGGAGGCCGGGCTGGTTTGGAGACGGCATTCTGATTGTTTTCGCCGGGAAAATAACGCGGGAGGAAATCAAACAAAGGTGTTGACGTGTGGCGAGTTAGGGTGATAACAATGCCCGCGTTCGAGCAAGAAATCACTATTTTCAAAGACTAATTAACTGGGTTCCGGGATTTATTTTGTGGCTATTGGAAAAGTTATGAAGACTTTTGTGCCTCTGCTGTCGGCAGCGGTGGCGTGCATGCTCGCGGCGGGGACAGCCGTGGCAAATCCGTTGGGCGGAGTGGTCGTTGGCGGAGCCGCCAACATCTCCGGCCAGGGCACGCCGCTCACCACCATCAATCAACTCACGGATCGCGCCGTGATCAACTGGGCCGACTTCTCGATCGCCAACGGCGAACTCACGCGCTTCCTCCAGCCGGGCATCAACTCCGCCGTCCTCAACCGCGTCCTCTCCGGAAATCCCTCGGCGCTCCTCGGCACGCTCGAGGCGAACGGCCAGGTGTTCCTTCTCAACCCGAACGGAATTTTGGTCGGGCCTTCGGGGCAGATCAATGTGAACTCGTTCGTCGGCTCGACTTTGAATTTGAGCGATGAAAATTTCATGGGCGGCGGCGCGTTGAGATTTTCCGGCGACTCGACCGCCGGGATCGAAAACCTCGGGCGCGTCAACGCGCTCGGCGGCGACATCTTCATGTTCGCGCACACGGTGAAAAATTCCGGCTCGCTCTCCGCCGAGTCGGGCACGGTCGGGCTTGGCGCGGGTTCGCAGATCGAACTCCGTCAGGCGGGCACCGAGCGCTTCGCCGTCCTCGCGGGAAATTCCGGCGGCGGCCAGGCCGACAAGGGCGTGGACAACGTCGGCCTCGTCCAGGCGACCTCCGCCGAGATCAAGGCGGCGGGTGGAAATATTTACGCGCTGGCGATCAACAACGGCGGAACCATCCGTGCCGCGAGCAAGCTCGTGTCGGAAAACGGGCGCATCGTTTTGAAATCCGAGGGCGGCACGGTGATCAACACCGGCACGCTCGACGCCTCCGCGAAAAATTCCGGCGGCAAGGGTGGTGAAGTCCAGATGATCGGCGCACAGGTCGGTCTCGCGGGCAGCGCGGTCGTGGATGTGAGCGGCGACATCGGCGGCGGCACCATCCTTATTGGTGGTGATTATCAGGGGGGCAACCCGAATGTCCCGAATGCCCGGGCGACCTACGTCGGGCCTTCCGTCCGGTTGAATGCGGACGCCATCAGCACCGGCAACGGCGGCAAGGTCATTGTCTGGTCGGAGGAGATCACCCGCTACTATGGTAATATTAGTGCGCGCGGCGGTTCCCAGGGCGGCAACGGCGGTTTTGCGGAAATCTCCTCGCACGATGTCCTGATTTTCGATGGCGGTGCCAATGTCTCATCTTCGCTGGGCCGCTCCGGCAACATTCTGCTCGATCCGCGGGACGTGACGATTGCCGACACCGGCAGTGGTGATGCCAATGTTCTGGGAAGCCCGCAAAACCCCAATGGTGTTCTCTTCAGCGCGGCGACCACCGGGACGGACATCACCATTTCGGATGAATCAATTGAAGCGCTCTCGGGCAGCTTCGAAATCCAGGCTCACCGAAACATCATCGTCAACCAGTCGCTTGTGCTCGCCAATCTTGGCACGGGCGAGACCGGCACTTTCAAGGCCGGCGGTGACATCACGATCAGCTCCGGGGTGTCCATCTCCACCGCCGTGGGCGGCAACTTGAGCTTCGTCGCCTCCGACGTCGGCGGCGTGGACTCGGCCACCGCCACGATCACCATCAACAATGCCACCATCGGCAGCGCGAACACGTTCTCCGTGAACTTCCTGAACAGCGGTTCGGGCGGGGTGGTCATCGCGGCGGGCGGTGCCCCGGCGATCAACGCCACTTCCTCCATCGGCTTCAACTCTCCGCTCACCATCAATCAAAACACTGTCCTCACCTCCTCATCGGTGAGCTTCACGTCTGTCACGGGCGTGGGTTCTCCCTCGTTGACCGTCGTGGGCAGCGGCTCCTTCATTGGCGACAGCACGACGCCGTTCTCCGTCACCGGCTTGAGCACGTTGTCCGTGAGCGCGGGCAGCAGTCTTGGCACCGGCTCCATCACCACCAGCGGCAACCAGAGTTTCGGGGCCACGACCATCACCGGAAACGTCACCCTCACGGCGGGGGTGGGCACCGTGACCTTTGGGGCCATCAGTGCTGACAGTTCCGCTCCGACGCTCACCATCACGGGCACCACCGGGGCGACCACCTTTGGGGCCACGGTGGGTTCAAGCGGCACCGCGCTGGGTTCCCTCTCGGTCAGCGGCCCGGCGAGCATCGCCAATAATATCTTCACCAAGAACGGGCAGACCTACACCGGGGCCGCCACGCTCACTGGCGATGCTGACCTCAACAACTCCACGTCGGGATCCGTCACCTTCTCCAGCACGCTGAACGGCACCGGGGCTGGCCTGCAGGGCCTGACCGTCACTGGCAACGGCGTCTTCACCGGCATCGTCGGCGCGACGGTTCCGCTGGAGTTCCTCACCGTCACCGGCACGGCCAGCATCGGCAACAACATCACCACTTCGACGGTGGGCGGCGGCACGGGCAACCAGACTTTCCAAGGCGCGGTCACCTTGGCTGGGGACGCCCTGCTCACGAGCGGCGGCACCGGCGGGGCGGTCAACTTCCAAAGCACGGTCAATGGCGCCAAGATTCTGCAGGTGGCCACCGCCGGCACGACGACCTTTGGCGGCGATGTCGGTGGGACAGCCGCGCTGACCAGCATCACCACCGACGGCGTGGGCGGGACGACCCTTGGCAGCACGGCCGCCATCACCATTGCCACCACGGGCAACCAAACCTATAACGATCCGCTCACCCTCGCCCAAAACACCACCATCACGGCTGGCAGCGGCACGGTGCACTTCGCCACGACCATCACCGGCGCGGCCAACAATCTCTCGATTTCCGCCGACGGCATCAATTTCCTCGGCGTCGTGAGCGGCACGGGTGCCATCACCCTGCAGGGTGGCGCGGCGGGAACCAGCATCGGCGTCTTCGGTGCGGCCGGCACCCTCCAGTTGACGACCGCTGAAATCGGCTTCCTCGCGGACGGCCACTCCTCCATCACGATTGGCCGCACGGACGGCACGGCGGCGGTGACGGTCGCCGCCGGCACCTTCACCGACCCGGTGCTCATCCGGTCTGATGCAGGCGGCTCGGTCGTCACCACCGGCACCATCACGGCGACGGACGCGGCCAATGGCAGCGTCACGCTGAACACCACCGGCGCGACCACGGGAACCATCAGCCTGGGTGGCAACATCACCACGGCGATCACCTCGGGCACCGGCATCACGTTGAACGGCAACGTGACGCTCACCGCCGACTCCGTGCTCACCACCGGCAACGCCAACATCGTGGTCAACAACACCGTCAACGGCAACTTTGACCTGACCGCCACCGACGGCACTGGCGGCACCACCTTCAACGGCACCATCGGCAACTCGACCCCTCTCGACACCCTGACCATCACCGGTGGCGGCGGCACCACGGCGATCAACGGCGGCTCCGTCCGCACCGACAACGGCCAGGTCTACAACGACAATGTCACTCTTGGGGCGGACACCACCTTCACCGACATCACGGCGGCGAGCACCATTGACTTCAACGGCACCGTGAGCGGCACCTCCCGCAACCTCACCGTCGAGGCCGACGAGATCGACTTTGCCGGGGCTGTCACCGTGGGTGGCACCGTTCTGCTTGAGCCGTTCACGGCCTCCACTTCCATCGGCGTCAACGGGGCGGCGGGCATCTTGAGCATTAGCGCCACGGATCTCGCCCAGGTCAATTCCGCCAGCAACAAGGAGCTCCAGATTGGCCGCGCCGACGGCAGCGGGGCCATCATCATTGACGGTTTTGCCGCCGCCCTGCCGTTGCTCGTGCAGTCCCCGACCGGCGGCGGCTCGATCACCCTGAACACGGCGGCCCTCACCTCCACCGCCACCGGCGCGCAGGCGACCGCCGCCAACGGCTACGGCATCAAGCTCGACGGCCCCGGCGCGACCACCACGCTGAACCAGAACCTCACCACCCAGAGCACCCCGATCATCATCAGCGACAGCGTCGTGCTTGGCACCCCGGCGGCGATCACCATCAGCAGCACGGCGGCGGGCGCGGGGGCGGACATCACGATCGCCGGCGCGATCAATGACGGGGCGGCGGACACCAGCGCGCTGACCATCACCGCCGGCACCGGCACGGTCACCTTGAGCGGTTCGGCGGGCGTCACCACGCGCATCATCAGCCTGGCGGTCACCGGCGCGACGATCAACCTCGATGGCGGCACCTACACCACCCAGACCACCCAGACCTACACCGGCGCGGTGGTGCTCGGCGCGGACACCACGCTGAA
This sequence comes from Verrucomicrobiota bacterium, assembly GCA_016235585.1. Taxonomy (GTDB): domain Bacteria; phylum Verrucomicrobiota; class Verrucomicrobiia; order Limisphaerales; family JACRJY01; genus JACRJY01. The sequence continues at coordinate 28,672 of JACRJY010000159.1, read as the reverse complement.
CAACGGCGGCCTCGCCACCTTCAGCAGCACGGTCAATGACGCCGGCGCCACGAGCGACGAGAGCCTCACCATCAGCGGCAACGTGACCTTTGGCGGCATCGTCGGCGGCACCCGCCCGCTGGAGTTCCTCAACATTCAGGGGAACACCACCATCAACACCACCGCCATTACGACCACGACGGCGGACGGCGGCACCGGCAACCAGACTTACGGCGACACGGCGGGCACGGACACCACCACGCTCGGCGCGAACGTTTCGCTCACCGCCACTGGCGGCGCGGTCACCTTCAACAGCATCGTCAACGGCGCACAGACGCTCACGGTCACCTCCACCTCGGCGACGTTCAACGGCGTCGTCGGCAACACCACCGCGCCGACCGCGCTGACCGTGAATGCGAACAACGGCGCGACGATTGCCGCCAATATGACCATCGCCGGCGCGGTGGACATCAACGCCGATGAGGATGGCAGCGGTGGCGGAACCTTCAGCATCAGCGGCGGCACGACGCAGACCACGGGCGGAAACAACATTCTCATCACTGCGGCGGACTTTGACTTGAGCGGCACGGCCCTCACCTCCGCCGGCACACTCACCATCAATGGCAGCGCCAACAGCGTCACCATCGGGCTGGGCACGGTCACTTCGACAGTGATGGACATTTCCGACGCGGAGCTCGGCAAGATGACGGCCACGAGCACCACCATCCAGAGCGGTTCGGCGGGGGCGGGCACGGGCAACATCGCTTTTGCGGGAACCACGGCGGGCAACACCACCACCATCGGCCCCATCACGCTCAAGACCGCCGGCACAATTCAGGTGGCTGGCAGCAGCGCCTTCGGGGTCAATCTGCTCGTGGACGGCGTGGCACAGTTGACGGCGGACTCGACGCTGACCATGACGGGCACGCTGACCTTCAACAGCACGCTGAACGATGACGGCACGGCGGGCAGCGCCAACCTCACCATCGCCTCGGCCACCACCACTACCTTCAACGGTGTGGTCGGTGGCGGGACACCGCTCACCAGCCTGGACACCGGCACGGGCACGACGGCCATCAACACCACCGGGGTCAGCACCACCGGGCTGCAAAAGTATGACGGGGCCGTGCTGATCAACCCGACGGGCACCGCGACGACGACAATTACGGCGGGCGGGACGGTGACGATCAATTCAACGGTGGGCAGTGCCACCGACGCGGAGGACGCGCTCGTCGTCAGCGCCGCCGGCCAGATCGTCAACTTCAACGGCATTGTCGGCACGGGCGCGAACACCCTCACAAGCCTCGACGTGACCGCCACGACCATCAACATTTTCACGACGGCGGTGGAGACCTCCGGCGCGCAGACCTACACTGGCGCGGTGGTGATTGACCCCGTGAACGCCGCGACCGGCACGCTGACCATTACGGCGGGCGGCACGGTGAACTTCACCTCCACCGTCCGCAGCAACGTGGACAACGAGGACAACCTCACCATCAGCGCGGCGGGCCAGACGGTGACCTTCGGCGGCGCGGTCGGCGGAGGCGCGAAGGACATCAACACCTTGAGCGTCACGGCGGCCACGATCCAGATCAACGGCGGCGCGGTGACGACCTCGGCGGGCCAGACCTACACGGCCTCGACCGCCCTCACGCTCGGCGCGGACACGGTTTTGACCGGCACCACGGGCACCTTCTCGACGACCATCAATGGCAATCCGACGACCAGCGCCCCCCGCGACCTGACGATGACCTTCAGCGGCACGACGGCCATCAACACGACCACCTTCAGCGGCGTGAAGAACTTCACCTCGGACGGCGGCGGCCTCACCCAGCTCACCGGCAACATCAGCACCACCGGCACGCAGACCTACACTGACAATGTTGATCTGACCGGCAACACCACGGTCGAGAGCAGCGGCTCCGGCGCGGCGGGCAACATCACCTTCACCGGCACGGTGCAGTCACCCACCACGGCCTTCAGCCTGACGGTCAACACGGCGGGCACTTCGACCTTCAGTTCCGCCGTCGGCGGCGGCGGGAATCCGCTTTCGAGCCTGACCACGGACGGCACGGCGATTGGCGGCGGCGCGTTCACGGTGGCGGGCACCACGGCCATAAATGGCGGGGCGGTGACCACAAGCACAACGCAGGCTTACAATGATGCCGTGACCCTCGGGGCGAACACCGCCCTGACGGGAACGACCATCACATTCAACAACACGGTGAACGGCGGCACGACCAGTTCGCTCGGCATCACCGGCGCGGCGGTGTTCGGCAACGGGACGGCGGACACGGTGACGGGATTGACCACCCTGTCCGTGAGCCTCACGACTTCCATCGCCACGACCACGATCACCAGCAGCGGCACGCAGACCTACACCGGGAACGTGACCTTGGACAGCGCCTCGGCGGGCACGGATACCACCTTCACGGGTTCGACGGTGACGTTCAGCGGGACGGTGAATGACACCGCGGGCACGGACGCCGGGCTGACGGTGACTGGCAACGCGGTGTTCAGCGGAATAGTGGGCGGCTCGGCGAACGTCGAGTTCGTGAGCGTCAGCGGCACAACGGCCATCAATACGACGGCGATCACTTCCAGCGGCACCCAGCTCTACCAGGGCGCGGTGACGCTCGGGGCAAACGCCACCTTGACTGGTTCCACAATCACCTTCGAAAACACCGTTGATGGCGACGCGGACAACACTCGCAGTCTGGCCATCACGGGCAACGCGGTGTTCGGCAACGGCGCGGGCGACTTTGTGGGCAGCACCGCCCGGCTGACCAGCCTGACGGTGTCCGGCACGACGGCCTTTCACGCCGGCAATGCGAGCGCCACCGTTCGCACCTCCGGCATCCAGACCTACACGGGTGACGTGACGCTCGTCCGGGACACCACGCTGAACTCGACCACCCCGGCGAACATCACCTTCCAGGGCAAGGTGGACGGCACCACGTCGGGCACGGAATCGCTGACCATCAACACCGGCAACGCGGTCTTCGGCAATGGCGCGGGTGACTTCGTGGGCAGCAGCGTGCCGCTGGAGTTCGTGTCCGTGAGCGGCACGACGGCCTTCAACGCCGGCAACAACAGCGGGGCGACGGATTCGGTCAGGACCCTCGGCAACCAGACCTACACCGGGAATGTCACCCTCAACAGCGACACGACGCTCACCGGCACTTCAACCGCTCCTGGGGCCACCGTCACTTTTGGTGGGACGGTGACGGGCAACAATTTTGACCTGACCCTCAACTTCTCCGGCGACACCACGTTGAGCGGAAACATCTCGGGCATCAACGACCTGACCCTCGGGCCGAGTTCCGGCACGCCGGGCAAGACTATTGTGACTGCGACCTCCATCTCGGTGACCGGCAACCAGACTTATTACGACGCCGTTGAGCTGAACGCCGGGGCCAGCACGGCCTTCACGTTCACCAGCACCGGCAGCGGGAACATCAGCTTTGAGAGCACGATGATTTCCACCGGCACCGGCAACCATGACCTCACGGTCAACACCAGCGGCTCGACCTTCTTCAAGGGCAACGTGGGCGGCGCGGCGGCCACCGACCTCCAGACCATCACCACGGACGCCGGCACGGCGGGCGACACGCAGATCAGCGCCGCGTCGGTGCGCACGACCACCACCCAGACCTACAACGACCCGGTGGTTTTGACGGGCAGCACCACGCTCACGGGCACGACCATCACCTTCAACCAGACGGTCAACGATGACGCCTCGGGCGGCACGACCTCGGCGCTTGCCATCACCGGCAACGCGGTGTTCGGCAACGGCGCGGGTGACTTCGTCGGCAACACTTCGGCGATTGATTCCGTCAGCGTCAGCGGCACCACGCTGTTCAACGCGGGCAACGCCGGCCCGACCGACACCGTGCGGACGCTCGGCACGCAGACCTACACCGGCAACGTCACCCTCGGCGCGGACACCACGCTCCACGCCGAGAGCAGCGGCAGCGTCCTGCAGAACGTGAGCTTCAGTGCCCTGGTGGACGGCACCGGGGCGGGCACCGAGTCCCTGACCATCACCGGCAACGCGGTGTTCGGAAATGGAACGGGTGATTTCGTGGGCAGCGTCGTGGCGCTCGAATTTGTGTCCGTGAGCGGCACGAGCATCTTCAACGCGGGCAACGCCAGCGCCACCGTCCGCACGGCGGGCGCGCAGACCTACACCGGGGCTTCGACTCTGAATGCCGACAGCACCTTCGTCAGCACCGGCAATGGCAACATCGTTTTCAGCGGCGCGATGGACGCGGGCGGGGCGGGCATTGACCTCGTCGTGAATACCGGCGGCATTACCGGCCTCGACGGTGGCGTCGGCCTGACCACGCAGCTGGCCACGGTCACGACGGACAATGATGGTGTCGCCACCTTCACCGCCGGCACGCCGCCCACCGGCGAATACACGCGCGTGAGCGCCAACGTGAAGACCACCGGCGCGCAGACCTATAACGACAACCTGATCGTCGGGAACGGCGGCGTCAGCCAGGACGCCATTTTGGAGAGCACGGGTGCCGGGCAGATTCAGTTTGTGCTGGGCGTCGGCGCGGACAACGAGGCGAACAACCGCCAGTTGACTGTCAACACCACCGGCACGACGCGCTTCGACGGCGGCAGCCTCGGCACGCCGAACCGGCTGGCCTCCATCACCACGGACGGCACGGCGGCCAGCGGCGGCACTTTCACTCCCGGCGGCACGACCCAGTTGACCGGCACCTTCAACACCACCGGCACGCCGGACACGATCACGTTCAATGACAATGTCCAGCTCGACAGCAATGTGACCCTGAACACCGGCACGGCGACGTTCCTCGGCTGGGTTCGCGGCGCGGCGGACGCCACCCAGAGCCTGACGATTGCGGCCTCGACGGGCGGCGCGGCTTCGCCCGGCAACGCGGTGTTCGGCACCGTCGGGGCGGACGGCCTTGATTTCGTCGGCGATGGCGGTCGCCGGCTGACGACCTTGAGCGTCGCGGGCACGACCACCTTCAACGCGGGCAACGCCAGCCCGACGGTCAACACCAGCGGCACGCAAACCTACGGCGGCGCGGTGACGCTCAACCAGAACACCACCCTCCGCGCCACGACGGTCTTCTTCAACAGCACGGTGGACGCGGCCTCGTCCGGCGGCCAGAGCCTCGAAATTGACAACACCGGCGTGACCGGCAACGTCGAGTTCGGCAACGGCGGGCCGGATTTCGTGGGCAGCATCTTCCCGCTCTCCACCCTGACGGTGGACGGCACCACGCTGGTCAATGCGCCGTTCTCGGCGGTGTCGGATTCCATCCGCACCACGGGCAACCAGACCTACAGCGGCGCGGTGACCATCGCGGCGGATGCGGTGATCCGCAGCATCGGAACCCAGACCGGCCCGGCCGCATTCACCTTTGGAACCATCCTGTTCTCCAGCACGGTGGACGGGCAGACGGCGGGCAACTCCGACTTGGCGGTGTTCTCCGGCCACTTGCTGGGCGGCATCTCGCAGGGGAACGGCGGCACCATCACCTTCACTGCGGCAGTCGGCGCCACCACGGCGCTGACCACATTGCTTGTGGATGACGCTCCGACTTCGGCGACCTACGCCACGCCGACCATGACCGGCACCTCGACGCGCTGGGGTTCCGTCAACATCAACGGCGGCAGCGTTCGCACCACCGGCACGCAGGATTATTACAACAACATCTTCCTCGGGGCCGACACGACCCTGACCTCGACGGGCAATGCCAACATCACCTTCCGCGACACCAGCGCCCTCAATGACGGCGGCGCGGTGGGCAGCGCCAACCTCACCGTCAACACCGGCGGCAAGACGACCTTCGCCGGCCAGGTGGGCAATCTCACTCCCATCACCAGCATCACCACGGACAACGTCGCGCCGACCACCAACGGTGCTTCTCCGGCGGATGCCGATGTCTTCGGCAGTCCGTTCACCGGCATCGGCGAATACACCGAGTTGAGCGGCCCGGCGATCACGACCACCGGCGGCCAGACCTACAACGACCCGGTCTTCGTCTTGAACAACACGATCATTTCGAGCACGGGCGGCGGCAACATCATCTACAACGATGATGTCAACGGGGCCAACAGCCAGAACCTCACCGTGTTCACCAGCGGCTCGGTCACGTATAACTCCCCGGTCGGCTCGACCGCCGCGACGTTCTACGTGGATGTCACCGCGCAGAACATCACCTTCAACAGCACGCTCACGGCGGGCGGCACCATTGCGCTGACCACCACCACGGCGGGCGGCGCGGTCAACCTCAACGGCAACGTGGTGTCCGGCAGCGACATCACCCTCACCTCGAACAACCTGAACATCGCCCCCGGCGTCACGCTGCGCAGCGACCTGGATCCCTCCACCGGCACGACGGGCGGCGGCGCCCTCAAGAACAACCTGCTCATCAAGCCCATCGCCTCCTCCACCTCGATCGGCATCGGCGGCGGCGCGGGCACGCTGCAGATTCCGCAGTCCACGATTGACGCGCTGGTGGACGGCACCTTCCGCAAGATCACCATCGGCGACGTCAACGGCCAGCACACCATCAGTGCCAATGCGACGACCTTCCGCGATCCGGTGCTTATCCGCACCCCGTTGGGCGGCTCCATCACGGTCGCCGGTGCGATTACTTCGACGGCCACTGCGGCCGAGGGCGTGACCTCGGGCATTGGCGGCGTCAAATTCCAGGGCTCCGGCTCCACCACCTTCCTCAACGCCAATGTCACCACGGCGGGCACGGCGATCACCTTCAATGACACGGTGGTGCTGGGCGCGAACGTCAGCCTCGACACCACCACCGCCGGCACGGTTCCGGCGGGCGCGGACATCACCGTGACGGGCACGATCACCCGCGACGGCACGGCCCGCACCCTGGGCCTGTTTGCCGGCACGGCGGGCGACATCAGCCTGCAGTCGAACATCGGCACCGCCGCCTTCCCGCTCGGGGCCATCACCATCAACAACGCCGCCGATGTCACCCTCGCCGGCGAGGTGCAGGCGGCCAGCCTGGTGCAGACGACCGGCACCGGCATCGCCACGTTGCAGAAGGACATCACCACCACGGCGGCGGCGGGCGTGAGCATCACCAGCGCGAACATCGTTCTGGACGGCCTGACGATCACCACCGGCGGCAACGCCGCGGCGTTCACCGGCGCGACGGCCCTCTCCAGCGGCGCGGTCAACATCACCACGGCGGCGGGCACCATCACCTTCACGGGCACCATTGACGGCGGCCAGAATCTGACGCTCTCCTCGGCGGGGGCGAAGTCCATCACCGCCTCGGTCGGCAGCACCACCCCGCTCGCCAGCCTCACCGAGACCGGCGGCGGCGGCATCACCTTCGGCGGCACGGCGGTTCGCACCACCGCCGATGGCGGCGGCACGGGCAACCAGTCCTATGCCGACGCGGTGACGCTGGCGGCCAACACCACCTTCACGGCAACGACCTCCGGCAACATCACCTTCAGCTCGACGGTGGATGCGGACAGCGCGGCGGCCAACAACCGGGCCATGACGGTTTCCTCCACCGGCGGAACGGTGACCTTTGGTGCCGCCGTCGGCGGGACGCAGGCCCTGGCGGACTTGGACGTGACGGCCTCGGCCATCAGCCTGAACCACGCCACCATCAATGTGAATGACGACAACGCGGCCTCGGCCACGGCGACCTTCACCGGGGCGGTGACGTTGGGCGCGAACGTGCAGGTGGACGCCGATATGCCGACCGGCACGGACAGCAGCGTGGTCTTCACCTCGGCGATCACCGGCGGCGCGAACACACTGACGGTGTTGAGCGGTGCGGGGAACATCACCTTCGGCGGCGCGGTGAGCGCGGCCAGTGTGACGACGGACGTGGCCTTGAGCGCGGGCGGCACGACGACCCTCAACGGCGGGACGATGACCACGACCGGCACGCAGACCTACAATGACAACGTGGCCCTCGGCGTGAACACGACGGTGAACGCGACGACGGCAACCTTCAACGGCAACGTGGCCGGCACCGGCACGCAGAGCCTGACGGTCAACGGCGCGGCGGTGCTGGGCGACGCGAATGCCGACACGGTGACGGGCCTGACCACGTTGAGCGTGAGCGGGGCGACGACGATCTTTGGCGACACGGTGACCACGAGCGGGTCGCAGACCTACACAGGGAACGTGACATTGAACGGCGCGGCGGCCAGCACCACGGTGCTGACCGGCGCCGGGGTCAGCTTCGGCGGGACGGTCATTGGAACGACGGCCAACGCCGAGGCATTGACGGTGAACGCGGGCGCTGGCAATGCGACCTTCACGGGCAACGTGGGGGCGACGGCGCTGGGGGCGCTCATCGCGAACAGCAGCGGGACGACGACGTTCGGCGGCACGGTGGCGGCGAGCAGCGTGGCGACGGACGCGGGCGGTTCGACCGTGGTGAATGGCGCGACCGTGACGACGGCGGGCGGAACGCAGACCTACAATGACGCTGTGAGCCTGGGGGCGGGCGTGAATTTCACGGGCACGACGGTGACGTTCAACGAGCCGGTGAGCGGCAACAACAACTCGCTGACGGTGACGGGCGCGGGCGTGTTCGGCAACGCGGCCAGCGACACCGTGGCGGGCGTCACCACGCTGTCAGTCACGACCACGACCACCATCAATGCCGGCTCAATCACCACAAGCGGGACGCAGACCTACACCGGAAACGCAACCCTCGGCAACAGCACGACGCTCACGGGCACGACGGTGACCTTCAACGGCGCGGTCGCGGGCGGCGGGAACGCGTTGAGCATCGTGGGCAATGCGGACTTCAATGACGGGGATGGTGACACTCTGACCGGGCTGGGCAGCCTGTCGGTGACGGGCACCACGCAGATTGACACGGCGACGGTGACCTCCACCGGGGTGCAGACCTATGGCGGAACCGTGACCCTGGGCATCAACACCACCTTGACCACCGCCAATGGCAACGCGGTGACGTTTAACGGCACGGTGGTGGGCGGCGGCTTTGACCTGACGGTCGCGGGCAGCGCGGTGTTTGGCAATGAGGTGGCGGACAGCGTGACCGGGGTGGGTGCCCTCTCCGTCACCGGCAACGCCATCATCAACACCTCCACCATCACCACCACCACCACGCAGACCTACGGGGACGGCGGCACCGTGACGCTCGGCACGGGCGCGACGCTCGCCGGCACCACGGTCACCTTCAACGGAAACATCGTGGGCGGCGGGAACAACCTCGCCATCACCGGCAACGCCGTGCTGGGCAACGCGTCAACGGACAGCGTCACGGGCCTGGGCACGCTCGCCATCACCGGCACGACGACCATCACCGCCGGCAGCGTCGCCACCAGCGGCATCCAGACTTATGATTCGGATGGCAACGGCGGCGGCACCGTCACCCTGGGCGCCAGCACCACGCTGACGGCCAGCACGGCTATCTTCAATGACCCGGTCGTGGGCGGCGCCAACGCGCTCACCATCACCGGCAACGCCGTGTTCGGCGATGCGCTGGCGGACACCGTGACCGGCCTCACCGGCCTGTCGGTGAGCGGCGCGACGACGATCAACACGACGGCGATCAGCACCGGCGCGGCGGGCGCGCAGATCTACGGCGGGCTGGTCACGCTGGGCGGGCCGGTGGGCACCACCACGACCCTGACGGCCTCGACGGCAACCTTCAACGGCCCGATCAGCGGCCTGGTGGCGGGCGGCGGCAACAACCTCACCGTCACCGGCGCGGCCATCTTCGGCAACGAGGCGGGCGACACCGTGACGGGCGTGGCGGTGCTCGCCGTCAGTGGTGCCACGACGATCAACACCAGCGCGATCAACACCAGCGGCAACCAGACCTACGGCGGGGCGGTGACGCTCGGCGCGAATGTCTCGCTCAACTCGGCGGGGGCCATCGGCGTCACCTTCAACGACGCCGTGATTGGCGGCAGCAAGACGCTCGCCATCACGGGCAATGCGGTGTTTGGCAATGGCGGCGCGGATGCCGTCAGCGGCGTCACCACGCTCGCGGTCAGTGGCACGACCAGTTTCAACAATACCGGTGGCGTCACCACGACCGGCACGCAGACTTACAGCGGGAATGCGATCTTGGTCTTGGACACGGCGCTGACGGCCAGCACGGTGAACTTCGGCGGAACGGTGAACGGGACGACGGCCAGCACCGAGTCGCTGACGGTCACCGGCAATGCGGCTTTTGGCGGCACGGTCGGCGCGGGGACGGTGCTTGAGTCCGTGAACATCAGCGGCGCAACGGCATTGAACGGGGCGTCCGTGACGACCGGGGCGGCGGCTGGCCAGACCTACACCGGGGCGGTGACCCTGGGCGCCGATGTGACGCTGACGAGCAACGGCGGCGCGGTTCTCTTCAGCTCGACGGTGGACACGGGTTCGACCGTCCGCTCGCTGACGGTGACCGCCGGGGCCGGAACCGTGGCCTTCACCGGCAACGTCGGCAGCGGTGTCAACGGCGCGATTGGCGCCCTCTCCGTGGGCAGCACGGCGACGAAGACTTTCAGCGGCACGGTCAATGCGGCGAGCGTGACCAGTTCCGGCACTGGCACGACGGCGATCAATGGCGGCAGCGTGGTGACCAGCGGGACGCAAAGCTACGGTGCCACCACGATGGCGGCGGGCACGACCATTACCAGCAGTGGCGCCGGTTCCAGCGGCAACGTGACCTTTGCGGGAACGATTGGGGCCGGGGCCAATGCGCTCAACGTGAACACGGCCGGAATCACCACCTTTGGCGGTGCCGTGACGGCGGCAAGTTTGACGACGGATGCCGGTGGCACCACGATTGCGAATGCGGACGTCACCACCACGGGCGCCCAGGCCTACAATGACGCCCTGGTTCTGGGCGGCAGCCGCACCTTCACCAGGTCCGGCGGTGGAAACCTGACCTTCGCGTCGACCGTGAACGGCACAACGGCCGCCACCGACAGCTTCATCACCAGCACGACCGGCACCGTCACTCTTGGCGGGGCGGTGGGCTCCGGTGTTTCCTTCAGCGGGGTGGCCTTCAGCACCGGCCCCATTGCGATCAACGGCGGATCCGTCGTGACCGGCAATGCCGCCGGTGGCCAGACCTATGGCGGGCCGGTGACGCTCGGCGCGGACACGGTTCTTTCTGCCGGCGCGGGCACCATCACCTTTAACACTGCGTCGTCCACCATTGCCGGCGGCAACCGTAGCCTGACGCTCTCCACATCCGGCTCCACGGTGCTCACGGCGGCGGTCAGCGGAGTCAACGTGCTGACGGTGGACAGCGGCGGAACGCTCGCGGTCGCGGCGGCGGCATCCCTTTCGGCCAGCAGCGTGAACATCAGTGACACGACCACGTTCAATGGCGGCGGGGTGACGACGACGGGGCAGCAGCGGTATACGGGCGGAGTGACGCTGTCAACGGGTGCAAGCACGTTCGTGAGCACCGGTGGCGGCAATGTCGCCTTCACCTCGACCATCGGTGGCACTCAGCTGCTGACGGTCAACACGTCTGGAACCACCACCTTGGGCGGTGCCGTCACGACCACCGGCGGTGTGGTGACCGACTTTGGCGGTTCGACGGTGCTCAGCACGGCCACCATCAATACGGGCGCGGGCAGCCAGACCTATAACGACTCCGTGAGCCTGACCACTGGTGTGACCTTCACCGGTGGAACCGTGACCTTCAACGAGCCGGTGACCGGCAACAACAACTCGCTGGCCGTGACCGGCGCGGGCGTGTTCGGCAATTCATCGGGCGACACGGTTTCCGGCCTCACCACGTTGTCGGTGAGCACCACGACGACCATCAACGCCGGCTCGATCAGCAGCAGCGGCAGCCAGACCTATACCGGCGTGGCCACGCTCGGCGGCGACACCACGCTGTCGAGCGCCACCGGCACGGTGACGTTTGGCGCGGCGGTGAACGGCACCACGGCGGGCCAGCAAAGCCTGGCGGTCAGCGGCAATGCGACCTTCGCGGCGGCGGTCGGCGCGACGGCGCTGGAATCCTTGAGCGTCAGCGGCACGGTCAGCCTTGGCGGCAACGTCACCACCTCGACGGTGGGCGGCGGCGCGGGCACGCAGATCTACAGCGGCGCGGCCACATTGGCAGCGGACGTGAATCTCACGGGTGCCACGGTCACCTTCAGCTCGACCGTGAACGGCACCACGGCGGGCACGGAATCGCTGACCGTCACCGGCAACGCCGTGCTCGGCGGCGCGGTGGGCGCGACGACCGCGCTGGAATTCGTGAGCGTGAGCGGCACCACGGCGATCAACGGCGGCGGCGTGACCACCTCGACGGCGGGCGGCGGCACCGGCGCGCAGACCTACACCGGCGCGGTGACGCTGGGCCAGAACACGACCATCACCGCCACGGGCGGCACCGCTGCGAGCGACATCTTCTTCGGCTCCACGGTGGACAACGGCACCGCCGGGCCGAAGGATCTGACCATCAATGCCGTCTTGGGTGACGTGACCTTCACCGGGGACATCGGCTCCGGCATCAACGGCGCGATTGGCAACCTGAACATCCTGACCGCCGGCTCGGTGACGTTTGGCGGCTCGGTCAACGCCGCGAACTTCGTCATTGCCCCGGCAGTGCCCACCACCCTCGGCGGCACGGTGACGACCAGCGGTCCGCAGAGCTACGGCAACCTCACACTGACGGCGGACACGACCCTGATCGCGCCGTTTGTCACGGTTTCGGGCACCGTCAACGGGACGACAGCGGGGGCGGAGAGTCTGACGATCAGCGGCAACGCCACCTTTGGCAGCACGGTGGGGGCCACGACCTCGCTGGAATTCTTGAGCGTGAGCGGCACCACTTCGCTGGGCGGCAATGTGACCACGGCCGGCGTGCAGACCTACACCGGGGTCGCGACGCTGACGGCGGATGTGAACCTGAGCGGCACCACGGTCAGCTTCGGCTCGACCTTGAACGGCACGGCGGCGGGCGCGCAGTCGCTCACCGTCACCGGCAACGGAGTGTTTGGTGGCGCGGTGGGGACGGGCACCTCTCTTGAGTTCGTCACGGTGACGGGCACCTCGGCTCTCAACGGCGGCTCCGTGGTCACGGGCGGCCTGCAGACTTACACGGGGAACACCACTCTCGGCGCGGACACGCTTATCAGCAGCGGCGGGGTGGTGACGTTCACCGGCACGGTGACCCGTGACGGCTCGGCGCGGGCGCTAACCGTCAGCGCGGGCGCGAACAACGTCACCTTCAGCAGCGCGATTGGCACCGGCGGCGCCCCGCTTGGCGCGCTAGTGGTCAACAGCACCGCGACGACCCGGTTTGACGGCACGATCAACGCCGCCTCGCTGACCACCGACGCCGGCGGCACGAGCGTCGTCAACGGCGGTTCGCTCACGCTGACTGCGAACAGCACCACCTTCAACGACCCGGTGCTGCTGGACTCGAACACCACCATCACCGAACTGGGCGGCGGCAACGTCACCTTCAACAGCACTGTCAACAGCGCGGCGGGCGAGGTCAACAGCCTCGCCGTGAACACCGGCGGCGCGACCATCTTCGCCAGCACGGTGGGTGCGACGGACAACTTGAGCACGCTGACCACCGACGCGGGCGGCACGGTTTCCCTCGGTGGCAACGTGACCACGACCGGCGCGCAGACCTATAATGAGTCGGCCAGCCTCGCGGCGAACGTGACCCTCGCCGGCACGGTGACGACCTTCAACGACCCCGTGCAGGGCAACGGTCGCAGCCTCGCCATCACCGGCGCGGCGGTCATCGGCAACACCGCCAGCGACACCGTCACCGGCCTCTTGAGCCTCTCGGTCAGCACCACCACGACCCTCAACGCAGGCTCCGTCACCACCGCCAACAACCAGACCTACACCGGCGCGGTGACCCTTGGCAGCGACGTGACGCTGGCCAGCGTGAGCGGCACGGTGGCCTTCACCGGCACGGTGAACGCGACCACCGCCGGCGAGCAGGGCCTCGCGATCAGCGGTGACACCACCTTTGCCAGCACCGTCGGGGCCGGCGTGGCGCTGGAGAATTTGAGCGTCAGCGGCACGACCGCCATGAACGGCGCGTCGGTCAGCACGACGGCGGCGGCGGGCGGCACCGGGAACCAAACCTACACCGGGGCGGTTACGCTGGGTGCGGACGTGACAATCAACAGCGTCGGCGGCGCGGTGAATTTCGCCGGCACGGTGGCCCGCGGCGGGACGGCCAACACCCTGACGGTGAACGCGGGTGCGGGTTCCGTCGCCTTCGGTTCGACCATCGGTTCCGGCGCGGCCCTGGGCGCGCTGGCGGTGAACAGCACCGGCACCACGACCTTCGGCGGCGCGGTCAGCGCGGCCACGGTCACGACCGACGCGGGCGGCTCGACGGCCATCAACGGTGGCAGCGTGACGACCGGCACCACGCAGACCTACAATGACAGCGTCACTTTGGGGAACGACGCCACCCTCACGGGCACGACGGTGACCTTTAACGGCGCGGTGAGCGCGACGCAGGCGGGCGTGCAGAGCCTGACGGTGACCGGCAGTGCGGTGTTCGCCAGCACGGTCGGCGTCGGCGTCTCCGGCGCGCTGGAGTTCCTCTCCGTCAGCGGCACGGCGGCCATCAACGGCGGCACGGTGACCACCTCCACGGCGGGCGGCGGATCAGGCAGCCAGACCTACGGCGGCGCGGTCACGCTCGGTGCGGACACGACGCTGAACGGTTCCACCATCACCTTCAACGGCACGCTCAACGGCACGGCGGCGGGTGCGCAGAGCCTGACGATTGCCGGCAGCGCGGTCTTCGGTGACGCGAACGCCGACACCGTCGGCGCGGGCGCGGCCCTCGAATTCCTCTCCGTCAACGGCACGACGGTCATCAACACGACGGGCATCACCACCAGCCAGGCGGGCGGCGGCACGGGCAGCCAGACCTACGGTGGCGCGGTGACAATTGGCCGCGATGTCAGCGCGAATGTCACGCTCACCAGCGGCGGCGGCGCGGTCAGCTTCGGCTCGACGGTCGCTCGCGGCGGCACGGCCAACGCGCTCACGGTGACGGCGGGCGCGGGCGCGGTGACGTTCAGCGGCGAAGTGGGCACGGGCGCGGCCCCGCTCGGCGCGCTGGCGGTCACCGCCAGCACCAGCACGGGCATCACCACCTTTGGCGGGGCCGTGACGGTGGCCAGCGTGACGACGGACGCGGGCGGCGGAACGGTCATCAACGGCGAGACGATGACCACCACGGGCGTTCAAACCTACGGTGATAACGTCACCTTGGGGGCGGACACGATCATCAGCAGCGGCGGGGCCGTGACCTTCAGCGGCACGGTGAACCGCGACACCGTCGCGCGGACGCTGACCGTCAACGCGGGCGGAAACAGCGTGACCTTCACCGGAGCCGTCGGCGGTGGGGCGAACGGGCCGCTGGGAGCCATGGTCGTGAACAGCACGGGGACGACCCTGTTCAGCTCCACCGTGAATGCCGCCAGCCTGCTCACCGATGCCGGTGCGGGTGGGACGACCTTGACCGGCAATGTAACGACCAGCGGATCGCAGACCTACAATGACAGCGTGACTCTGGCGGGCACCGTGACCCTGACGGGCGCGCCGGTGACGTTCAATGGCACGGTGGCCTCGGCGGCGGCCCAGTCGCTCACGGTGACGGGCGCGGCGTTTGTCAACGGCGGCTCGGTGAACACCGGGGCCGGCACGCAGACCTACAACAGTGACGTGACCCTCGGCGCGAACGCAAACTTCACCGGCTCCACGGTGACGTTCAACGAGGACGTGACCGGATCGCCGAACACCTTCACGGTGACGGGCGCGGCGGTGCTCGGCAACGCAGCGGATGACCGCGTGACCACCGGCACCCTGCTCGTGACCGGCACGACCACGATCAACGCCGGCATCGTCAACACCGGCACGGCGAACCAGACCTACACCGGCGCGGTGACGCTCGGCCAGGACGTGAGCGCCATCGGCGCGCTGGTGGCCTTCGGCAGCACCTTGGACGGCACGGCGGCCGGCTCGCAGGGCCTCGCCATCACCGGCAACGCCAGCTTCGGCGGCATCGTCGGGGCGACCGCGCTGGAATACCTGACCGTCAGCGGCACGACCGCGATGAACGGCGCGTCCATCACCACGAGCCAGATCGCCGGCGGGACGGGCAACCAGGTCTACAACGACCCGGTCACGCTCGGCACGACGGTGACGTTGAACACCGGCGGCGGCGCGGTGAGCTTCAACAACTCCGTGGCGGGTGCCGGCAATGGCCTGACCGTGAACGCGGGCGTGGGCGCGGTGGCCTTCTCCAGCACGATTGGGGCGACCGGTGCGGCCATCGGCGCGCTGGCGGTGAACAGCACCGGCACGACCACCTTCGGCGGCGCGGTCACGGCGGCCAGCGTCGTCACCGACGCGGGCGGCACGACCCTCATCAACGGCGGTTCGATCACCACGACGGGCGTGCAGACCTTCAATGACAACGTCACGCTCGGCGCGGACACCACGCTCGCCAGCGGCGGCGGCGCGGTGACCTGCAACGGCACCGTGGAAAACGGCGCAAACGCCCGCAGCCTCACGGTGACGGCGGGCGCGGGCAACGTGACCTTCGCCAGCACGATTGGCACCGTGGATGACCGCCTCGGCGCGGTGACGGTGAACAGCAGCGGCACCACCACCTTCGGCGGCGCGATCAACGCGGCGAGCCTTGCCACGGATGACGGCGCGGGGGCCGACGCCACGATCATCAGCGGGGGCACCGTCACCACGGCGAATGCCCAGGCCTACGGCGACAATGTCATCCTCGGCGCGAACACCACGCTCACCAGCATGGCAGGCGGCGGCATCAGCTTCGGCGGCACGGTGGACTCCGACGCGGTCGGCACGCCTCGCACGCTGACGGTGAACACCTCTGGCGCGACCATCTTCGGTGACGGGGCCAATGACTTTGTCGGCAGCGCCGCCGCTCTTGCCAGCCTGACCACGGATGCCGGTGGCAGCACGCGGCTCAACGGTGGCAGCACCGGTGCCAGCACCGTCAGGACGAGCGGGGCGCAGACCTACGGCGATGACGTGGTGCTCGGCGGAAACACCACGCTGACCAGCACCGGCAGCGGCAATATCAGCTTCAATGGCACGGTGGACGCTGCCGCCGACGGCGGGCAGTCGCTCACGGTGAACACCAGCGGCACGACCCTGTTTGGCGGTTTTGTGGGCGCCACCACCGCCCTTTCGACGGTGGCCACGGATGCCGGCACCGGCGGCAGCGTCCGCTTCAACGCGGGCAACACCCCCGGCGCCACGGTGAGGACGACCGGCACGCAGACCTACGGCGAGGCCGCGGTGCTGGGCGCGGACGCCACCTTCACCAGCACGGGCGCGGGCGCGCTGGGAGATGTCAGCTTCAGCAGCACCATCAACGGCGTGGTTGCGGGCGGCCAGTCGCTGACGGTGAACACGGCGGGCACGACGACCTTCGGCGGCGCGGTGGGCAACCTGCTGGCCTTGTCCAGCGTGACGACGGATGACGGCGCGGGCGCGGACGCCACCGCCATCAACGGCGGAGTGGTGACCACCACCGGCGCGCAGACCTACAAGGACAACGTGACGCTGGGCGCGGACACCACGCTCACCGCCACGACGGCGACCTTCAACGGCAGCGTGACGGGCACCGGCGCCACTTCGTTGCTGGTCAGCGGCAATGCGGTTTTTGGCGACCTGCTGGCCACGTCGGCGGATGACAACGTCTCGGGCCTTACCAGCCTGAACGTGACGGGCACCACGGTCATCAACGCGGCGGCCATCACCACTTCGGCCGTTGGCGGCCAGACTTATAGCGGCGCGGTGACGCTCGGCGCGGATGTGCTCCTGACGGCGAACGGCAGCGGCCCGGTGACCTTCAACGGTCCGGTGAACACCGCCGCGCTGACCGCCCCGCGCAGCCTGACCGTGACCACCGTCGGCCTGACCACGTTTGGCGATGGCGGCGGCGACTTCGTCGGCAACCTGGTGGCGCTGTCCTCCCTGACCGTTTCGACCGGCCCGGCGCGCATCAACGGCGGCCTCAATCCGAACGGCACCGCGAGCACCGTGACCACCACCGGCAACCAGCTTTATGCGGGTGCGGTGACGCTGGGCGACGACACAGTCCTGCACAGCACCGGCAACGGGAGCATCGCGTTCAACGGCGACATCAACGGCATTGCGGCGGGCGGCGAATCGCTGACGGTCAACACCGGCGGCACGACGACCTTCGGCGACGCGGCGGCGGATGCCATCGGCAACACCTTCGCGCTCTCCAGCCTGACCACTGACGCCGTCGGTGCCACCACCATCAACTCCGGCGCGGTGACGACGACCGGCACGCAAACCTACAATGACCCGGTGACCCTCGGCTCGGCGGCGAACCACAACCTGACCGGCTCACTAGTGACCTTCAACGGCACGGTGGCCGGTGCCTCGACCAGTTCGCTCACTGTCACGGGCAACGCGGTGTTTGGCAACGAGACGACGGACAATGCCACGGCCCTGACCAGCCTGCTGGTGACCGGCACCACGGCCATCAACGCGGCGAACATCGCCACCACCGCCGTCGGCGGCCAGACCTACGTGGGCGCGGTGACGCTCGGCACCAGTGTGACCTTGGATGCCGCCGCTTCCGGCCCGGTGACTTTCAATGGCACGGTCAATGGCACGACGGACAGCCAGGAGTCCCTGACGGTCAACACCGCCGGGACGACGACGTTCG
Source organism: Verrucomicrobiota bacterium (assembly GCA_016235585.1). Lineage (GTDB taxonomy): Bacteria > Verrucomicrobiota > Verrucomicrobiia > Limisphaerales > JACRJY01 > JACRJY01. The sequence goes on along the minus strand of JACRJY010000159.1, from coordinate 9,980 downwards.
GGGACGGCGCGGGCGACTTCGTGGGCAACCTTGTCGCGCTGTCGAGCCTGACCACCGATGCGGCTGGCAGCACGCGGTTCAACGCGGGCAGCGGCAGCAGCGGCACGCCGGTCAACACGGTGACGACCAAGGGCGCGCAGACTTATCATGACGCGGTGGTGCTGGGTGCGGACACGACGCTGAAGAGCACGGATTCCGGCAACATCACCTTCAACAGCCGGATTGACGGTGCGTTTGCCCTGACGGTGAACACCGCCGGCGCCACGCGCTTCGGTGACGGGCTTGCCCTCGGCAGTGCGGTGGACAACGTGGGCGGCGCGGCGGGCGGGACTCCTTTGACCAGCCTGACCACCGACGCGGCAGGCACGACGATCTTCAACGTGGCTGGCAGCAGCACGGCGACGCCGACCGTCCTGACCACGGGCACGCAGCAGTTCAATGACGCGGTGACTTTGGAGGCGGCCAGCTCGGTCTTCACCAGCACCGGTCTCCTGGCGCTCGGCAACATCAGCTTCAACGGCTCGGTTGACGGGGCGTCCGCCCTGACGGTGAATACCGGCGGCACGACCACCTTCGGCGACGGCACGGGCAGCGACCTTGTGGGCGGAGTGACGGCCCTGACCAGCGTGACGACCGATGCGGGCGGCACGACGCGCCTCAACGCGGGCACGGGCGTGAACACCGCCACCGTGACAACCACCGCCGGCCAGACCTACAACGACGCCGTGGTGCTGGGGGCCAGCACCATCCTCGCCAGCACGGCGGCGGGCGACATCGTCTTCGCCACCACGATTGATTCGGACGCGCTGGCGACGCCGCGCAGCCTGGCGGTGAACACCGCCGGGGCGACCCGCTTCAACGGCGCGGTGGGCGTGGGTGCCAACGGCAACAACGACTATGGCGTCATCGGCAGCGATGACCGCCCGTTGAGCAGCCTCACCACCGACGAGTTTGGCACGACGTTCTTCAATGTCGTCGGCGGCACCGACACGACGCCGACCGTGCTGACCACCGGCGCGCAGACCTACAATGACGCGGTGCGCCTCGTCTTGAACACGGTGATGAGCAGCCTGGGCGGCGGCAACATCACGTTCGGCTCGACGATCAACAGCGATACGGCGACGGTGCGCGGGCTGCGGCTGAACACCACGGGCAACGAGGAGTTCCGCGGCAACGTGGGCAACACCTTTGCCCTGCTTGACCTCACCACGGACGGCGACGCCAGCATCGGCGTGGGCGGCCAGATGCGGTTCAACGTGGCCGGCAGCAGCGACGCCGCCCCGACGGTGCGCACCACTGGCACGCAGAACTACAACGACGCCGTCCGGCTGGTGAAGAACACGGTGTTGAGCGCGAACGGCGCGGGGTTGGGATCATTGGCCGCCGGCACGGTCGAGTTCTTCAGCACGATTGACAGCGACAGCACGGCGGCGAACTCGCTCCGGGTCAATGCCTCCGGCAGCGAAATCTTCCACGGCCGCGTGGGTGGCGCCTTCGCGCTCTCCAGCCTGACGACGGATGGCGACGCCAGCATCGCGAACATCGGCCGCGCGGACTTCGTGGTGGCGGGCAGCACGGACGCCGCGCCGACGGTGCGGACGACGGGCTTCCAGACCTACAACGACGCGGTGCGGCTGCGCGAGAACACGGTGTTGAGCAGCACCGGCGGCGGCAATGTCACGTTCAACTCGACGGTGGACAGCGAGACAGTCGGCACGGAGCGCTCGCTCCGGGTCAACACCACGGGCAACGAGGTGTTTGGCGACGGCATCGGGTTTGACTACGTCGGCAACGGCATCGCCCTCTCCAGCCTGACGACCGACGGCGATGCGACCATCGGCGTGGGCGGCACGGTGGTGTTCAACATCGCGGGCAGCACCGATCCGCTGGCGGGCGCGGGCAATCCGCCGTCGGTGAAGACCACGGGCGCCCAGACCTACAACGACGCCGCCGTGCTGGCCAACAACACGGCGCTCACCAGCACCGCTGGCGCGGCCATCACCTTCGCCTCGACGGTGAGTGACGACGGCCTCGCGGGAACGTCCTCGCACCTCATGGTGAACACCACGGGCCTGACCACCTTCACCGGCGTGGTGGGCGGCACGGTTCCGGGCGGGCCGCTGGCGCTGACCAGCGTGACGACCGATTACTCCGGCGCGGTCACGGACGTGACGGCCATCAACGGCGGCACGGTGACGACGACGCTCGCGCAGACCTACAATGACAACGTGACGCTCGCCGCGAACACGACGCTGACCGGCAGCGCGGTGACCATCGGCGCGGGCAGTGCCAACGGGGTCTTTGGCCCGACGACGCTGACGGGCACCGGGGCCACCATCCTGAACGCGAACGCCACGGCGGGCGCGGTGCAGATCAACGCGGCGGTGAGCGGCATCAACGCCCTGACCGGCAGCGCGACGACCACCTACATCGCGTTCAATCCGGCGAACACGGGCCTCAACGCCTACCTCTCCACGCCGGTCGCGCCGTTCGTGAGCATCTTCACCAGCCCGCCCGAGCAGTTCACCCTGGGCAGCTCGGTGCTCAACAACCTGCGCAACACGGGCGCGTTTGACGCGCACGTGCTGTTCTCGGCGGACTTCCCGCTGCTCAACTACCACTGGAAGAACCTCCCGATGTTCTCGCCGGTGCGCTACCACTTCGTGCCGGTGCAGGATCACAGCTCCCGCGGGGGCGTTCTGCCCGGCGACCGCGTGCTGTCCGGGACGGACATCATCGAGGAAGAATTCAAGAATCGCAAAAAATAGCGAATGGACTTGGCCATGAAGGGAATGAACTTCAAACAACATATTGTGCTGGCTCTGGCGCTCGTCGCGGGCGTGACCGCCGCGCCGGGCCAGACCGGGAGCGTGCCGGAGACCCGGAGCGGCGCGGAATCCGTTTCACTGCTGGCGTCCGCCCCGCGCGCGGCCCGGGCGGCAGCGGCCCCGGCGGCGTCCGCCCCCACCCTCATGGGCGTGTTCATTGCGGGCAGCCGCGAAGAGCTGAAGCCTGCAGGCGACCTCGACGTGCGGGGGCTGCGAGTCGGCTCCGGCCGTTCCCTGAACCTGCTGCGCACCTGGGATTTCCGTGAGGTGTTGAGCGCGTTTCTCGGCCAGCCCATCAGCGAGGATTTGATTGCCGACCTGCAGCGCGAGATTGTGATGTTCTACCGCAAGGCCAACCGGCCGCTCGTGGACGTCATCATTCCGGCGCAGGCTTCCGTCGGCTCCGGCGTGCTGCAATTGTTCGTGGTCGAGGCCAAGCTGGGCAAGATTGTCATCGAGGGCAACAAATGGTTCGAGCGCTACATCTACAGCGGCAGCATCCGGCTGGCCGAGGGTTCCGAGATCAACGTCCAGCAGCTCACCAAGGACATCGAGTGGATCAATCGCAACCCCGGGCGCACGGTGGACGTGGCGTTCAAGGCCGGCGACGAGGTGGGCACGTCGGACATGGTGCTGCGCGTGAAGGAGCGCTTCCCCATCCGCGTGTATGCCGGGTTTGACAACAACGGCACGCGCTTTACCGCGCAGGATCGCATTTTTGCCGGCCTCAACTGGTTCAACGCCTTCAACCAGGATCACCGCCTGGGCTTCCAATACTCGACGGACATCGGGTTTGAATTCCTGCACTCCTTCTCCGGCAACTACGAAATCCCTTTCCCGTGGCGGCACACGCTGACCATCTTCGGCGGCTATTCGCGGTCGAAGACGGATTTTGGCACCACGCCGCTCGTGCAGCAGAACGGCCATGCCTGGCAGAGCGGGCTGCGGTATGAAATTCCGCTGGACGACCTCCGGTTCCTGCCCAAGTTCAAGCACGAGTTGAGCATCGGCTTTGACTTCAAGCGGTTTGACAACAACTTGGAATTTGGCAGCGTTCCGATTTTCGCCACCGACGTGGACGTGGCGCAGTTCGGCCTGCTCTACCGCGCCTCGATGCCCGATCCCTGGGGCGCGACCGCGTTCCGCCTGGAACTCTGGCACAGCCCCGGCGGCCTGACCGCCAACAATCAGGACGCGGCCTACAATGTCCAGCGCACCGGCGCCCGGGCCAACTACTGGTATATGCGCTGGGCGGTGGATCGCCAGACGCCGCTGCCGCACGACTTCTCGTGGACCATCCGCTCCATGTTCCAGATGGCCGAGGCCAACCTGATCGCCAGCGAGCAGATCGGCCTGGGCGGCGGCAGCACGGTGCGCGGCTACGACGAGCGCGAAATCAACGGCGACCAGGGCTGGTTCATCGCCAACGAGCTTTACACTCCGCCGTTTTCCATCGCGGCGCTCTTCAAGAAGCCGGCCAAGGATCGCGCGCAGTTGCTCGCCTTCATTGACTACGGCCACACCGAGAACATCAACCTCCTGCCCGCCGAGCCGCCCCGCCTCGACCTCTTCTCCGGCGGCGTGGGTCTGCGCTACACGTGGAACCCGTATCTGACGTTCAAGTTCGACTACGGCTGGCAGTTCCGCGGCTCCGGGATGCGGAACCCCGACCACTCCCGCGGGCATCTCTCGGCGCTGCTGGCCTTCTAAAAGCGGTTCGTTCGGTTTCCAAAACTCCACCCCGGCGAAGAAACCGCTCGCCAAGCGCGCCGTCGGGCGGCTAAAAGCCCAGTGTGTTTTCCGGCCAATCTCCCACCCGCCTGAACTGGCTCCTGTTCGGGCTGGCGGCTTTCACCTTCTTCTTCCTGCTGGGCGGGCGCGGTCTGAACGAGCCGGACGAGGGGCGCTACGCCGAGATTGCCCGCGAGATGGTCGGGACCGGCGACTGGCTCGTCCCGCACATCTGGCACGTGCCGCACCTCGACAAGCCGCCGATGACCTACTGGCTCGTCGCGCTGTCGCTGAAAACCTTCGGCGTCCATGAATGGGCCGTGCGCCTGCCGCTCGCGCTGGCGGGCTTCGGCGGCGCGCTCGGCGTGTGGCGGCTGGCGCGCTCCATGGGCGGCGAACGCGTGGCGCGCTGGAGCGTGCTGATCCTGATCAGTTCCACGCTCTGGTTCACGATGGCGCGGATGCTGACGACGGACATTTTCCTCGCGCTGTTCGTCGTCTGGGCGATTGTCGGGTTCTGGGAGGGCTGGCGCAGCCTGGACGGGCTGACGGCGCAGGATGAGGAGGTGCGCGTCCGCGCCGGGCGGAAATTTTTCCGGTGGCACTCGGCGGCGTGGGTCTGCCTTGCCGCCGGTTTTTTGACGAAAGGCCCCGTGGCGCTGCTGTTCCCGCTGGTGGCGCTGGTGGCGCTGCTGATTTACCGGCGCGAGGATTCCGCCCGGCGGAGCCTGGTCGTTCTTGGACTGGTGACGGGGTTCGGCTTCTTTGCCGTCGTGGCCTTTCCCTGGTTTCTGGCGGTCTTTCAAAATGTCCCGCAATCATTTGACTTCATGGTGAAGGGCCAGCTCGCTGCTCACGCCCTCGGCGCGGCGGCGAAGAACCGCGGCGGCTCGCCGTTCTATTTTTTCGCCGTCCTGCCGCTGGGGTTTCTGCCGTGGATCATCCTGCTGGGCTGGCTGTGGCGGCGCGGGCATTGGCGGTCATTGCCGCCGGTGCAGCGCGAAGGCTGGGTCATGCTCACGGCCTGGGCCGTGTTCACGTTCGTTTTCTTCACGGTGAACAGCGCGAAGCTGCCCGCCTACATCCTGCCGATGCTGCCCGCGCTCGCGGTGCTGGTGGCGCTGCGCTGGCCCGCGTGGGAAAATCTGGAACTGCCCGCGTGGGCGCGGCGGATTTGGCTGGCGAGTTCGCTGCTCGGTTTGGCCGGTTTCGCGCTGGCGGCGCGTTTTGTTTTTGGCGAACGCGAAGCCGGCTGGATTTGGGTGGTGCTGGCCGCCGTCGCGGTGGTTGCGGTGGTGCTGTGCTTTCTGGCGAACCGCTTGAACGGCGCGGCCACGGCGCGGTGCGTGGTCGCGCTGGGGGTGGTGAATCTGCTCACCATCGCCGCGCTGGCACCGGGCCTCGAGACGCGGCTCAAGAGCAACCAGACGCTCAAGCCGCTCGGCGTGGCGCTGCGCGATGGGTTCCGCCCCGGCGACGCGGTCGTCTGCTGGGGGCGCTTCCCGCAGGGCCTGCCGTTTTACGCGCACCCGGCGATTGATTCCACGAACCGCCCGTTCCTCGGCGGGATGCCGCTGCACCGAATCCCGTTTGAATTTCCCGGCAACCCCGGGCGCTTTGGCGACCGGCTGCTGCCCGACGCGGCGGCGCTGGAAAAACTTTTACGCGGCTCGAACCGCGTCTGGGTCGTCTCGTTTCAAGGGACGCTGTCATCGCTGCACCCGCCCGCCACGAATGCCCCGTTGCGCCGCGTCGTCCAAGCCGGGCAATGGGATTTGTCGGTGAACCGCTGACGTGCCGCCGTCGAACTGCGCGGCGCACTTTGCCCACTCGTTGTTTGCGTTCGGCTGCATGGATGCACTACGCTGCCTCTTTCTCATGAAGAAACTGTTCGTCTGGATTTTGCTGCTGGCCGCCCTTGGCGGCGGCGGCTGGTGGGCCTGGCAGCGCTGGCCCGACAAGATTGCCTTCTGGCGCAACGGCACGGTGGTGGCCAAGAAGCCCGCGCGCCCCACGACCGCCGTGGTTTCGCCGCGCAACATCAGCTTCGCCGTGATGGCCGCCGGTGACATCGGCCCGGCGGACACCGTGTCCGTGCGGCCCGAAATCAGCGGGCGCATCGCCACGCTGCCCGTGGACATCGGCGACCGGGTGAAGAAGGATCAAATCCTCTTCACGCTGGATGATTCGGACTTGCAGATCGAGCGCTCGACGCGCGTCACCGAAATCGAGGGCGCGAAGCTCCAGGTCGAGCGCGCCGGGCGCAACTTCGAGCGCAGCAAGCAGCTCTTCGCCGAAAAGCTCATCTCGCAGGAGCTTTACGAGAACACCAAGACGGAGCACGAGCTGGCGAAAAATTCGCTCGAGCGCGCTGGCAAGGCGCTTGCCCAGGTTGAGGACAAACTGCTGAAGACGAAAATTCTCGCGCCGTTCGACTGCACCATCCTCACGCGGCCCGTGTCCGTGGGGCAGGCCGTGTCCGGCGCGAGCGGCGTGAACAGCGGCACCGAGGTCATGGCCATCGCCAATCTCACCGACATGATCGTCAACGCCCACATCAACCAGGCCGACGTCTCACGGCTCAACGTCGGGCAGAACGTGGACATCGAGATTGAGGCCGTGCCCGGCCTCAAGCTCACGGGCAGCGTGGACCGCGTCGCGCCGCAGGCCACGATCCGCAACGGCATCAAGGGATTCGCCACGCGCATCCTCCTGAAAAACGCCGACGACCAGGTGCGCCCCGGCATGACGGCCAACCTCACCATCCCGCTCATCTCGGCGGACAACGTGCTCGCGGTGCCGCTGGCGGCGGTGTTCACCGAGCAGGGCGAGCGCTTCGTCTATGTGCAGCAGGGCGAGAAATTTGCGCGGCAGCCGATCCAGATCGGCGTGGCGGACTACGATTTCGCCGAGGTGCAGAAGGGGCTGTCCGGCGGCGAGACGGTTTCGCTCGTGCAGCCGGCGGACGAGACGGGCGTGCCGGCGGCCTCGGCGTTTGGCGATTCCAAGCCGGCCAAAAAAACCGCCGGGAAACCGGGATCAAAAACCAAGCCGGGCGGCAAGACCACCGGCAAGCCCGGCGAATCAAAACCGTCGAGCGGCAAGGGCGGCGTGTAAGAATATGGCGCTGGTCGAGCTTCGCAACGTCAGCAAGATTTACCACCTCGGCGGCGAGGAAATCCGCGCGCTCGACGACGTGTCGCTCGACATTGAGGGCGGCGAGTTCATCTCCATCATCGGCCCGTCCGGCAGCGGCAAGTCCACGCTCATGCACATCCTCGGCTGCCTCGATTCGCCGAGCCGGGGCAGCATCAAGCTCGATGGCACGGAGATTCAGGGCGCCTCGGCGCGCCAGCTCGCGGTGATCCGCAACCGCAAGATCGGCTTCGTCTTCCAGTTCTTTAATCTGCTCCCCAAGCTGAACGTCCTGCAAAATGTCGAGCTGCCGATGGTCTATGGCGGCGTCTCCGGGCGCGAGCGGCGTGAGCGCGCGATGGCCGCGCTCAAGCTCGTGGACATGGAGAACCGCGCCCGGCACCGCCCGATGCAGCTCTCCGGCGGCCAGCAGCAGCGCGCGGCCATCGCCCGCGCGCTCGTCAACGATCCGAAAATTATCTTCGCCGACGAGCCGACCGGCAACCTCGACTCGCACACGGGCGAGGCGATATTGAAGCTGTTCCACCGCTTGAGCCAGGAGGGCCGCACCATCGCGCTGGTCACGCACGACCCGGAGATTGCCGCCGTCACGCCGCGCCGCATTGAGATTCGTGACGGAAAAATCGCGCGCAACGTGGATACGCGGCTCGCGGGCCAGCGAGAAGGCCCGAAATTTTCGCTGGCTGGTTCGGCATCTTGAGGCCGCTGCATGAATTTGTTCAACGCCATTGCCGTTGGGTTCAAGGAGATTTGGGCGAACAAGTTCCGCTCCCTGCTCACGATGCTCGGCATCATCCTCGGCGTGTCGAGCCTCGTCGCCATGTCCGCGCTGGTGAAGGGCATGGAGAACGGCTTGCGCGAGGCGCTCATCGCCATCGGCGGGATCGAGAAGGTGCGCGTGGACGATCAGGACATCCCGGCAAGCCAGCTGCACCTCGCCGATCAGGCGGTCGGCTGCACGATGAGCGATGTCTATGCGCTCCAGCACAGCGCGCCGCTGGTGAACCTCGTCATGCCGGAGATGCGCCATCGCTCGGTGACAATGTCGCGCGAGGGGAAGCGGTTCAATCCCCACCACTTCGCCGGCACCTGGCCGAGCGCGCTGGAGATGAACCAGCACGTCCTCGAGCACGGGCGGATGTTCAATGAGGTGGACGACGAACTCGCGCGCAACGTCTGCGTCATCGGCACCGCCACGCGCAACGCGCTTTTCGGTTCGCCGGAGGATTTGGGCCGCGAGGTCAACCCCGTCGGCGAGGATATCAGCATCAGCGGCCAGCGGTTTCGCATCATCGGGATGTTCGAGCACTACGAGAGTGAACAGGACAAGAAAAAGCGCGAGTTCGCGAAGCTGAATCCCAAGGCTACTCCCGCCGGCCCCCGGCGCAACCGTGGCTACGGCAGCAGCAGCGGGCGAAGTTCGGGGAGCATGGGCAGTTTTGTCTTCGAGCTGAAAAACTCCACGGTCTACATCCCGCTCAACACCATGTGGGTGAAGTTCCGCTCCACCGCCGGCACGAACAGCACGCCGGACGCGCGGCTCTCCGGGCTTTCGATGAAGATCCGCGACATTGACGAGTTTGAAACTGCGCTCCAGCAGGCGCGCAATGTCCTCATGCACACGCACCGGGGCATCGAGGATTTTTCCTTCCGCACGCAGGAGAACTGGTCCGAGGGCATCACCACCTCGATTCACAACGCCCGCATGAGCGGCGGCCTCATCGCGGCCATCAGCCTGCTGGTGGGCGGCATCGGCATCATGAACATCATGCTCGCGAGCATCACCGAGCGCGTGCGCGAGATCGGCATCCGCAAGGCCGTCGGCGCGTCGTTCCTCGATGTCTTCGTGCAGATTCTCGTCGAGAGCGTGGTCATCTCCGTGCTGGGCGGGCTGGCGGGCCTCGGCGCGGCGAATGGGCTGGTGAAACTTCTCTCCGTGATTTCACCGACGGAAAACACGCCGATGATCACCTGGGACGCGATGGCCGTGGCGTTCGCCTTCAGCGTGGGCGTGGGAATTCTCGCGGGAATTTTCCCCGCGTTCAAGGCCGCGCGGCTCAACCCGATTCAGGCGCTGCGGTATGAATAGAAGTGTCGCGATGAAGTGGTGGGGAACTATTGCCCGGGGTGCTCGCTTCGGTCTGGGTAGCACCCGCCTCTGGCGGGTTGAACCCGGCGTCCTCGCCGGGTTCTCGACACACCATCTAAACCGAACCCATGCAGTGGAATGGGGAGCGCGTGGCGTCTCGCCCGCGGTTTTCGGCG
>JACRJY010000158.1 GCA_016235585.1 Verrucomicrobiota bacterium | reverse complement strand
CGCCGCGCCGTCGAGCTTGATCCAGCCGTCGCGAGCGGTGGCCTTGATGCCGAGCTGCTCTTCGAGCTGATGGAGGTTGCGCGGGTCGTTGTGGAACAACTGCTGGGCGAAGCGCGCGCTTTCGTAATGGAGCGTCTCGGAGGTCATCGGCAGGGGAAACGGAGAATTGGGAATTTCAAATTTCAAATGGGGAAAATGAACGCATCAGGTTTCAGATTTCAGATTTGAAATTTCAAACCGCAGTTTCCGCCAGCACCGCGCGCAGCTTGGCGGCGATGTCGAGCAACGCCTCCGGCACCACGGTGGCGTTGGCGACGACCGGCATGAAATTCGTGTCGCCGTTCCAGCGCGGCACGACGTGGACGTGGACGTGCTCGAGGATGCCCGCGCCGGCGCACTTGCCGAGGTTGAGGCCGAGGTTGAAGCCGTCGGGCCGCATCACTTTTGTCAGCGCGGTCTGGCAGCGGCGGGTGAGCTTGAAGAGGTCGGCCAGCTCCGCCTCGGTGAGGCCGTGGAGATCGGGCGTCTGCTTGTAAGGCACGACGAGGATGTGGCCGCCGGTGTAGGGGTAGCGATTCAGCACGGCGTAGCAGGTGCGGTCGCGCACGATGACGAGGTTTGCCACGTCGTCGCTGGACTGCGCGATTTGCGTGAAGATGGACGCCTCGCCGTCGGACAGCGGCGGCTTGGGGGCGAGGATGTATTCGATGCGCCAGGGGGCGTGGAGGGTGTCCATGGGGAAAGTCAGCGCCGCGTTGAAGTCCTTCCGCTGCGGACTGGCCGCCCCGTTTGGACGGAGGATGGGAGAAGGGTTCCGCTCACGATGACCGGCGGATTCCGGCTACTTTTTTTTCTTCTTGCCGAAGAGGGAGCTGAAAAAGCCGCCGCCGCCGGCCTTCTGCTGCTGGACTTTCATCTGGCCGAGGATGGACTGCCAGGCGAGGAAGACCTTGTGCCAGTTGTTTTCGATGGCGCGGAGGGAGTTTTCCTGCAGCTCGCTCAAGTAGCGGATGGACGGCGCGGCGGAGATGAGGTTGTAGATTTCCTCGCGGCCCGGCGCGCCGGACTCGATGGAGGACATGATGAGCTCGAGGCCCTGGGTGAGCACGCTCTTGATTTCGAGGAACTGGTTCTCGTCGTCCTCGGTGAATTTTTTGGTGCGCGCCAGGGCGATGTAGTGGTTGAACTGTTTCCAGCACTCGACGTGGTTTTCGAGCTGCAGAATCAATTCGTCCAGTTGCTTCTTGTCCATCGGCATAAGCGTTTATCAGAGGTCTAGCTGGCGGGGGCAAGGAAAATAATCGCCCCGCCGCGCTGCTCGCGGGCGGTGAGCTTGAGGCTGCCGAAGCTCACGTGCAGCTCGCGCAGCTGCTGGCCCGCCTCGCGCGCCGCCTGGAACGCGGACAACACCGCCGTCGCCATCCCGCGCAGAAGCTCTTCAGGATACGCCTGCGGCAGGGTGGAGGCAATGAGCTTGCCGCTGGGATCCACAGTGAAACTGCCGCGCGGCAGGTTCTCGAACTTCACTTCGCCGGCGGACTTGGAAAATATGTCTAGGAGGCCCATAGGACAGTCGCTTCGTTCATTTTCTCGCGGATTTACGTCGTGGTGAGGGAGCGGTGGAAACCGACGCACAGGTCTTTCGTGGCGCTGGCGTTGGAGATCATGGCGGCGTTGTTCTGGCTGCCCATGGCGATCAGCTGGTTGAGCGGCCCGGCCTTGAGCTGCTCGCCGAGGGCGCGGAAGCCCTGCATGGTTTTCTGGCACCACGCGGCGGCCTTCTCCGGGTTCTCCGCGCCCCAGTGGTCAAATTTTTTCGCGTCCGCCGTGTCCATGCTCACGACGAATTCCACGCCCTTGATGCGCGCGATGGCCGCGAGCGGCGTGGCGGGCGGTGCGGCGGGTGCCCCCGCCTCGGCGGGGGGTGCCTCGCCGCCCTCCGATTCGTCCGCCGACTGGGCGCTGTCGAGCAGCAGCCCCTGGTAGGAGTTGTGGATGGTGCGCGGGCGGGCGGGATCGCCGGGCAGGTTTTCGAAGTGGCCGGATTTCCAGCCGAAAATTTTCTTGAACGCCGCCTCGCCGGTGAGCTCGCCCACGGCGGCGTCCATGATGTCCCCGTCATGAATCCAGATTTTCCCCTCCATCGGGCCGTTGATGATTTTGAGCACGGTGGAGTTCTTGGACAGGCACTCCATCTGGACGATGTCGGAGATGCCCTTGCTCTGGATGCCGCGGAAGCCGCCGACCTCCTCGCGGTTCAGGAGCGCCTCGATGCAGTCCACGAAGAGGTTGATCTCCTTGTTGGACTTGGGCTTTTCGAGGAACAGGTCAATGCCCAGCGAGTAGGCGCGGCTGCGCGTCTGCTCGTCGCCCAGGCCGCTGATCACCACGGTCTTGAGGCCGGGATATTTCTTGCGCGCGATGGTGAGAACCTGGAAGCCGTCAATGTTCGGCATCTTCAAATCCGTGAGGAGGAGGCTGAAGGGTTCCGACTCCAGCAGCGCCAGCGCGCGCGCGCCGTTGATGGCGGTGTGGATCTCCGGCTCGCCGGGCAGGCGGGTCAGGAATTCCCGAAACAAATCGAGAATGTCCTGCTCGTCGTCGAGGATCAGCAGTTTGTGTCGCGCTGGCATGGCAGTCTTTCCTTGCCAAGTAAAGGGACTTAGTCCAGAAATTGCAAGCAGACTTAACCAGTTGGGAACACCAGGCGGTTGTCCCGGACAATTAAACGCACTCGACCAATGTTTGGATTCCTCAAAGACATACTCGGCAAGGGTGAAAAAAAGGCTGCCACACCGGCTCCTCCGGCTCCCGCACCCGCCGCACCCGCCAAGCTCGCCGCATCCGCCAAGCCCGGTGCTCCGGCCAAGTCGGCACCTCCGGCGACGCCGGCTCCAGCCGCGCCCGCCACCGCCGCCGCACACGGCACAGTCGAAAATCTCACCCTGCCGCTCAAACCGATCCTCGACAAGCTCCCCGCCGCGCTGCGCGACAAGGTCGCCCAGCCGCCGGCGGACGGCGTGACCGTGCTGCTTGGCATCCGGGGCGTGGCGGAGCAGTTGCAGAAAGGCGTGGTGTGCGTGCCGTTCAACGAACTGCTCAAGGCCTGCCCCGCCGGCACGTTTGCCAACGCCCCCGCCACGGATGCCACGCCCGTCGAAATCCCGCTGGCGGTTTTGCTGTCCAAGCTGGATCCCAAGCTGCTCACCCGCCGCTCGAACCAGAAAAAATTCGAAGTTCCTGACGACGTGACCGGCCTCTTCGGTGCCGATGTCCGCGCCCACGCCGAGGGGAAGTCCGCGCCCGCTCCGGCTCCCGCCCCGGCTCCGAAACCAGCGGAGAGCGCGCCGATCAAGATGTCCGCGCCCCCGCCGCCGCCCGCCAAGGCCACCGCGCCCCCGCCACCGCCCGCGCCCAAGCCGGCGGCTCCCGCGCCTCCTCCGCCGCCTGCTCCTGCTGCCGCTCCGGCAGCGGCGGCAGCCGCCGAAATCATGGTGAAACTGTCCGAGGCCAACGGCGGCTGGCCCGCAGCGGTGTTGCAGGAAATCCCGCCCGACGCCGCCACGCTGGCGCTGCCGGGGGGCAAGGTGGCAGACGCCATGCGGACGGGCAAAATCGCCTTTCCATGGAAACTTCTCCGCACCTGTCTTCGCCCCGCCCCGTTGAACAATCCTTCGCCGCAGGACGAGACGGTTCTCGAACTGCCGCTGTCGGTCATCGCCCCGATCTTCATGGCCGCGACCAAGCCCGGCGGGCCGCAGAAGAAAGTCGCCATCGCGGAAAACATTCCCGATATGTTCTCCGGAAAAGGCCCGGTCGCCCCGCCGCCGCCCGCGCCCGCGCCTGCGGTTCCCGCCCCGGCCCCGGCTCCGGCTCCCGCACCCGCTGTCGCGCCGGTTTCGTCGCCCAACGAAATCATCCAAAGTGCGATGAAGCTGCCCGGCGTGTCCGGCGCAGTCATCGCGCTTCAGGAAGGTTTGCCAGTGGCGGCGCAGTTGCCACCCGGCCTCAAGACTGAAACCGTGGCGGCCTTTGTCCCGCAGATGTTCAACCGCATGAGCCAGTCCGCCAAGGAAATGAACCTGGGCGATTTGGACGGGCTGACCTTCACCGCCGCCGGGGTGCCGTGGCAGATTTTCAAGGCTGGCAATCTCTTTCTCGCGGTGGCGGGCCGCAAAGGCGAAAGCCTCCCGTCCGCCCAGCTCGCCGCCGTGGCGGTGGAACTCGCCAAACAAGTCAAAAAATAATCCTCAAACCTATGGCCATCATCAATCAGGCAACCAAGGAACTGCAGGTCAAGATCGTCTATTACGGCGCCGCCAAGGGCGGCAAGACCGTGAACCTCGAGCAGGTGCACGCCAACGTGCAGACCAACAAGCCGGAGGAAAAGGGCAAGATGGTGTCGCTCGCCACCAGCTCGGATCGCACGCTCTTCTTCGATTTCTTTCCGCTGGAGGCGATGTCCATCAAGGGCTTCAAGACCAAGTTCCAGCTCTACACCGTGCCGGGCCAGGTGATTTACAACACCACGCGCCAGCTCGTGCTGCGTGGGGTGGACGGCATCGTGTTCGTGGCCGACTCGCAGTATGAAAAAATGGCGGAAAACGTCGAGAGCTTCCAGAACATGGAGGAAAACCTCCGCACGCTGAAGATGGATTTGGGGAACATCCCCTACGTGCTCCAATACAACAAACGCGACCTGCCCAACATCGCGCCGGTGGATTACATGGATTACCTCCTCAACAACAAGGAGGTGCAGGTTCCGGCCTTCCCCGCCACGGCGGTCAAGTGCGAGGGCGTCTTCGAGACGCTCAACATGATCACCCGCATGCTCCTGCACAAGTTCATCAACGAGGGGGGCCGCAAGTCGTCGTAATATGGCCGAGTTTCCCCAGTTGCTGGAGGAGGACTTTCAGCGCTTCAACGAGGCGATGAACGATTTCCTCGCCAAGAGCGAGGCCTCGCTTGCCCTCATTGTCGAGAAGGCCGGCTATCTCATCCAGCAGGCCGGCAAGGCCGACGGCATTGACACCACCACCCTCGCCACGCTCGCCTCCAACGCCTACAACGCCACCGAGTTCATGGCCGGCATCATCAACGAGCCGGGCTTCACCGGCATGTATCAGCAGGGCGACAGCTTCAGCACCTTGATCCTGAAAATTGACGAGAACGCCCTGCTCGTCGCGATTTTCCCCGCCGGCCTGGGCGTGGGCGCGGTGAAGCACTACGCCACCGGCACCGTCCAGCAGATTGCCGGTCAGCTCGTCACCGCCCAGCAGCGCAACCCGGACGTGAAGATTGACCTCACCGACATGGATGCGACGGATGTGCAGGGTGTCTTCCGCAAGAAACAAGCCGAGCCTGTGGTCTGTCAGAAATCACCGCTCGTGCAACAGGTGGAACCCGGTGAATACGCTTGGTGCGCCTGTGGCCGGTCTAAATCACAGCCATTTTGCGACGGCTCGCACCAAGGCACTGGCATCGAGCCGACACGCGTCGAAATCAAGGAGGCTGGAACTGTTGCTTGGTGTATGTGCAAACACTCTGACAGCAAACCGTTTTGCGACGGCACGCATAGCAAGTTGTAACCAGACGCGATTATTCGCGCGCGGAACTCTCATTTCAGACCGCGCAGCGCCGCCGCGTAAATCTCCTTCAACGGCACGCCCGATTTCTCCGCCACTTTCCGGCACGACTCGAACTCCGGCGACGCCTGCACCACTTTGCCGTTCAGCCTGCCCAGCTTCACCGTCACCTTGCCCTGCGGCAGCTTCACCGTGGCGAACTCGCGCTTCAACTTCCGCCGCTCCGCCGTGGTGCGCCGCACGCCGAACGCGCTCGTCTCGCGCAGCATCATCTCGCTGAACTTGTCCGCGTCCGCCGCCGCACACAGCACCGTGAGCAGCACGCCGGGCCGGTTCTTCTTCATCTGAATGGGCGTGTGAAAAACATCGAGCGCCCCAGCGGCGAGCGCCTGTTCGACAAACGCGCCGAGAATCTCCGCGCTGATGTCGTCAAGATTAGTTTCGAGAACGGTGATCGTGTCGGCTTCCCAGTCGAGCGGGGAAACCGCAGAACGGTGACTGAAAACCGAAGACTGAACACTGGCCACTTCTTCTTCACTCAGCACCGCGCGCAGCACATTCGGGCGCGTGTGATTGTCGCGCGTGCCGAGGCCGTAGCCGACCTTCTTCGCGATCAGGCCGCGCATCGGGCCGAAACTTTCCGCAAACTCCGCGAGCAGCGCCGCGCCCGTCGGCGTGATGAGTTCGTGCGGCTCCTCGCACTGCGTCAGCGCCACGCCGCGCGCGCCGAGAATCTCCAGCGTCGCCGGCGCGGGCAGCGGCAGCCGCCCGTGCGCGCACCGCACCGTGCCCGTGCCCTCGACGGGCAGCGACGCCAGCACGCGGGGTTTGCCGAGCATTTCGAGGCACAGGCACGCGCCCACGATGTCCACGATGGAATCCACCGCGCCGACTTCGTGAAAGTGAACCTTCTCCGGCGGGTGCCCGTGAATCTTCCCCTCCGCGACGGCGATGCGGTGGAACACGGCGATGGATTTCTCCTTCACCCACACCGAGAGCTTGCTGGCGTGAATCAGTTTCTGGATGTCGGCGAAGTTCCGGCTCTCGTCGTGAGGATGCTCGTGGCAATGGCCGCAATCCCCGCCGTGCTCGTGCGAATGGCCTTCGTGCCCGTGGTCATGTTCGTGGTGATGGTGTTCCTCGACAAACTCGGTGACGACCTTCTCGAACTTGCCGCCTTTCTTCAGCGTGAGGATGGCCCGGAACTCGTGTGGCTCCGGCAATTCATCCGTGGCTTCGAGATAATCACCGTGGCGTTTGAACGAAAAATCCTGCCGCTTCTTCTTGTCGCGAAGGGTTTCCAGCGTCACGGATTTGGCGGCGGGCGGCGCGAGTTTCTTCCCGTCCGCGTTGGAGAAGTAGAGCCGGAAGCGCGGCGGCACGTTCGTCTCGAACACGCTCAATTCCACCTGCCCCGCCGACGTGGTGAACACCAGCGGCCCGCCGTGCGGCCCGAAATGCCGGTGCTCGTGGTCGTCGCCGCCGTGCTCATGCGGATGGTCGTGTCCGTGTGAATGCCCGTGGTCGCCGTGATGATGTTCGTGCGAGTGCGCGTGGCCATGCTCGTGGGCGTGCGTGACGCCGCCGTGACTGTGCGCGTGGCTGTGTTCGTGCTGATGCCCGTGAGCGTGCGGCAGGTGGACGTCAAACTTCACGCCCGCGATGCCCGCCTTGTCCTTGCGCGCGGCGTGGAGGTGGTAGCCGTCGAGCTTGAGCTTGGCGAGTTCGTGTTCGAGCGCGTGCACGTCCACGCCAAGGTCAATCATCGCGCCGATGAACATATCGCCGCTGATGCCGGAGAAAGTGTCGAGGTAGAGCGTTTGCATAAACGCAGCCTAGCGGAGCCGCTGTGCTGCGACAAGACCAGTGCGCGCCCGGCGAGCCGTCACTCCCCGTTCCGATTCGCGATTTCCACCCGGAAGAACTGGTTCGGATGCTCCTTGGTCACAAAGGCTGACATGATCGTCCCGTCACCGAGAATGGGGCGGCCCACCTTGGTCCAGTCCGCCGTGCCCATGTTTCTTGCCGTCTGTATCTGGTAGAAATATCCCAGCGCGGAAGGCCAGGTGACTTCCACCGCGTCCTTGAGGGTGACAGGCGGGAGGTTGGCGACGGTATTCGTGTTCATTTCGACAGATTCCACTTCGCCATGGATAATGAAGGGATTCGATCCGCTGCCGCCAGTGATGTTCAAGCCAGTGACTTGTGAAAAGGAACTCACATCGGGGAGGGTTGTAGGGAGAGTGTTGGAAACAACGAAATCAGAAACAGCGCCGTCAATCTGCCATTGAATGTTTTCCACAGGCAGCATCTTGGAACAAAGATTGTTGTAGCTGTCGATCAAGAAAATGTCGCCGGCGACGCTGTCCACGGTTTCGACTATGATCCAGACGTTATCGGGGCGGGTCATGAACACGTAGTCTCCGACTTTGATGACGACGGTGCAGGAGTTGGTGAAAAATTGGTAGAGACCGTGATATGGTTCGGCAGCTTCATTGACGGCGGCCCCGGTGTCATAGGTGTAGTAGCCCTCGAAAGGCACTCCGTCGGCAACCGAGTCATCCAGCAAATAAGTCGGATTATCCACCCGGCGGATGGTTCCGGAAACTCTGACACTGACGGTCTCGCCAAGCAGATCGGTTGTCACCCCGGATCGATCAACCGTCATCACTCGAAATTCGGTCTTGGGATGTTGCCGGCCCAAAAACACCGACATGGTGGTTCCGTCGCCGAGGATGGGGCCGCCCACCTCCGACCATTCGTTCGAATCCGTCGAGGTCTGCACTTGATAATATTGCCCCAGCGCGGCCGGCCAGGTGACTTCCACCGCCTTGTTAATGTCAACCGGAGGGCGATTGGTGATGACATCCGGATTGATCTCCACAGTTTCCACTTCACCACGGATAAAGAATGACTCTGACCTGCTGTCGCCCGAGATAGACAAGCCGAAGTATTGCGAGAAGGATTCCAAATCCGGGGGAATCGTGGGCAGGGTGTTGGAAGCTACGAACGCGGAATCGACCATTCCGTCCAGTTGCCAACTAATATGCTCAACGGCCAGCGGCTGGGAGCAAAGATTGTTGTAGCTGCGGATGAGAAAAGTGTCGCCCACGACATTGTCCAGAGTCTCCACCGCGAACCAAGTGTGATCCGGGTTGGTCTTGAACACGTAGTTCCCAACCTTGATGACGATGCCACAGGTGTTGGTGTAGCACTCATAGTAGCCGTGATTCGGCTCGGCGGCCGAATTGGTGACGCTGGTGTCGTAGGTGTAGAAGCCCTCGAACGGCGTGCCGAAACCGAAAATTGAATCATCAAACAAGTAGCCGGGATCATCCACCCGTTGAATCGTCCCGGTGAACTTGATGTTGACGATCTCGCCGTGCAGCACCACGGCCCAGGCGAGCATCAAGGCGAGGCCGAGCAGCGAACGAAGCTGGAAATGACGAGCCGCCCGTGGGTGGAAGTTTGTGTTCCTCATAAAAGCCTTTCAGTGTTGTGCCCACAAGATGCCGGAAACCTGCGGAAAAGCAACCGGAATTGCGGCGGATGGGCGCGGCTCAGGGGCGGTCAGGGCCGGCCAGCGCATTGATCTGGCCCGCCGCGTAGCCCGCGCCGAAGCCGTTGTCAATGTTCACCACCGTCACGCCGCTGCCGCAACTGTTGAGCATCGCCAGCAGCGTCGTCAGGCCGCCGAGGTTCGCGCCGTAGCCCACGCTCGTCGGCACGGCGATGACGGGTTTGGACACGAGCCCGGCAACAACGCTCGGCAGTGCGCCCTCCATGCCGGCGACGGCAATGACGACGTTCGCGCCCTGAATCGTCTCCAGCCGCCGCAGCAGCCGGTGCAGCCCGGCCACGCCCACGTCGAAGATGCGCTCGACGCGGTTGCCCATGATGTCCGCCGTCACCGCCGCCTCCTCGGCCACGGGGATGTCGCTCGTGCCGGCGCAGAGCACGGCGATGGTGCCGGGGCGCTTGGCGAGCGGCTGGCGCTCGATGGTCACGCAGCGCGCCAGTTCGTGGTGGACAGCGTTCCGGAATTTCTTTTTCAGAGCGCGGGCGTGCTCACCATTGATGCGCGTGATCAGGATGCGCTGTTCGTGCTGGTAAATTTTGG
>JACRJY010000156.1 GCA_016235585.1 Verrucomicrobiota bacterium | reverse complement strand
GGAGGCGTTCTCCCACACCCCAGCCCACAACCGCCGGGAGAGGGAGCCGGGTGCGGACACGCGGAGTCATTTTAACGCGCGCATGAATTTAGCCGCGCAACCTTCGCTGTTCCCTCTCCCAGCGGGAGAGGGTCAGGGTGAGGGAGAACGACCGCTCCTGTCGCCTCGCCGGGCGATAGATTAAGCCACGTCACAACCCTTCTCTGTGGAAAATCTCCTTCACTCCCGCGTGCCTGCCGCCTAATCTGCGCGGCCTATGAGTTCAAAGATTTTCAAAATCGCCGCGCTCGCCGGCGACGGCATCGGCCCCGAAGTCATGCGCGAAGCCATCAAGGTGCTCCGCGCGGTGGAGAAGAAGTTTTCGCTCGGTTTCCAAATCACCGAGGCGCCCGTCGGCTGGGCGGGCATTGACGCGGCGGGCAAGGCGCTGCCCGACGCCACGCTCGCGCTGTGCAGGGAGAGCGACGCCATTTTGTTTGGCTCAGTGGGCCTGCCCGACCGCGACCCGACGATTCCCAAGGAACAGCGCCCCGAACGCGCCGCGCTGCTGCGCATCCGCAAAGAGTTCGGCCTCTTCGCCAACTTACGGCCCGTGCAGCTCCCCAAGGCGCTCGCGCACGCCTGCCCGTTGCGGCCGGAGCGGCAGGGCGACGGCATTGACATCCTCGTCGTGCGCGAGCTGACCGGCGGGATGTATTTCGGCCAGCCGAAGAAGACCGAGGAAATCCCCGGCGGCCACCGCGCCATTGACACGATGGTCTACACCACGCCGGAGATTGAGCGCATCGCGCACGTCGCCTTCAAGGCCGCGCGCCTGCGCCGCAAAAAACTGTGCAGCATCGACAAGGCGAACGTGCTGGAGAACGGCGTCCTCTGGCGCGACGTGGTGACACGGGTCGGGAAGAATTATCCCGACGTGGCGCTGGAGCACATGTTCGTGGACAACGGCGCGATGCAACTGATGCTCCGCCCCACGCAGTTCGACGTGATGCTCTGTGAAAACATGTTCGGCGACATCTTGAGCGACGAGGCCGCCGCGCTCGCCGGTTCGCTGGGAATGCTGCCCAGCGCGAGCCTCGGCGTGACGACCGGCGAGCAGACCTTCGGCTTTTACGAACCTGCCGGCGGCACCGCGCCGGACATTGCCGGGAAAAACCTCGCCAACCCCATCGCGCAAATCCTCTCCACCGCGCTCATGCTGCGCTACAGCTTCGGCCTGAACGAAGCCGCCGCCGCCATCGAAGCCGCCGTGGCCCGGGCCATCGCGCAGGGACTCCGCACCGGCGACATCTACACGCCCGCCGACCCGACGGCGAAGAAAGCCGGCACCCGCGAGATGGGCGAGGCGGTGGCGGCGGCGGTGTGAACCATGCACAAGCTGAACAAGTGTCTTATTGTCTTCCTGCTCGTTTGGGCGGTTTTGGGAACTGTTGTCTTTCTATTTTATCCATACTTTCCAGTGGAAGTTGATTCGGCAGGAAAAGAGTTAAACGTCACGGTTGCAACAGGCCGATCCTATTATGTCCTTGCCTTCGCCCCTCAAGAAAAGCTTTTGCCGAAATCGTTGCAGCCAGACAATGTGCTATTTGCTTGGAAGGAAAGTGGAGGGAATGCGAAGGCCGAGCTACTTCTGGAAAAGTCATCATTCAAAACTCGTGTTGAGAAGGGCGGCGAAACCGTCAAGCACGGTGCTGCCATCTTGAAGTTCACCGCAAAACGGTCAGGAACAATCGTGGTTTCGTGTAGAGCGGCGGGTTCATTTACCCTCGCCGTTTGGTCAAGTTTTTCTCCACTGATAGTGGTGTTGAGTGCGACTTTTGTCGGCGCGCTGATTATTGCAATAATTGTTTATCGTCGCCTTGGCAAAAAGTGAAATCCATCGCCGAGCATCTCTGGTTTGAAATCCCGGCGCGGCTGCGCGGTTGAACTTCCTGTTGTTGTCCAGGCCGGGTTGCGGTAGAGTCCGCACATGGCAGCCGAAACCGTTCAGATCCCCAAGCCGGTGCTCGACAGCGTCGAAACGCTCGATGAGTTGCAGGACTGGCTCACCGCGCAAAATCCCCGCCAAGTGGCCGCCCTGCGCGAGGCCCGGCGCGAAGACCTGGCCGGCGAATTCAAGGCCTGGAAGCCGCACCATCTGCCATGCCCGCCTATCGAATCGAAATAGGCTCCGCCGCTGACCGCCAGCTTGCCGGACTGGATTCGGTCATTGGCGCAAGCGTGGAGCGCAAGCTTCTCTGGCTTGCTGAAAACGCGGAGGTGATGATTCACCGCCGCCTGGTGGGAATGCCCGAAGACCTCGCCGGCCTGTGCAAATTGAGGATTGGTGACTACCGGATTCTTTACTGGGTTTATCCCGCTGAAAAACTGGTGCGCGTGTATCGCATCCAGCATCGTTCGGAAGTTTATCGGGATTTCTGAAAATGAATGAAATCCCTCACCGAGCATCTCTGGTTTGAAATCCCGGCGCGGCGCGGCTTCGTGAACATCACGGCCACGGTGGAGAAGCTCGTCCGCCAGAGCGGCGTGCAGGAGGGGCTGTGCCTCGTCAACGCCATGCACATCACCGCGTCGGTCTTCATCAACGACGACGAGAGCGGCCTGCACCACGATTACGAGGTGTGGCTGGAACGGCTCGCGCCGCACGCGCCCACCACGCAGTATCACCACAACCGCACCGGCGAGGACAACGCCGACGCGCATCTCAAGCGCCAGATCATGGGCCGCGAAGTCGTCGTCGCCATCACGAAGGGGAAGCTCGACCTCGGCCCGTGGGAGCAGATTTTCTACGGCGAGTTCGACGGCAACCGGCGAAAGCGCGTGCTGGTGAAAATCATCGGCGAGTAAAACTCGATTCGGAGGGGCGAGCTGCTCGAGTCCCCGTCTTCCAGCGGAACCAAAATAGAAATCAAAGACTCGCGCAGCTCGTCCTTCCGAAAACCTCGCCGCATCAAAGGGCGAGGACTTTCCTCAACCCCGCCAGACACCGCTCATTTTCCTTTGGCGTGCCGATGGAGATGCGGAGCCACTCCGGCAACTGGTAGCTCGCCATCGGGCGCGTGATGACGCCGAGCTTTTGCAGCTCGTTGAAAACACGCTGGCCGTCGCCGACGCGCACGAGGATGAAGTTCGCCGCCGACGGGACAAACTCCAGTTTCAGCGCGCGGAACTCGTTCTCAAAAAAACGCAGGCCCGCCGTGTTGTTTTCGCGGGTGCGGCGCAGGTGCTCCGTGTCGTCCAGCGCGGCGAGCGCGGCGGCCTGGGCGAGGGCGTTGATGTTGAAAGGCTGGCGAACCTTCTCCAGCGCGGCGATCAAGTCCGGTGACGCGATGCCGTAGCCGAGCCGCAATCCGGCGAGGCCGAAGATTTTCGAGAACGTCCGCATGAGCAGCAGGTTGGGCTTTTGCCCGGAGCGGAGGAGCGGGAGCAAGTCCACCGGCTCGTCCAAAAATTCGAGATATGCCTCGTCCATCACGAGCAGCACGTGGCTTGGAACCTCATCCACCAGCCGCAGAATTTCCTCACGCGAGGCCAGCGTGCCAGTCGGGTTGTTCGGATTGGCGACGAACAAAACCTTCGTGCGCGGCGTCACGGCGGCGAGCATCGCGGGCAGGTCGTGTGCGAAATTTTTCGCCGGCACGGTGACGAGCTTCGCGCCAAACAGGTGTGTGACGATGGGATAGACGGCGAAGCAATATTGCGAGACGACCACCTCCGCGCCCGGCGACATCATGGCGTGGCCGGCGAACTCGATGATCTCGTTGGAGCCGTTGCCGAGAATCAGGTTGCCCGGCGTCACGCCGAGCTTCGCAGCGAGTTTTTGCTTCAGGTAAAAGGCGTTGCCGTCGGGATAGAGGTGGAGGTTTGCCAGCACCTTCTGCATTGCGGCCAGCGCGGCAGGCGACGGGCCGAGCGGATTTTCGTTCGAGGCGAGCTTGATGAAATCGGCGGCGGGCAGGCCGAGTTCGCGCGCGACCTCCTCGATGGGGCGGCCCGGTTGATAGACGGGAAGTTTCTCCAGCGTGGGGTTGAGGGACAGAGGCGAGGACATTTCAGAGCGCATTGAGGATTTTCTTCACGTCCACGTGCTTCGCGATCAGGTCGCGGATGAGCGAGATTTTTTCCAGATCATCGGGCCGCGTCTTCACGATCAGGTCGTGCACTTTCGAGGCGACTTCGTAGCTGTCATCCGCCGCCAGCAGGACGGGGAACGGCAGCTTGCGGATGATCTCCAGCACGGCGGGGCCGGGCCGCAGGTTGCCGGTCAGCACGATGCCCGCGAGGCAGTCCGCCGCCGCGCGGCACGCGGTCGAGGCCGCCAGCACGATGTCCTCGCGGTCGCCGGGCGTGATGATGAGCACGCCGCGCTTGAAGAAGCGCGTGGCGTTCTGCGCGCCCATCGCGCCGACGACGACGTCCTCGATCAGCGCGTGGCGCGGCGGCGGGCTGTTCAAATTTTCGGCCTGCAATTCCTCGCGGATCGAATCAATCGTCGGGCGCGAGAGCATCGGCTGGTGCGGCAGCACGCCGAGCAGTTCCAGTCCTTTTCGCTTCAGTCCTTTTCGCGTGAACTCGGCGATGTAGTCAATCCGGTCGGGCAGCACCTTGTTGACGATGACGCCGATGATCTCGACGCCGGCCTTCTCGAAGAGCGCCTGGTTGAGCGCCACTTCGTCCACCGGCTTGCCGATGCCGCCGCGCGTGACGATGATGACTTTTGCGCCAAGAATTTTCGCCACCTGCGCGTTGGACAAATCAAAAACCGCGCCCACGCCGGCGTGGCCGGAGCCTTCGCAGAGCACAAAATCCTTTTCCCACGCCACGCGGTCGAACGCCTTCTGGATTTTTTTGACGAGCGCGTCGTAGTTGGCCGACTCCAGATATTTGCGCGTGAAATCCGGCTCGACGGCGATGGGGCTCATGTCCACCAGCGGGCAGTTGAGCTTGTAGACCGCGTCCATCAGCACGGTGTCCTCGTCAATCTTCTGCTCGGCAATCTCGACGAAGCGCTGGCCGACGGGCTTGATGTAGCCGACGCGCGGGTGGTGCTTCTGCAACGCGGCCAGCAGGCCGAGCGAGGTGGTGGTCTTGCCGTCGTTCTGGCGCGTGGCGGCAATGAAGACGCGCGGGAGGGTCGTGTTCACAACAAGGAAAAAGGAAAAAGGAAAAAGGAAAAAGTGTCCGAAGGCAATTGGCCGGCTTGACCAAACTTTTGCCTTTTGCCTTTTGCCATTTGCCTTGGGTTCATTCTCCGGGCAGGTGCTTGCCCGCGTCGGGGTAAAGCCGCTGATACTCGACGGACTGGATGCCCACGATGGCCGCGACGCCCAGAATATCGTGTGCGCTCGAACCGCGCGAGACATCCGCCGCCGGACGATCCAAGCCGAGCAGAATCTGGCCGTAGGCGTTGGCGCGGGCGACGTGCTGGATGAGCTTGCTGGCGATGTTGCCGGAGTTGAGGTCGGGGAAAATCAGCACGTTCGCCCGCCCCGCCACCGGGCTTTCGGGAAGCTTCCGCGAGGCAATCTCCGGAATCAGCGCGGCGTCCACCTGGAGTTCGCCGTCGAAATCCGCGTCGAGCATTTTCTCCCCGGCCTTCTGGCGGGCCAGCGCGGTGGCG
Organism: Verrucomicrobiota bacterium; assembly: GCA_016235585.1. Taxonomy (GTDB): domain Bacteria; phylum Verrucomicrobiota; class Verrucomicrobiia; order Limisphaerales; family JACRJY01; genus JACRJY01. The sequence goes on along the minus strand of JACRJY010000156.1, from coordinate 15,705 downwards.
GCCTGCACCCTGCCGATGGTCGGGTGCGTGGCGCTGCCCTTGGTCGAATAGGAGAGCATCGCCACCTGCGGACGGATGCCGAGGATTTGCTTGGCGAGGTTCGCCGTGGAGACCGCGATGTCCGCGAGCTGCTCGACCGTCGGTTCGGGGATGACGCCGCAGTCGGCCATGAACAGCGTGCCGTTGTGGCCGAAGCGCGTGTCCTCCACCTCCATGATCATGCAGCTCGACGCCGTGGTGGCCTGCGGCGCGACCTTGATGATCTGGAAGAGCGGGCGCAGCACGCTGCCGGAGATTTCATTCGTGCCGGAGACGAGGCCGTCGGCCTGGTGCATCGCGACCATCATCGCGCCGAAATAATTCGCCTTCACCATCGTCTCGCGCGCCTCCCGCTCGGTCACGCCCTTCATGCGGCGCAGCAGCTCGTAGCGGCGGATGAAGCCCGGCAGCTCCTCGCTGTCCTCCGGGTTGATGATGCGGACGCCTTCGAGCGAGACGTTGAGCCGCGCGGCGGCCTCCTTGATCTGCGTGCGGTCGCCAAGCAGGATCGGCACGCCGAGCCGCAGCGAAAAAAACTGGCGCGCGGCCTGGAGCACGCGCGGCTCGTTCCCCTCGGGGAACACGACCCGCTTCGGGTGCCGCTGCAATTTTTCGATGACGCTGCCGATGAAACGCATGGAGGTTAAGTAGCCGACAGGCGGGGAAACTGCAACCCGCAAACCGATGAATACGGACGAAGCAACAGCTCGCGCCCGAGTTAAGGAAGAAGTTTTCCGACGAGCGTGCTGATGGTCTTGCCGTCCGCGCGGCCGGCGGCTTTCGCCTGTGCGGCCTTCATCACCACGCCCATGTCCTTCTTGCTGGTCGCGCCGGTCTCCTGAATCGCGGCGCGGACGAGCTGCTCCAGCTCCTCCGGCGTGAGCGGCGTGGGCAGGTAGCCTTCCAGCACGGTCATCTCGGCCTTTTCCTTCGCGGCCTGTTCGGGCCGCCCGCCCTTCTCGAATTGTTCGATGGCGTCGCGGCGTTTCTTCACTTCCTTCTGCACGATGGAAATGATTTCGGCGTCGGAGAGGTTTTCGTTCTTGCGCTCAATCTGCGCGTAGCCGAGGGCGGACTTGAGGAGGCGGAGCGCGCCGAGGCGGTCGGCGTCCCGCGCCAGCATGGCGGCCTTGATGTCCTGGCCGAGGCGGTCGGTGAAGCTCACGATTTTTTGGCAGCGAGGTCGAGATTGCGGAGGGCGTCGCGCACGCGGGCGGCTTTCTCGTAGTCCTCGTTCAGGACGGCATCATCGAGGTCGCGTTCGAGCTTCTCGCGCGCGGTGAGCGGGCGCTTGGTCTGCACGTCCTCCAGCCAGTTTTCGAGGGAATGGATTTCGACGCTCTGCTCCACCAGCTCCGGGCGCGAGTGGCTGGTGTAAAATTCGCGGATGGCCGCGAGGCCCTCCTCAATCGCCGCGACGGCCTTCACGTGCTCCTTGGCGGCGAGGGACTGCGTGCCCTTGGCGCGCGTGCGCATCATGAGCAGTTGCGGGCGGAACTGCTGCAGCGCCCAGGCCAGCTCCTCGGTCTCGGCGTGCGCCTCCGCGAAATCGAACGCCGCGAGGTTCCGCGCGGTGTCGCGGATGACGCCGTCGTAGTCTTCGAGGTGGAAAAAACAGAGGTAGCGGTGGTGATACTGGATGGCCTCCTGCTGGAGGCGCGCACAGTCCTCGCCCTTGAGCTTGAAGCCGGAATCGTCGCCGTCATTGGCCTGAAGATGGCGTTCGAGCTGCGCCTTGAAGTGCTCGAAGAGCGATTCGTGGCCCAGCGGGCGCCGGCCGTCGGGCCGGCCCTCGGCGTTCATCTGCAACACGCCAAGATCCACGCGGAGCTGGAGCTTTTCCCGGCCATCCTTGGCCTTGAAGCGGCGGACCATCACCTGTCCCGGCTGATAGTCCCACTGCTCCAGCAGGTGTGAGATGTCAAAACTCATGGGCGGAATATGGACGCCGGTTTTTTCCAAGTCAACAGGAGCGGGGCGGAAAATTTCGCGGAGCAAACGGCTCAAAAAACTTCCAGCGTCTTGAGCACGGCGCGGATGCGCGGCACCTCGTGCGTGCGGAACAAATCCGTCTTGCCCAGCGCGGCGAGCACGGCGAAGAACGGCTCGGCGCAGCGCACTTCGTCGCCGAAATACTCGAAGGCGTGCGGCAGCGCGTGGCAGACGGGGAAGCCGAGCGTCCGCAGCCGGAAAGTGTTCAGGAACGTCGCCATCTGGTGCCGCACGCGCACCGCGCTGTCCTGCAAATTGCGGTAGTAGAAGCCCAGGCCGGGGTCGAGGAGGATTTTTTCCACGCCGTTTTTTTGCGCCGCCTCGATTTCACGCGCGAAATGCTCCCGCATCATCGCCGTCGTGTCCGCGCCAAAATCAAAATCGCCGACGGCGCGCACATTGCCGCCCTGCACGTAGCAGATGATCACCGCCGCATCGTGCGCGGCCACGAGCCGGTAAATCTCCGGGCCGTGCTCGCCGCCGGTGAGATTCAGCACGTTCGCACCCGCCTCGAGGCAGGCGCGCGTGACGGCGGGCTGGTAGGTTTCCACGGAGACGAGGACGCCCGCCGCGCGCAATCCACGGATGACGGGCAGCAGCTTGCTGTTCTGCGCCGCGTCATCCAGTCGCGCCGCGTGGGCGAGCGTGGATTCCGCGCCCACGTCCACGATGTCCGCGCCCTGCGCCCCGAGAATTTTTCCACGCTCGACGGCCTGGTCCGCCGAGAGGCAGACGCTCTCGCGATACCACGAATCCGGGGAAAGGTTGACAACGCCCATGACGGCGGGGCGCGCGTTGAAGGCGAAGTTTTTCCCGCCGATGGAAAACTCCTTGACCCGCGCCGAGGCGGCGGCGCGGTTTTTGTCCAGCAGTTCGGCCAGTTGCTCCAGAGTCAGCACGGGTGGAATCGTAAATGGAAAACCCAAAACCGCAAACCGAATGGCGCGCTCGGCGGGAGTCGAACCCACGACCGACTGCTTAGAAGGCAGTTGCTCTATCCAACTGAGCTACGAGCGCAAGCTGTTTAACACAATGACTTGGCCGCACAAAATGACGCGGCGACAAAAACCCGGCCCGCCATCCGTCAACCGGGCATTACTATGCACGGCCCCGGCGGACAGGGAAAGAGAATTGGCGGCCGTTTCGTGGATTCGGGCGCATCCGGGCACTGCCCGCGCTCCGTCAGGCCGGGCGGAACGCCGATCTCCGCATCGGCGCGGGGCGGGAGTTTTCCCACCCCTGCCGGATCGGTGTCCGGCGCTCCGGGAGCAGCCTGGATGCGCCCCTGGAGCCGCCCGCCGGTTCAAGTCGGAACGAAGCCGGATTCACCAAGCTCCGCGCCCACTTTCGCAGAATCCGCAGAATCGTTTGTTTTGACACTCCGGCGGCGGCGGATTCTTATATTGGAAACTTTATGAACACAGCAAAGTCCGTTTCCCTATTGACCGGTGCTATCCTCCTCATCGGCGCGGCGGCGCACGCCGGCAACTGGCCGCATCTGCGCGGGCCGGGCTTCAACGGCGCGGCGGACGAAAAAAATCTGCCCGCGACGTTCTCGAAGACGGAGAACGTCGCGTGGAGCGTGGATTTGCCCGGCCCCAGCGCGGCCACGCCGGTGGTGTGGGACGGCACGGTGTTCGTGTCCACGATGGATGTGCGGAGCAAGTCGCTGCACGCGCTGGCGCTCGACGCGAAATCCGGCAGGACGCTCTGGCAGCACAAGGTCGCCGACGGCGCGAACCGCGACGACCGCAGTAACTTTTCCTCGCCCTCGCCGGCGACGGACGGGAAGCTGGTGGTGTTCTTCTACGGCAACGGGGATTTGCTCGCGTTTGACTTCGCGGGGAAGAAATTGTGGAGCCGGAACATTCAGAAGGATTACGGCGACTTTGCGTTTCAGTGGACGTTCTCGGCGAGCCCGACGCTGTTCAACGGGAAGCTTTATTTGCAGGTGCTCCAGCGCGATGAAGCGGTGCATGGCAAGGGGAAGGCCGGCGGCGAGTCGTATCTGCTCTGCCTCGAACCGGCGACGGGCAAGACGCTCTGGCGGCACGTGCGGCCCACGGAGGCGCAGGCGGAGTCGCGCGAGGCCTTCAGCACGCCTGTCCCGCACCAGCACAACGGCCGGTGGGAACTGCTCATCCTCGGCGGCGACATGGTGAGCGGCCACGACCCGGCCACGGGGAAGGAATTCTGGCGCTGGGGCACGTGGAACGAGCAGCGCATCGGGCATTGGCGGCTCGTGCCCTCGCCGGTCGCCGGCGCGGGCGTGGTGCTGGCCTGCGCGCCGAAGAAGGAGCCGGTCTTCGCCGTGAAGCTCGGCGGCAACGGCGCGCTGCCCGCGTCCGCCGTCGCGTGGAAGAGCGCGAAACCCAGCCCCGTCACGTCCGACGTGCCGACGCCGGCGTTTTACCAGGGGGATTTCTTTGTGCTGTCCGACGGGGCGAAATCCCTCTCCCGCGTCGCGCCCAACGGCGCGGTGAAGTGGACGATTTCCACGCCGGGCATCAAGAAATATGAATCTTCGCCGCTGGCCAACGACGGGAAGATTTACCTGATGAACTTCGCCGGCGACGTGGTGGTGGTGAGCGCAGCGGACGGAAAGATTGTTCACCAGACCGTGATGGGCGAGCCGGGCGACGACGCCACGCGCTCGACGCTGGTCGCGGCGCAGGGGCATTTGTTCATCCGCACAAACAAAAAACTCTTCTGCATTGGCGCAAAGTGAGCGCGACGGAATGCGGGGCTTGCGGTTTTCCGCAGTTCTGACAGTTTTCACGCGATGATTCGCTGGTTCACCCTTGGTCTCGCCGCCCTGCTGGGCGCGGCGAACGTCTTCGCCGCCGAAAAGCAGTTTGATTTCAGCACGCCGACCACCAACGGCCTGCCGACGGGCTTCCGCAGCACCGTCACCGGTGTCGGTCATCCCGGCGAGTGGAAAATCGTCATGGACGAGGTGCCGCCCGCGCTCGCGCCGCTCACCCCCGCCGCCCCCGCCCCGGTCAAGCGCCCCGTGCTGGCGCAGGTGGCGCGCGACCGCACGGACGAGCATTTCCCGCTGCTGGTGCAGGACGCGGAGAGCTACGGGGATTTCAAATTCACCACGCGGTTCAAACTCGTGGACGGCGCGGAGGAGCAGATGGCCGGCGTGGCGTTCCGTATCCAGGATGAAAAGAACTACTACGTCGTGCGGGCGAGCGGGCTGGGGAACAACTTTCGGTTCTATAAATTCGTTGATGGCGTGCGCAGCGACCCCATCGGGCCGGAAGTCCGCATCGCCCGGGGCGTCTGGCACGAGCTTTCCGTGGAGTGCAAGGGCAACCAAATCCGCTGCCTGCTCAACGGCGAGGAGGCGATTCCAAAGCTGACGGACAATTCCTTCTCCGCCGGGAAAATCGGCTTCTGGACAAAGTCCGACTCGCTCACCTACTTCACGGATGCCCGCATCACCTACACGCCGCGCGAACTGCTTGCGCAGGTGGTGCTGCGCGACGCGGCGGCCAAGTATTCGCGGCTGGTGGACTTGAAGCTGTTCGCGAGCCTGAACGGCGAGCCGCTCAAGGCCATCGCCAGCAAGGAGCCGAATGGCTTGGGCGAACCCGGCGGCAGCGCCGAGCAGGATGTGTATCTGCGCGGTGTCACCTATTTCGGACGCACCAAGACCACCATCTCGGTGACGATGCCGCTGCGCGACCGCAACGGCGATGTCCTTGCGGCGGCGCGGGTGACGATGACGCCGTTCCCCGGCCAGACCGAGCAGAACGCCATCGTCCGCGCGATGCCCATCGTCAAACACATGGAGGAGCGCCTCGGCTCCAGCCGGAGTCTGGTGGAATAGGTTTCCTCGCCCGCCTCGGCAAGAAACCGACTGGGCTGACCGGTTTCGTGGCAAATTCGTTCTCACTGGCGCGGATTCTCACCTTCAATAACCGCGCCCCGTTTCGGCTGGGTTCAAAATCTCAATTTTGAAAACCCTTTGTCTTCTTTCAAATCACAGTGTTTTCAGGGCTGTCTCAATTAAATACGAAAAGTTGCTTCACAGTTCAATGTTGGCCAATGGCCTGCTGAATTGCAGGCATGAAACAAGCCGTGATATTTGAAAGGGACGGAGTGCTGAATCAGGTTCCGGCTGCCGCCAAAAATCAGGTTCAACCGCTCCGTCTCGACGATTTTGTCCTCAACGAGGAGGCCCGCGCCCCGCTGCTCCGGCTCAAGGATGCCGGCCTCCTGCTGCTCGCCACCACCAACCAGCCCGGCCTCTCCAACGGCACTCTCGCACGCCGCGAACTGGATTTCATGCATCAGGTGCTCCTGCGCCGCCTGCCGCTGGACGACATCCTCGTCTGTCCGCACGACGAGACGGATCGCTGTCCGTGCCGCAAGCCCAAGTCCGGGCTGCTGCTCGAGGCCGCGTTCAAATGGCATCTGGATCTGGATCGCTGCTTCGTCGTCAGCGACAAATGGCAGGACGCCACCGCCGCGCACATCGCCGGCTGCACCTCCATCCTGATCAAGTCCCCGCTCAACGGCACCGGCCACCACGATTTCATCGTGCCGGATCTGGCCACCGCCGCCGCCAAAATCATCCAGGTCAACTGGCGGATGCACTCGTTGAGTGACGAAGCGTGCGTGGCCTGAAGTGGAATGCCGGGCGGGCAAGGAGTAATCACCCGCCCGGCAGCTTTGTTCTTTGAAGAATTCGTGGCGCGACGTGGCCGGAATGAGCGTGGGTATCACCGTTTTGTCATTTGCGGTGAGGGATATGCGGGCAGGCCTGATTTGGCGGGCCTGCCGGCTCATTCATCAGTCTGGAAATCGCAAGGATCAGTGCTCGTCTTTGGGTATGGTCAGCCTCCTGATCCCCACGAATTCTCCTTAATTTTTCGGCCAGCCCGCTGCTTCAGGCCGGCGCGCTTTCACCGTCCACCTTCAATTCGCCCTCCCACCGCGCCATCACGGCGGAGGCCAGGCAGTTGCCGACGAGGTTCACAGTCGTCCGCGCCATGTCCATCAGTTCATCCACACCGAGAATGATCGCCACCCCCTCCAGCGGCAGGCCGAACGTCGCCAGCGTGCCGGACAAAATCACCAGCGACGCGCGCGGCACGGCGGCGATGCCCTTGGTCGTGAGCATCAGCGTGAACATCATCATCACCTGCTGCTGCCAGTTCATCTCGATGTTCGCCGCCTGTGCCACGAACACCGACGCAATGGCGAGGTAAAGCGTGCTCCCGTCGAGATTGAACGAATACCCCGTCGGCAGCACGAACGACACGATACGTTTCGGCACGCCGAATTCCGTCATCCGCTTCAGCGCGTCCGGCAGTGCCGCATCGGAGGAAGTGGTTGAAAAGGCGATGAGTGCCGGCTCCTTCACCGCGCGGATGAACTTCCGCAGCGGAATCCGCGCCCACAGCGCCACCGGCACCAGCACCAGCAGCACGAACACCACCAGCGCGCCGTAGAGCGTCAGCACCAGCATCCCCAGGTTTTTCAGCACGCCCAGCCCGCTGTGGCTCACGGTCACGGCCATCGCCGCGCCGATGCCGAACGGCGCGAACTTCATCACGATGCCGGTGAACTTGAACATCACCTCCGACAGCCCCTCGAAAAACTCCAGCATCGTCTCGCGCGGACGGCCCTTCACCTGCGCCAGCGCGACGGCGAAGATGACCGTGAACACCACGACTTGAAGCACGTCATTGGCGGACGCGCTTTCAAAGAAGCTGCGCGGCGCGATGTGCTCGACCATCTCCTGCGTGGTCTGCGTCTTGGCGGCAAACTCCTTCCCTTTGTCCGCCGATGCCTTGGGCAGCACCACGCCGACGCCGGGCTTGACCCAGTTCACCGCCACCAGCCCGACCACCAGCGCGAGCGTGGTGACGACCTCGAAGTAGATGAACGACTTCAGCGCCAGCCGCCCCACGGCCTTCAAGTCATCCGTGTGCCCCGCGATGCCGACGATGAGCGTGCCGACGAGGATTGGCACGATGATGCACTTGATGAGATTGAGGAACAGTTTGGAGACCACCTTGAGGTTCCGCGCCAGTTCGGGGTGAGCCGATTCGGGAAACGCCCAGCCCACGAGCACACCCACGACCATCGAGATGAGAATCCACTTCGTGAGGCTGATGCGGCGCAGAAGGTTGAGCATGGCGAATCGAGTTGAGGGTTACACGGCCACGGGCCGCAGGCGCGGCAGCACGCGGAGCTTGCGGTGTTTGGCGGTGGACGAACGCGCAAATTCAGAGAAAGCCGCCTGCAACTTCGCCGTCACCGTGCCGGGGCCGACGGTGTAATTCACCCCGTCAATCGCCGCCACCGGCACAATCTCGCGCGTCGTGCCGGTGATGAAGCACTCGGTGAACTGCGCCAGTTCCTCCGCGCGAACCGCCGCCTCGCGCGCCGGCACGCCCGCCGCCCTCGCCACCGGGCCGAGCACAGCAGCGCGGGTGATGCCTTCGAGAATTCCCGCGTCCAGCGGCGGAGTAATCACTTCACCGCCGCGCACGAAGAAAATGTTGGACACCGCCGACTCGGTGATTTCGCCCGCGAGATTCGTCATCACCACCTCGTCCGCGCCGGCGGCGACCGCCTCGCGCAGGCAGAGGATGTTGTTCAGGTAATTCCCCGTCTTCCACGCCGGGCTCAGGCACGCGATGGGATTTCGGTGCAGAGATTTCGCCAGGCCAAGCCGCAGCCCGCGCGCGAGCTGCTCCGGCGCGGGCGGCTTCAACTCCTGCACGAGCAGCACGTAGTTCGGCTTGTCCGCGAGCTGCGGGTTCAGCCCGATGATTCCCGCGCCGCGCGTGATTTGCAGCCGGATGTAAAGCTCCGGCCGCGCGCCGGTCTTGCGGCAGAACGCGGCCACCGTGCGGCGGATTTGCTTGAACATCTCGGCCTGCGCGAGCGGCAGCGCCATGCCGAGCGCCTGCGCCGAGCGCTCCAGCCGCCGCCAGTGTTCGTCCCACGCGAACACCACGCCGCCATACGTGCGCCACACTTCGTAGATGGCGTCGCCGTAGAGGAAGCCGCGGTTGAGCGGCGAGAGGCTGGGCTTGTCCGCCGAGTGCAGCCTGCCGTCGGTGCTGGCCTGGATGTAGGACATGACAGTGAACGAATTTTCGCGCGCGCTTTGTTTTGAGTGGCGCGAGCCTACACGCGCGTCCGGTGGAATGGCAACGACTCTGTTGCGACTCTGTTGCGGCGCGCGCGCTGGGCGCCTATCGAGAGCGTGTTGCCCAAATCCTTTCTGCCCGCGAACCACGCAAAGCACGCAAAAGGCAGAATGGAGTTTCGCGTGATTCGCGGGCCACGCTTTGTTTGGTTCAAGCCGCGAGATTACTTGTGCACCAGACCTGCCGATACGCCCACGGCCACTCCAGCCTCGTCATTCTTCCCGCCGTGTGCTTACCTTGGGGCGTGTTTCTGAAATTCAATCTTCATTGCACACTGGCGGTGCTGGCTTTCTGTCTCGGCGCGGCCTGGTCGTTCGGCGGAAATTTCATCCCCCTCCCCGTTGAAGAACTTGCCGCCCGGTCCCAGCTCGTCGTGCGCGGCACGGTGCTCGCCAAGAGCTGCCAGCGCGACGAGGCCGGGCGCATTTTCACGCGCGTCGAACTTGCCGTCGCCGAAGTGTGGAAGGGCGGCCTTGCCACGAACCGCTTCACCATCGTCCACGGCGGCGGCGTGCTCGGCGAGGAGCAAGCGGGGGTGAGCGGGCAGGTCGAGTTTTCCATGGGCGAAGAAGTGGTGGCGTTTCTTGTGCTCAACCGGCGGGGCGAGGGCGTTTGCCTCGGCCTGGCACAGGGAAAATTTGAAATCTGGCGCGATGCCGCTAGCGGCGAGCATTACGCGCGCAATCCGATTTTCGGCGGCCCGCCGCCAACAGCAGTGTCGCGCAGCAAGCTCGCCGCGTCAGCCGTGCCCTCGAACTGGCGACTCAAAGTCAGCGACCTCAAACAGCGTGTGGGGGCGGTGGGCAAATGAAGCTGCCAGCGTTCGTAGCCGTGCTGTTGCTGGCGACCCGCGCCGCCAGCGGATTCGTCGTGGAACTCGGCGTCAGCAACGCCCCGCTCCACTGGGATTTGATCACGCTGCCCGATTTCGTTCCCACGAACAACGTCAACCCCGCCACGCGCGCCATCCGCTTCGCACTCGCGCCGGACACGTTTTCCACCACGAACAACACGGGCGAATTGGACGCCATCCGCGCGTCGTTCGGCCAGTGGCAGGCCATCAGCGGCACGCACCTCAAGTTCGAGGAAGGCCCGCTGCTCGCGCCGGGCGTCCACGTCAACACCGACGACAGCGTCAACGCCGTCTCCTGGGCGAAAACCAACACGATGGTGAACGACACTGACGACATCGTCGGGAGGCTCGGCGTGGCGTTCTGGAGTGAAATCAACAATGCAATTGTCGAGGCCGACATCGTGTTCAACGCCGTCCCGAACAGCCTGCCGGGCGGCGACACCCCGGCGTGGTTCGCGGATTTTTCCGACACGAACAGCGCCGCCTTTTTCGTGGAGGCGGTTTTACTGCACGAGATCGGCCACTTCCTCGGCCTGCTGCATTCGCCGGTGGGCGGCGCGACCATGCTCTCGCGCGGCGGCACGGGCGTCACCAGCACACAGGCCGGCCTCTCGCCGGATGAAATCGCCGCCGCGCGGTATCTTTATCCGGCGTCGGCGCTGACGAACCTCGCCGTGCTGCGCGGCACCGTCACCCGCGACTCCGCCGGGGTGCTCGGCGCAATCGTCATCGCCGAGGACGCGGCGGGCAACGTCGCGGCAGGAACGCTCTCGGAGGCGGACGGCCAATACACGATGCCCGCGCTGCCGCCGGGAAATTACCAGGTGCGCGCCACGCCGATGGATCCCAACTCCGCCAGTTATCTGCTGGAATGGGCCTTCGATTTCAGCAGCCGGTTTTTCAGCGCGGACGGAAATTTCCTCGCAACGACCAACACGCCCGTCACGCTCACGGCGGGCTCGACAAACACGCTCAATTTCAGCGTCACCGCCGGCCCGGCGGCGTTTTTCATTGGCTTCGTGATGAATCCGAAAACGGGGGACGCCGGCAACACGCCCGGCGTGGTCTATCCCGGCCAGAGCAACCTCACCGTCGGCGTGCTCTCCGCCGACGTGCCGACCAACGGCGTGGCCTTGGGCGTGTCCGGCGACGGCCTCACCGTCGGGCCGACGACGGTGGACACGGAGAGCTTCGCGCACGCGGGCCTCAAGCTCGTGAGCGCGCCGTTGAGCGTGGCGGCCAATGCCACGCCCGGCTCGCGGACGATTCTCATCGAGCAGGAAACCAACCGCGCCTACGCCAACGGCTTTCTCGAAATCCTCCCCCTCGCGCCCGACGACAACTTCGACGGGCTGGATGATCGTTTTCAGCGGAAACATTTCCCCGTCTTCACCACGTCCGCCGCCGCGCCCGCCGCCGATCCCGATGGGGACGGCTTGAACAACCTCGCCGAGTTCACCGCCGGCACGACGCCGACGAACGCGCTCTCCGTGCTCCGCTTGGAGCGCGTGATCCAAAACGCCGGCGGCACCACCGTTCTCTGGCAAAGCGTGGCGGAGAAAAGCTATCGCGTCTCGGCGCGCGAGCAGCTCAACGGCGCGAACTGGCAGCTCCTCGGCACCGTGACGGCGACGAATGCCGCCGCGCAGTTCCTCGACCCCGCCGCCACGAACGCCTTCCGCTTCTACCGCGTGGAAGTGCTGCAGTGAGGCGGGATCAGCGGCAAGCTCTTGCCGAAGAAACGCACCTTGCCCTTCGCACCGAAGGCTTCGTCATGGCTGGCAATGCAGATGCGCTTCCCGTCGCGCACCCAAAGCCCGCGCGCGATGTAGCGGAAGCCTTCCTTGGCGGAAGAAGGCATCACCGGCTGGTTCGCGCTCCAGTTCAAACCGTCCTCGCTCGTGCTGCAGCGGACGTGCTGCGTGGGATTGTCCTCCACGACCGGGCCGTGGCTCCAGATGCACCAGTATTTGCCGTCGTGAAACGCGAGGTAGTTGTGCAGGCGGAACAGCCACGGCAGCTTGCCGCGCGTCACCAGCGCGTGCCGGCCCTTGAGCACGGACAGCTTTGGCAAAATCAATCTTCATCGCATCCTCGCCAGTGCCGGGGAGGTTCAGCATCGGCGGCAAAGCGTCCGCGCCACCGGCTGAACCGCGTAAAATGCAGGACGCACAAAGAAGAATGGGGGCGAATCGTTTCAAGGTATCGCCGTCACTTTTTCGGCGCGGGTATTGGGTCACTTGGTTTCCAGATTCGCCACATTGCTGCTGAGACGTGTGAGGGCGAGGGCATCAAGCCAGGCGGTGGCGGTGGCATCGTCGTTGAGGTGCGCGTCAAGAAAGGCGAGCATGGCGGGGAAATACCATTGCGAGTAGAGGTTGGCGTTCTCCGCAATGCCCGTGTCGCTGAAGTCGGAATGCACCGCATCTGCCAGGGTGAGATGGGCTTTGTTGCCGGCTGGCATCTCGTCATAAGGCTGCCGGCGCGTCGCCGGATCGGACGTTCCCGGCGCGGTGTCGAGGGTGCCGTGCATCGTGAGTGAAGGGCGCGTGATGAGATCCCACGAGCCGCTGAACAGGCCCAGCGTGGTGGCCCCCTGCGGAGAGAGCGCGACACCACATTTCACCCGCGCATCGGGATGGCTGACGATGGGAGAGGCGACATCATTGGACAGATGGTAGCGCGCGCCGAGGACGGCCAATGTCGTAAAGGCACCGAACGAATGCCCACCATGGGCGATGCGCGCCGCATCCACACGGCCGGCGAGCAGTGCGTTCGTTGGCGAACCGAGCAATTGATCGAGGGCAAACGTGACATCCTTTGGGCGCTCCACGCGGCTGTCGGGGCGGGTGTCATCGTGCTGAATCATGACACAAATGTAGCCGTGGCTGGCGAGGTAGGCGGACAACCAGTCGAAAGCGCCAATCGCCCCACCAAGGCCGTGGGAGAGAACGATCGTCGCATAAGGAGCACCGCTTTGGCCGATGGCCGGGGCGTAAATGCGCACCGGCATGGTGTAGCCACGGGTGACATCAATCCACGTCTCATCCGAAAAGGCCGCGACGGTGAAGGATCCTCCTGTGGCCTTGTAACTGGCGTCCGCTGGGAACTCGTTCACCCGCCAGAATCCGCGTTCGCCGATGTTGGTCAGCGCAGCAGCTTGGACCGCGCCGTTGCCCATCGTGACCGTGGGGCCATAGAGCCAGCTCACCAGATCGTCGCTGGCTTGGATCCTCCACGGACGGCTGAATGCACTGGGATAGGACAGAATGAACTGACCCGGTGCCGGCGAAACAATCGAGAGAGACTGTTGCGCCCCGCCAGGAACAGCCATGCACAGACATACAAAGAGAAGGAGAGACTGGAGCAATGGCTTCATGAGTTCTTCATCACAAATGAAAGAAGAAACGCGCGGCGGGTCCAGAGGTTACAAAATATTCTCATAGAGGCTGCCGGGTATTTATTTTGGCTGCAAGAAGGTGGCAGACCGCTCATGCAGACACATTGCCGCCGCCGTCGCCGAGGTCGGCGTGGATTGTCGCTGCGCTGGAATGGCCGCAAAGAGCGCATGGGGTCGCGAGGAGCAGAAAGATTTGTTTCATGGGAGCATTCAGGCAGAGATAACACGGTTTCCTAATTTTTCGGCGCGGGCGGGAGCTGCTTCAACACGAAATCCACCAACTCCCGGCATTCAAAGAACGACGGGCCGACCTTGTGTCCCTCGCCGGGGATGAGCTTCACGGTGATCGGGCCGCCGCCGGCCTCGTAGCGTTCCTTCAGCAGGCGGGTGTTGTCGGCGTAGGGCACCACGACGTCGGAATCGCCATGCACGGCGAACATCGGCACCTTGTTCGCGAGCAGGCCATGCAGATTGTCCACGGGGTTGAACTCGCGGAGCTTGGCGGTGAGTTCGGCCTCGGGCAGGGCGAAGTCGGCGAGCGTGGCGGCCTTGGAGTTCTTCAGTGGCCAGCTCGCGAGATTGCACACGGGATAGATGCCCACCCAGGCGCGCACTTTGTCCGGATGCCGGAACGCCCACGCGAGCGTCATCATGCCACCACGACTCTGGCCGAGCAGGATGGGCTTGGGTGACCAGCCGCGCCTGACCATGTCCTCGTAAAAGAGCGTGAACTTCGCCGTGCTGGCCGGCCCGCCGCGCACTTCGCCGAGATCGAACCCCGCGATGCTGATGCCCGCGCGCAGGAAGCTCTCGAAATACAATTTCCGTCCGGCGAGCGACACGCCCTTCAACGTCGGCGCATACCACACACACGGTTTGCCCTCGGCGGGTTTTGGCGCGGCGTAGAGGAAGGCTTTGTTCCCGCCGATCTCGAAGGTCTCGGCGGTGCGCGGGAGATTGTCCTGGGCCGCAACCGGCAGCGCGAGGAGGGACAGGATGGTCAGCAGTGGCAGGAGGGGGTGTGAGTTCATGGAGGAAACTTGCAGGCTGGTTCACTTCGGCCACTCGCCGTTCACGATCGGTTTCAGCGCCAGCTTTGCGGGATCAATCACCACATGACGGATGTTCAGGCGCCGGTGGGTGTAGGTGATATGCACGAGACCGTCGCGGGTCTGGATGACGGCGGGATAGCTGAACTCCTGCCTCGGCGTGTTCTCGAGCACGAGCGCGGCTTCCCAGAGTTTGCCGTCTTTGGACACGGCGACGTTCAAGGGCGAGCGGTCGCCCCGGGGTTGTCCGTCGCGATTGCCGGCGTGGTTATAGACGAGCAGATGGCGGCCATCGCGCAGCGTCACGGCGTCGGTGCCGGAGTTGTTGTTCGGCAAATTCATCAGCGACATTTTCCCCCACGTCAGCCCGCCGTCGTCGGACCAGATTTCAAACAGGCGGCCCTGCTGCGTGCGGCCGAGCGCCTGGAGACGGTTGTTCGGATGAAAGAGGATGCTCGGTTGGATGGCCTGAATCTCGTGCCCGTCATTCACCGGGCCGATGAACTCCCACGATTTGCCGCCATTCGTGCTGCGCTCGAAATGCACGCGCCAGCAGCGGCCTTTCGGCGACGGAATCTCGACGCTCGTGGGGCTCAAGATGGAGCCATCGGTGAGCAGCACGGGTTTGTTTTTCACCGGGCCGTAGAGGCCGTTGTAAAGCCGCTCGGGCTTGGACCACGTCGCGCCGTCATCGGTGGAGCGCTTCACATAGGCCCACCATTTGCCGGTTTTGTAGAAGAGCAACAGCGGCCCGCCCGGCACTTGGAACAACACCGGGTTCAGGCAGTTCACGCGCGGGTCTTCCGTCTCCGCGCCATTGGCGACCTCGACGGGCGCGGTCCATTTGCCGCCGGTGTGGCGCGCGAGCCAGATGCCCACGTCGGGATTGCCTTCCTTCGTTCCGCCGAACCACGCCGTGACCAAGCCGCTCTTAGTTTCGACGATGGTGCTGGCGTGACACTGCGGATGCGGCGCGGGATCGAAGATGAATTCGCTTCTGACAACACCGGCCGGTTCGGCCGCCGCGCTGACAACGAGTGCCAGCGAGAACAGAGCAGCGTGGAGTTTCGCGCGGTTCATTGCGGCCATTGTCCGTCAACGATGGGCTTCGAAGCGAGCTTCGCCGGGTCAATGACCGCGTGCTTCACGCGCTGCCGTTTCCATGTGTAGGTGATGTGAACAAGGCCGTCCTTG
>JACRJY010000155.1 GCA_016235585.1 Verrucomicrobiota bacterium | reverse complement strand
GCGGCAAGTTCGCGCATTTTCGCGAGCGCGTCGGAGGTTTGCTTGCCGTCGAAATTCTTGTCGTCGGGCTGCTCCTGAACCTCCGTCGCCGGGCCGCGCATCCGCTCGATGGCCGATTCACTCTTGCCGGCGGCCTTCATTCCGCGCCGGAATTCCGCGAGCCGCGCACGGTTCGCGTCCGAGTAGGCAATGACGTCCGACGCGTTGTGCGTCGGCTCGTCCCACGACGCGGCGTCGGGAAACGGATTGTGGAAAATCTTCCCGTAAGCCACCGCGCGGTAGCCGTGCTGGCGGAAGTGCTGGGGCAACGTCACCACGTTGGGCATCACCGAGCGCATCTCGGTCACGAGATCCCAGACCCGCGTCGTGTCGGGCCGCAGCCCGGTCAGCAGCGAGACGCGCGAGGGATTGCAGACCGCCTGCTGGCAATAGGCGCGGTTGAACAGCACGCCCGAAGCCGCGAGCCGGTCGAGGTTGGGCGAAATGACGTGCTTCGCGCCGTAGCAGCCAAGTTCGCAGCGCATGTCGTCCACGGCGATAAAGAGGACGTTGGGCTTCGTGCTCGCAGCCGGAGAATCGCCGCAAAGAACGCAAAGGGACGCAAAGAGGAGGAGGCACAGTTTCATTTGATCTCGACGCGGCCCGCCGCCTCGCCAGCGACGACGGTGCCCAAGGTTTTTCCGCCCTCGGAAACAACCCACACGTGACCGGCGTAGGTGCCTTGCATATCGTTCAGACTTGGGCGGATGTCGGCGTAATGCCTGCGCTGGCCCTCGAAATCTAGCCACGCGATGGAAACCGGCTGCGCGCGGCGGTTCACGAAGTTGACCGAGGTCGCCTTGCCGCTGACCCGGGGCGAGGCGGCGGGCGCCTGGCCCGGCTCCAACCACGCGAGCAGTTCGCCCTGTGCCTCAAGCGCGGGCGCTTCCTTCGGCCACGCGAACTTTCCGGCTTTCGTCACATCGAAGCCCGCGAGGTGCGCGCGCTCGGCAACAGGACGCTTCGACGGCTTGGTGTAACGCCACGGCGTGTCGCCAAAAACTTCCGCACACAGCTTCGCCACGTCCGGGTCGTAGGGCTTGAGCTTGTCGCGCGTGTCAATGGGGCCGTGCTCGCGGTCGTTGGCGCGGTTGCAGTCGAACCACGACTGCGCCGCCTCGGCCCAATACTCCATGCGGTTCTGCATCGCGTAGGTGCCCTTCCACAGGCCCTTCGCCTTTGCGCTCTCGTAGGCGGCAGCGAGGCGTTTGTCGAAAGTCGGATCAACAACATTGAGGCCGCGCTCGTGGATCGCGTGGGCAAACTCGTGGATCAAAATGTTCTCCGCCGCGTAAGGATCGCCCGGCAGGCCGAGCAGGTTCTCCTCGCCACAGCTCACCGCCGGCCGCGCCTTCGTCGCGCCGAGTCCGCGCGCGCGACGGTTCCAGTAACTTGTCGGCGTGAGGTCGCTGTGCTCCGGCACATCAGTGGTCATCTCCGTCGGTGCCATCACGACGAAGCGCACGCGGTTCGCCGCCATCGCGCGCAGGATTTCAGGCCGGTGCCCGACCATCTGCCCGATGAGAAACGCCGCCTCGCTCACCGCAAAGTCGGAAACCTTCGCCGACGCCAGCACGGGCAGGCCCTCGACGCTGACGTGCTTCGTGTAGAACGGCGAGAGCTTCCATGACTCGGTCAGTTCGCGCGGCGGCGGAGAAACCTTGTCCGCCGCGATGCACGCCAGCGGAAGCCAGACGATGCCAAGAGTGGCGAGCAGTCGTTGAAGATAAACGCGAAACCAGCTCACGGCTTGAGCTTCCGCTCCAGGATTTCGCCCACCACGCCGGGGTTGGCCTTGCCCTTGGAGAGCTTCATCACCTGGCCCTTGAGGAAATTGAGCGCGGCCACTTTGCCGGCCTTGAAGTCCGCCGCCGAGGCGGGATTCGCGGCGATGGCTTCGTCGCAGAGCTTCTCAATCGCGCCGGTGTCGCTCACCTGCGCGAGGCCCTTCTCCTGCACGATGGCCGCAGGCGCTTTGCCGGTGTCGAACATCTCGGCGAAGACCTGTTGCGCGGCGGAACTGCTGATCGTCTTCGCCTCGACGAGCGCGACGAGTTCCAGCAAGGCGGCGGGCTTGAACCGCAAGTTGGCCAGCGTCATCTCCGTAGCAGCCGACGTGAGTCGGCTCTCATCAACACCGGAATCTTCAGTCAGAGCCGACTCACGTCGGCTGCTACTTTCGGTGAGCTTCGCGCGGAGGTTGTTGATGACCCAGTTCGCGACGGACTTCGGATTCTTGGACTGCTTCGCGATGCTCTCGAAATAGCCGCCCAGCGCCACGTCGTTCTTGAACGTCTCCGCGTCCGGCGCGGGCAGCTGGTAGTCGCGCATGAAGCGCTGCTTGCGCGCGAGCGGCAGTTCCACCACGCGCGATTTCACCTCCGCGAGCCACTCATCCGTCGGGGCCATCGGCATCAGGTCGGGCTCAGGGAAATAGCGGTAGTCGTGCGCGTGCTCCTTCGTTCGCATTTCCTCGGTGATGCCCGCGACGTCGTCCCAGCGCCGCGTGGACTGCACGAGCTTGCCGCCCTTGCTCACCACTTCGATCTGCCGCGCAATCTCATACTCCGCCGCGCGCCGCACGCCGGAAAAGCTGTTCATGTTCTTGATCTCGATCTTCGCGCCGAGCTCCTTCGAGCCCTTGGGGCGCACGCTGATGTTCACGTCGCAGCGCACCATGCCCTTTTCCATGTCGCAATCGCTCACGCCGCCGTGGATGAGGATGTCCTTGAGCGCGTTGAGATATTCGTAGGCCATGTCGGCGCTCGTGAGATCCGGCTCGGAGACGATTTCCAGCAACGGCACGCCCGCGCGGTTGAAATCCACGCCGCTGGTGCGGTCGAAGTGCGTGAGTTTGCCGACGTCCTCTTCGAGATGCGCGCGAGTGATGCGGACTTTGCCCCGTCCGTTGATGGAACCGGGGCCGTCGAATTCAAACTCCACAAAGCCATTCGCCGTGCTCGGCTTGTCGTATTGCGTGAGTTGATAGTTTTTCGAAGCGTCGGGGTAGAAGTAATTCTTCCGGTCGAACTTCGCGTAGCGCGGAATCTCGCAGTTCAGCAGAAAACCCGTCAGCACGGTTTTGCGCAGCGCCTCCTCGTTGGGCACGGGCAGGACGCCGGGCATGCCGAGGCAGACGGGGCAGACGTTGGTATTCGGCTCCGCGCCGAAGGCGTTGGCGCACCCGCACCACATCTTCGACCTGGTCTTGAGCTGGACGTGAGTTTCCAGCCCGATGACGGCTTCGTATTCCATACTTAATTCAACGCTGAAGCTCTCGATTGTGGTTCGTGGGTTTTTCTGAAAAGCGTTTCCAAGCCAAACGATTTGCCGAGCAGTTG
>JACRJY010000154.1 GCA_016235585.1 Verrucomicrobiota bacterium | reverse complement strand
CAGCGGCTGAAAGCAGTGGTGGTTCTGCCGGTCGATGACCGTCACACGGGCGAGGTCCGCCGGCAGGCTACGCACGAAGCGCAAGCCCGCAAAGCCGGCGCCCACGACCACGATGTGCGGCAACGACCGGTTCGGCGGCGATTTCATCAGGGCACACGCTGGGGTGACTTGCCCCCTTGGCAACGCGCCGCCCGTGGAAATTTGCTGTTCTTCTGCCGCAAACAACCCCTATCACCGAACCCGCCATGCACGTTCCGCTCAATCTCCAGATCATCGGCCAGGAAGTCGCGATCGTGTGGGACGACGGCCTGGAGTCGTATTTCCCCTTCGGGAAACTACGGGCGGCGTCGCCCAGCGCGTCGAATCTCGGCGAACGTGACATCCTCGGCAACCGTTACGGCGGCGACGGCCCGAAGCAGTTTCCCGGTGTGCAGGTGATCGGATGGGAACGCGTGGGCAATTACGCGATCCGCTTCGACTTTTCCGACGGACATCGCACCGGTCTTTACAGTTTCGATTATTTGCGGACGCTGGCTGCGGCGTCATGACGGAATGCGGCGTTGCCTCGACGCACCCTTGCCCGCAATGACGCAGCCGATCATGAGCACCTACGTCTTTCCCGCGCGCACGACGAGAGCCGACATCGAGCTCGGCGCACTGCTGCAACCGAAGTTCGGCCCCGACGGCCTCATCCCTTGCATCACGACGGATCACGTGACGAATGAGGTGTTGATGTTTGCCTTCATGAACGCCGAGGCGCTTGCGCACACGATCAAGTCGGGCAAGGCGACGTATTGGAGCCGTTCGCGCAGCAAGCTTTGGATCAAAGGCGAGGAGTCCGGGAATGCGCAACTCGTGAAGGAGCTGCGGGTCGATTGCGACCAGGACGTGCTCCTGCTCAAGGTCGAGAACCTCGGCGGCGCCGCGTGCCACAACGGCTACGCCTCCTGCTTTTACCGCAAGCTCGTGTCCGGTGCAAAGGCGGACGATCCGACGTCCATGAAACTCGAATACGCAGCGACACGAATCTTCGACCCGGCGACGGTGTATAAGAAGAAGTGACTGATCGGCAGCGGAACGGCCTCCCGTTCCGACGGAGCCCGCCTTTGTCAGGCCTTCGGCGGACAAGCCGGAAGCGCTTCCGCTGCAAACGACCACCCCTGACTCCCACTCCATCGTAAGCGTCGTCCCGAGTGCCCCCTTGACGAGGCCGTAACTACGAGACCAACGATGGACCAGGCTGGTGACTACGAGAGCTACGATGCGACTTCGGTCCGAGGCTTCCATTGCGATGGAAGGAGTGGACGGAGGTCGTCGGCCGTCGTCATGGACGGCAAGCGGACGAGCACATCGCGCAGGTAAGCGTGTGGATCGTGGCCGTGACGCTGGCAGGAGACGACGAGTGAGTAGATGACCGCGGCGCGGTCGCCGGCATCGGGATGGCCGACGAAGAGCCAGTTCTTCGCGCCGAGTTTGCTTGGGCGGATCGCGTTCTCGACGGCGTTGGTGTCGAGGCGAGTTTGGCTGTGGCGCAGATGCGCGGTGAGCGCTGCCCAGTGGCCGAGTAAATAAGCGCAGGCTTGGCCGAGGCCGGATTTGGGCAGCACGCGCGCTTGCAGCGCCGTCGCCAATCGGCGCAACCGGGCCAGCGGCAGCGCAAAGTGTTCCTGCCGCAGCGCGGCCCGTCGCTCACCGACGTTGGCTTCGTCCCACTCGGATTCGAGTTGATAGAGCCGCGCGATGAGTGTGAGCACGCGTTGCGCTGTCCGCGGCCGCTCGCCAGCGGCTTCCACGAAGTATCGCCTGGTATGCGCCCAACATCCAATCCACTCGACTCCCGGGTGCGCTCGCGCATACGCAGCATAAGCCTCGTAGCCATCCGACTGAAGCACGCCTTGGTAGTCGCCCAGCAACCGTTCAGCCTCTTCATGCCGGCGGGATAATCGCCACTCGAAGACGGCATCGCCGCCGGGACGCGAGAGCGCCCACAGCCAACCTTGCGTGGTCTTTCCGTCCCGCAGATCCGGATCGTTGCAGCGGATCGGAGTTTCGTCGACCGCGACGTAGCCACTGGCGAGCAGTTCGTGCTTCATCCGCTTGACCAAGGGCTCGAGCAACGCGGTCGCCGCGCCCACCCAATCGCTCAGGTTCTGACGCGAGATCGGCGCACCCCAGCGCGCCAGCATCTTTTCCTGCCGATACAGCGGCAGATGATCGCCATACTTCGCGGTCAGCGCCCAAGCGATGAGGCCCGCGGAAGCGAAGCCGCCGGTGCCGATGCGCTTCGGCGCCGGCGCCAGGAGCGGCGCCCGGTTGCGATCCAAACAGTGCCGGAACTTCGGCCGGATGATCTCGCGCTTGAAGAGCTGCGGCGGCACGACGTCCACTTCGAAGGTGCGTTCCTCGCCGATTCTTTCGTAGAGGCTCGGGTCGGCCCGAACCGCGTCGGGCAGGATTTCCAGAGTCTCCTTGACCGGCAGATGGGCGAAGGACTCCGCCGGCAGCGTGTGCTTCGGTGCTGGTCCGGTGGCGCGCTCGTAGGTGATCGTCTCGGCCGGACGCGGCGCGGTCGCGAGTTTCTCCAGTTCCCCAAGCTGCATCAGGAGCTGCGCTCGGTCGAGCTTCTCGCTCTTGCCCGGCCCGAAGAGCTGCCGCTTCAGCCAGTCGATCTGCGCGCGCAACACCGCGTTCTCCTCCCGGAGCTGGTGCACCTCATCGAGCACTGGAGTGGTTCCCGCCATCTGTGTAACAGAAAGCACGATACATGCCTATCTTCAGCGTTCATACCACGGCTTGAGCGAGCCACGCTTCAGTTCCACGCCACCGACCAACAAAGCCAGCGCCTCCGGCGCGAGCGTGAGCTTGCGTTTCGATTCGCTCGGCTCCGGCCACGAAAAACGGCCCGTTTCCAATCGCTTCGCCAGCACCCACACGCCCGTGCCGTCCCAGTAGAGCAATTTCAGCCGCGTGCGCCCGCGATTGGTGAAGCAGAACACCGCGCCTGCTTTCGGATCCTCGCCCAACTGGGTCTGCGCGGCGGCCCACAGCCCGTCGTATTGCTTGCGCATGTCCACGGGCTCCAGCGCCACGTAGATCCGAATCGCGGCCGGGAACGCCAGCATCGCTTAGCGGCGTAACGCCCGCACCAATCCGGCGAGTTCCTCCACGCTTGATCCGCGCACCGTGATTCCATCCGGCAACCGCACTTCCAGTCCACGCGCCGCGCCCGGCGGCAAGCCCACCTGCGCGAACCGCACCGTCGGTGCCGCGGGCTTTCGCTTCATCCCCGCGCCACCGCCCGCTCGCGCTTCTTCATCCTTTTGCACCCAAGTGCAGAACGTCGTGTAACGGATCCCTTCGCGCCGCGCGAACCCCGAGCGCGTCAATCCGCTCTCGCGAAACGCGGCCAGCAACTGCCGCCGCCGCTCCGCCGGCATCCGCTGCCGCCCGATGCGATCCCGCTGCTCTCCGTGATGCACCAACTCCGCGCTTACCGTCGTTCCCATCCCGCCACACTATCCATTCGTAGGTCTCGTATCTACGAGGCACTCGAAACGACGCTTACGAAAATTCTGCGTTTTTGGCAACCATTGGGCAACCTTTTGTATGCGTTTACCGAATACGGTCCACTATCTCGAGGTTCTTCTCCGGCGATCAAAACAAGATTCGCTGATCGCGTGCTGATGCTCTTGGACGAGTGGGTGAAATAGGTCCAGGGCGGCGAGCGGTCAGCGTCGGGAGCCGACGCGAAGAAGGACCGCGATGGCCGGAGGACGGACACCGGGAGGCATCGAACTCAGCCCTCACAGCATCCGTGGATCGTGCGGGAACACCGGAGTTGGATGCCGTGATAGAGGTTCATGTGGTGACGTTTGACAGCACCGCTTTGAACGCGCGCGTATTCGCTCCTCCGCTGAGGTGGAAGCGGCGGACAAACTGACTGACACTTGCAGGCTCCCCCATCTGCAACCGCTGCGCCACCCAGCCATTGGAGACCGATGTGGTCGCTTTCAGCAACGCCGCCAGCTGCACTTTTCCTGGCGCCGATTTTTGCACCGGCAGGGCATTCAAGTCGACGTCCAGCAATCTTGCACCCGACTGCAGTCGTTCCTCCCACAATTCCGACCTCAACTCCGCGTGCGCGGCGCTGTCGGCGCCCAGCAATTCCAACCGCCCGCCTGCCGCACCGTTGGCCGACAGTTCCTTCTTCAGCTCCGCCTTGAACTCGACCGAGCCAATCACCCATCCGCGGCTGAGACGACCGAACCGCTTGTCCCGCAGCTTTGTCTCCTCTTCCGCGATAACGCCAAGATACGCGACATAGGCGAGCCAGCCGGCACGCGTGTCCGACAAGTCTCCGCTTTCGCGCAGCACCGTTCCGCCTTCAAGCGCGGCGGGACGATCCCTGCTCAAAAACAAAGGCAGACTGCTCCAGGCAAAGTCCGCCACCTTTGCGATCGGCACGACCTTGGCTCGCACCGGATTGAGGTGAATGTAATGCGCCACCTGCGCCAGCGCGTGCCCCGGCTCCACGTGCAACGCCTTGTAACGACCTTGAAAAGGGCGTCCCGCTTCGCCGCGAAACCGATTAAACCTCGCTGCCCACGTGCCCTGCAGCCATT
>JACRJY010000026.1 GCA_016235585.1 Verrucomicrobiota bacterium | reverse complement strand
GCGTCGCGCCCGGCCCTTGGGCTGGCGTCGTCTCACGATTCTTGGCGAGGCGGGAGAGAATCCGGCGAGGACGCCGGATTCGACCCGGCGGAGGCGGGTGCTACCCATTGCTGCGCGAGTGCGAGCGTTTCTTCCAGCAGTGGCGCGGCTTCCGGCAGCCAGACGGCGCAATCACCGGGCGCGGTGGCGAGCCAGTGCTTTCGCTCGGCGAGCAGGCGGGCGTGGTCCGCCGTGGGCGCAAAGAATTCCTCCGGTTTGCCGGGCTTGACGCCAATGTGAAAACGGAACTCTTCGTCAGGAAACAACTCCAGCCAGCCGGGCCTGTCCGGACGCGGGCTCATTTTTTCAAGATTGGAAAGAGGCTGGCGAAGTCGTCCGTCCACAGCGGCGCGGTGGCGTTCTCGTCCTCCGGTTCGGTGATGGCGTTGCGGATGGCGCTGTTCTTGAGCAGCTCCTTGTTTTTCGTCACCAGAATCCACGTCGAGGAATACACCCACCAGTCGTCCTGCCCCTCGTCGTTGAACGAGATGATGGCGGTCTGGTAGCCGAATTCCTTCGCGAGCGTTTCCACGACCGGTTCGAGGTTGAGGTAGCGGTTCGAGACGTGGACGACGATGACGCCGTCGGGTTTCAGGTGGCGCTGGTAGATTTCAAACGCCTCCTTGGTGAGCAGGTGCACGGGGATGGCGTCGCTGCTGAAGGCGTCGAGTGCGAGGATGTCGAAGTTCTGCGGCGGCTCGTGCTCCATCGAGAGGCGCGCGTCGCCCATCGCCAGCTCCACCTTGCCGGGGCTGTCCTTGAGGTAGGAAAAATTATTCTCCGCGATGCGGCGCACCTCGGCGTTGATTTCGTAAATCCGCATATAATCCCCGCCGCGCGCCAGCGCCGCCGAGGTGCCGGTGCCGAGGCCGACGACGCCGATGCGGCGGTTCGTCGCGCGCGGGAAATGCTTCACCGCCAGCGCGAGGCCGCTGCCCTCGGTGTAATACGACGTGGGGCGGCGGGACATTTCCGGATCAACGAACTGGAGGCCGTGCGTGATCTTGCCGTGCTGGAGGAGGAAATAGTGGTCGGTTGGGCTGTCTTTGGAATACTCGAACACGGTGAGCGCGCCGTAGAAGTTGCGCGTCATCAGCACGGCGTCGCGCTTGGACTGCCAGGCTTGGATCCACAGCCCGGTCGCCAGGCCGAGGGAAAGCACGATGAGAAAGCCGACCATGCGCGCCCGCCATTCGCGCAGGAGGACGCGGCGCAGATCGCCGAAGGAGAGCGCGAACAGGGCGAAAATGATCAGCGGTATCCACCAATACTTCCCGCCGAAGAATTTGAACTGCTCGATCAAACTCTTGCTCGTCATGTCGAAGTTCGTCCAACCGGCGTGCAGCGTGGGAATCACCATGGGCGAAAGCAGCGCGCCGATTCCCAGGCCGAGCGCGAGCGGCAGGCTATTCTGCTTGAAGGCCACGACCGCCACGAGCGCGCTCAAGGCCCACAGGCCGACGTGCAGTTCGAGATACGAGTTGAAAATCAGCGGCGCGACCACGGCGACGAAGAGGCCGCCCATCGCGCCGCCCGCCGAGATGAGCAGGAAATACGAGGTGAGAAACTTCGGGTGCGGCTTGAGGCGGTAGAGTTCGCCGTGGCAGATCATGCACCCGACGAACAGCGTGCCGCAGTAGCCGAGAAGCTGCTTGCCGATGACGACGCTCGTGCCCTCGAACAACAGGTAGGTCGTAGCCGTGAGGCCCAGCGCCAGCAGCGCACCGAAGATTCCGGGCTTATACCAGCGCGGACTGTCGAAGCTGATGATGAACGTCAGGAGATAAATCGCCAGCGGCAGCACCCAGAGAAATGGAATCACCGCGACGTCCTGGCAAATTTTGTTCGTCGTCGCCAGCAGCAGCACGGACGCGCACGCGGGCAGGAGCACCCAGAGGATTTTCTGGCCGGGCGTCGCCGCAGCGGGCGCTTCTTCCGGCGCGGCTTCGGTGGAAGCCGGCTTTTCCAGCGTCGCTGATTTCTTGAACAGCAGCCAGACGCAGTAGCCGCACGCGACGACATACGCCATCAGGCCGCAGCCCCACAGGCCGGCCTGCGCCTTCCGCGAGAACGACGGCTCGAAATAAAACGGATACGTGACGAGGGCGAGCAGCGAGCCGATGTTCGACAGCGCGTAGAGCCGGTAGGGCGACACGCCGGGCCGCAGCACGCTGAACCATTCCTGCATCAGCGGCCCGGTGGCCGAGAGCACGAAATATGGCAGGCCGATGCTCACCGTGAGCAGCAGGAGGATTTGCCCGGTGGGATTGTCCACCGCCGCCGGCTTCCAACTGTCCGACGGCGTGACGAAGGGGATGCAGGCCAGCGCGAGCAGCAGCAGCACGCCATGCACGATGGCCTGCGTGCGCGGCTTGAGGCGGCTCGTGCTGTAGTGCGCGTAGGCGTAGCCGCCGAGCAGCAGCATCTGGAAAAACAGCAGGCAGGTCGTCCACACGCCGGGGCTGCCGCCGAACCACGGGAGGATGTATTTGCCGATGAGCGGCTGCACCTGGAAGAGCAGGAACGCGCCGGTGAAAATGGTGAGGGCAAAGGGGAGCATGAATTTTTATCGGTGAAAGAAACGGGGAAAGAAATTTACCGCCACGCCGCGCGCAGGAACCGGAGGAAGTTTCCATGCATCACACCCTCGATGTCCGCCGGCGTGTAGCCACGACGGGCGAGCATTTCTGGGATGCGCTGCAAATCGGCGATGGTGTCGAGGTCGGCGGGCGTCTGCTCGCGCCCGTAGCCGCCGTCGAGGTCGGTGCCGATGCCGATGTGCTTTGCATTGCCGGCGAGCTGGCAGATGTGATCCATGTGATCCACGATGCGCTCCAGCTTCAGGCCCACGCCTTCCGGCGTGGTCTGGCCGCGCACCCAGCCGGGAATCATCATCCACGCGTCGAGCGCCGCGCCGATGACCGCGCCGCGTTCGACGAGCACTTTAATTTGCTCGTCGGCGAACTGGCGGTTGTGCGGCACGAGCGCGCGGCAGTTTGAGTGGCTCGCCCACACCGGCCCGGAAAAATGTTCCATCGTCTCCCAGAAACTGTCGTCGCACAGGTGCGTCGCGTCGAGGATGACGCCGAGCCGCTGCATCTCGGCGAGCAGTTCGCGTCCGCGCTGGCCGATGCCGCCGGTGGCGTCGGTGCCCTGCGCGTAGGTGCCGGGGCCGTAGTGCGCCGGGCCGAGCGCACGCAAGCCTTGGGCGTAGGCACGCTCCAGATGTTTCAGTGTGACGATGGAATCCGCGCCTTCGAGCGAGAGGATGTAACCGATGGGCGCGTTTGGCGGCGGGTTGTTCATCCACAGCGCGAGCATTTTTTCCAAGCCCGCCTTGTCCGTGACTTGCACGAGTTCGCCGCGCTCCTCCATCGCGCGATACCACGCGAGCTGGCCTTGTGTCTGCGCCCACGCCTGCTCCGGCGAATGCCAGCCGGCGAGCGGGTTTGCGGGCTTCACGTAGCGCGCAATCTGCGTCGCCACACAGAGGCCGATGCTGCCCCGGCGCATTTCGGGAAAACAGACCGTGCTTTTGCCGCGATCCTTTTTGTCGGTCTGGCCGCGCTCGCGGCGGCGGATTTCCTCGATGGGCCGCGTGAAGTCGCGGTTCCACTCGAGCGCGTTCATGCTTAAGTCAAGGTGGACATCAAAGGTGAACATGAAATGTGGGTGGAAGCTGCCGGAAACCCGCCGGGCTGCAAAGGGCAAAATGAAAACCGGGGTGCCTTGCGGTCACCCCGGTGTTGAAAATACAGGCAATAAACGGCGAAATTAGACAAACTCGTTGATCAAGTTCTCCAGGAATTCCTGCCGTCCGCTGGTGTTCGGCGCGGCCTCGCCCTTCTTCATCATGTAGGCGGAGAGTTCCTTGAAGCCCACGCGGTTCCTCTCGATGTCCTTGCCGAGGCCGCTGTCCCACGAGGCGTAGCGCTGCTTCACAAATTCCGCGAGCCGTCCGTCCTTGCGGATGGCGGCGGCGATCTTCAGCCCGCGCGCGAAGGCGTCCATGCCGCCGATGTGCGCGTGGAACAGATCCACCGGCTCGAAGCTCTCGCGGCGCACCTTGGCGTCGAAGTTTACGCCGCCCGTGGTGAAGCCGCCCATGCCGAGCAGCTCCAGCATGCACTGCGTCGTGAGATAAATGCTCGTCGGAAACTGGTCGGTGTCCCAGCCGAGCAGTTCGTCGCCGGTGTTCGCGTCAATGCTGCCGAGCGCGCCCGCCGCGATGGCCACGCGCATATCGTGCTGCATCGTGTGGCCCGCGAGCGTGGCGTGGTTGGTTTCGAGGTTGAGTTTGAAATGTTCGAGCAAATCAAACTCACGCAGGAAGTTCAGGCACGCCGCCGCGTCGGAGTCATACTGGTGCTTCGTCGGCTCCTTCGGCTTCGGCTCGATGTAGAACTGGCCCTTGAAGCCGATGGCCTTCTTGTAGTCCACGGCCATGTGAAGGAATTTCGCGAGATGCTCCAGCTCGCGCTTCATGTTGGTGTTCCACAGCGTCGAGTAACCCTCGCGCCCGCCCCAGAACGTGTAGCCCTGGCCGCCGAGCGACTTCGTCACGTCGAGCGCCTTCTTCACCTGCGCGGCGGCGAACGCGAACGCGTCGGCGTTGCAGCTCGTGGCCGCGCCGTGGCAGTAGCGCGGATGCGCGAAGAGCTGCGCGGTGCCCCAGAGCAGCTTCACGCCCGTGGCCTTCTGCTGCTCCTTGAGCAGCTTCACGATGGTGTCGAGATACTGGTTCGACTGCTTGAGCGACTTGCCGTGCGGCGCGACGTCGCGGTCGTGGAAGGCGTAGTGGGGCGCGCCGAGCTTTTCGCAAAACTCAAAGAACACCGGCACGCGCGCCTTGGCGAGGTCGAGGCCGGTCAGGCCCTTTTCCCACGGGCGCACCGCCGTGCCCCAGCCGAACACGTCCGTGCCGTTGCCACACATCGTGTGCCAATACACCACCGAGAAGCGCAGGTGCTCTGCCATCGTCTTGCCCGCGACGAATTCGTCGGCGTTGTAATGCTTGAACGAGAGGGGATTCTTGGAGTTGGGGCCTTCGTATTGGATTTTGCGGATGCGGGGAAATGCGGCGGGCATGGTGGTAACTGGTTAAATGATTTAATTGTTCAACGTCGAGCGACGCGATTGCTAAACGAAACCTTCCATCGGTGCAAGCTGCAAAACTGGCGCGGCTTTGTTCAGCGAATTATCTGTGCTTCCTGATCAACGTCATTTTGCGGGCAGGAACGTGAACGCCACCGCCGCGAGGATGCACACGAACGCCGCGAGGTGGTTCCAGCGGACGCGCTCGCCGAGATACAGGATGGCGAAGATGCTGAAGACGACGAGCGTGACGACTTCCTGAATGATTTTCAGCTCTGTGGCGGAGTAGCTGCCGTGGCCCCAGCGGTTGGCCGGCACCATCAGGCAATACTCGAAGAACGCAATGCCCCAGCTCGCCAGCACGACGAGCCAGAGCGGCGCGTGCTTGTATTTCAGGTGCCCATACCACGCGAAGATCATGAAGACGTTCGAGGCGGTGAGGAGGAGGACGGGAGTGAACCGTGACTGAACCATTTCGTTCATAAGCGGACAGGAGGACGGTGAGTGAGAAAAAATCTGCTTCAACCGGCGGACGGTGTTAACTGGTTCACAACTTGTCCGTCGGCGTGAACGGCAGGCCGCGTTCGCCGTTGAACAGCTTCTTCAGCCGCCGGTCGCTGGAACTGCTCTTGCGCCGGATGATTTCCGGCGCGACGAGGTTGCCCATTTCGCGACGAAACCGGCGGCCTTTCAACCAGTCTTCCCAACTGATGGAGCCTTCAATCGGAATGCAGGGGATTTTTAATTTTGAGTTCATCGGCGACTTCGTTCACCAGTTTCACGCACTCGGAAAGATTACGGTATTCCGGCAGATTCGCAAGCCTGCGCACTTCATCCCAATTCACGGCCACGCCTTCCGTGAGGATGACCGAGATCAATTTTTTCGCACAGTCACGCGCCGTTTGGCTTTCGCCAAGATAAAATGTCATCAAGACGCGCTCGACCAGCAAATCCTCCGGCTTCATCACGAGAAAGCTGCCGTAGGGTGCTTCGACGCGACGATACGGCGTGCGGGCGAAACTCTCCGCCGGGCCGAGCAAATCCAGATACATCCCGGCGACCTGCCAGTTGCGCGGGCCGCCCTTCGCGCCGAGCAGGCCCATGATTTCCTGCCGCTCACGGATGGGCAGCGAGGCTTTGTTGACGTGGCACATATCGAGATCGCCGGAGGCATACGCGCCTTCGGTCAAAATCTCGATGGCCGAGCCACCGACCACGACGAGTTCCACGCCGTGCTCCAGCCAAAGAGCACTGCACAGCGACGCGAGCTTCGCGCTCTTGAGCGTCGGGTCTTGCTCGGCGGTGATGTCGGCGAGCGCGGATTTGATTTTTCTCGCGTCCATGATTTCAGAGCCGCACCGGAATCCCCTTGCCCGCCAAAAACTTCTTCACGTCGCCCACCGTGTAAGTGCCGAAGTGAAATATGCTCGCGGCGAGCACGGCGTCGGCGCGGCCTTCGAGCAGCACGGCGGCCATGTGTTCGAGGCTGCCCGCGCCGCCGCTGGCCACCACCGGCACGCCCACGGCTTCGCTCACGCGCCGCGTGATGACGAGGTCGAAGCCCGCCTTCGTGCCGTCGGCGTCAATCGAATTGAGCACGATTTCCCCCGAACCGAGCGCAACGGCCTTCTTCGCCCATTCGACCGCGTCGAGGCTGGTTGGCTGGCGGCCGCCTTTGGCGAAAACTTCCCAGCGGTCGGGCGCGGTCTTCTTGCAGTCAATCGAGACGACGATGCACTGGCTGCCGAATTTCTCCGCGCCCTGCCGGATGAGTTCGGGCGTGGCGAGCGCGGAGGAGTTGATGCTCACCTTGTCCGCACCGGCGCGGAGCATCGTGTGCATGTCATCCACGGTGCGGATGCCGCCGCCGACGGTGAGCGGCATGAAGCACTGGTCGGCGGCGCGTTCGATGACCTCCACCATGCTGGCGCGGCCGTGCGCGCTGGCGGTGATGTCGAAGAAGACCATCTCGTCCGCGCCCTGCTCGTTGTAGCGGACGGCGAGTTCGACGGGGTCGCCGACGTTGCGCAGCTCGCCCGCCTCGGCACGCCCGAACTGGACGCCGCGGGTGACTTTGCCGTCGTGAACGTCGAGGCACGGGATGACACGTTTGGCCAGCATTTGCGGGGCGCAATGTCGGGCAACGGCGGGGAAATTACAATGAAATCGCGCGACGAGCAGGAGCGCGGCGTTCACGCCGCTTCATCGTTCCGAAACCTGCGGAAAAAACATTTTTGCGTTTGTCTGGCGGTCATCGAAGCGGCCTGAAGGCCGCGCGCCAGTTCACGCCTTGTCCTTGATGTTCACCCACACGTGGACGTGCGGGTCGCCGCGGAAGAACCACACCATCGAGGGGCCTTCGATCTGCCACACGTCCCACACGCCGTCCTTGCCCACGTCCTCGTTTTTGTAGAACGCCATGTGCAGGTTGTCGAAGCCGTTCTTCTCGATGAGCTTCATCGCCTCGGTGGTGTCCTTTTTGCGGAACGGCGCGAGCAGGTCGGCCATGACTTTGCGGACGAGATTTTTCTGGTCGCCGGCCAGTTCGGTGAGCGGGATGCCCGGCAGCCCGGTCTTCTTGCCGGTCAGGCGCACGGTCGCCGTGCCTTTTTCGCCACGGGCGTCGCCGAGCAGGGCCATTTCGCGCTGTTTGCCGTTGAGCGATTTGAAGACCTCGTTCGCCCGCAGCGCCTGGAACCAATACACGTTCCCCGGATGCGTGGGCTTCTCGTTGAAGCTCTCCGCCGCGTGCCCGTAGAAGATCGGCCCGCCAAAGGCCGCGCCTTCCACCGAATCGCCGTCGCAGCGGCGCGTGCAGTGGCGGCCCGTGAGCACGAACTCGAACTTGCCCGTGCCCGGCGTGCCGAAGAGCGCGACGGAACTGCTGCCGAAGCCCGCCTTGCCGCTGTCGTGCGTCACCTGCTGCACGACCTTCTCCGCGTATTCGGGGCTGTGCAGGCCGAGGAAAATCTCGCGGATCATCGCCTGCTGGTCGGCGTTGAAGAGCTTGTCCATACGGTGCGGCGTGATGTGCCAGTTGTTGTCCACCTTCGAGCGCAGCTCGTGGTCGAAGGGGAAGACCGCGTCGCGCCGCTGCTCCTCGGTGAGGCTCTTGTAAAACGTGGTGACGAGCGTCTCGGAGTCCGCCTTCTTCTTCGCGGCGGCGGTGGCGAGCGCGGGCGCGAGCACCGCCCCGGCGGCGACGGTCGCGGTGTTCCGCAGGAACTGCCGCCGGCTGAAGTCGGCACCGCAGTCGCAGACTTCGAGGAGCGGACGATGGGAGGGAGTTTGGGATTCGGATGAAGTGTTCATGGCACAATATTTTTTTGGTGACGGCGCTAACTTGGAACTGATTTACGAGACGGTCAAGCGCGGCGAACGGTTACTGCCGGATCCGCAGTGTGCGGACAACCTGTCGAGGATCAACAGTTAGGTGCGTCCATGTAAATGCTCCTCTAAACCGCGAATACGCGCAACCACACCCGCAGTGAGCTGCGCCTTCAACCATCGCCCGCCCGGCAACTTCACTTTCTCATGGAGGTAATCGAGTGAAATGTGCTTACCGAGCCTCTCGACAACTTCAATGGCTGCTACGAATACTGGCCCACGATCAATCAGTGCTGTCTCGTCAATACCGACCCAAACGCCTGGGCCTTGATACTCCCAGTCTGCAATCGCGCTGGCGACGGACTGGTCTCCAACTCCGCCCGCTCCCTCGATAAGAAAATGCCGCACTAGTGCAACATCCCAATCACTCATCGGTAAGGCCTTGCCATCGTGGATGAAAAGGTGGTGGCCCATCGTAGCACCTAACCAGTGATCAGGGGCAAGTTGCGGTCTATCATGGTGGGCATGGAGGGGTTGTATTTCAGGCTCTAAAGGAGCTTACCGTTGGCGGATTGCCCGCGCCTTGGCTCAAGCGATAATCCCGCTGATCGGCTTGCCGTCGGCGATCAGGATGGGGCGGTTCTGCGTGTTGTAGACTTCCGTGTGCGGGTCAATGCCGAGGAGATAATACATCGTCGCTGCGAGATCGTCGGGTCGCACGGGATCCTTTGCCGGATACATCGCGTTTTTGTCGGACTCGCCGTGGACGAAGCCGCGCTTGACGCCGCCGCCCGCGAGCAGCGTGGTGTAGCACTGCGGCCAGTGGTCGCGGCTGATGTTTTTGTTGATGTTCGGCGTGCGGCCAAACTCGCCCATCCACACGACGAGCGTGTCCTTGAGCAGGCCGCGTTCATCCAGGTCGTTGAGCAGCGTCGGCAGCGTCTGCTCGGTGATGGGCAGGTGAAAGTTTTCGATGATGGGGAACATCCGCGTGTTGTCGAAGCCGTGCGTGTCCCAGCCGCCGGCGGTCATGCTGCGCCCGCCGATGCTCGGTGCGAAATAAACGGAGACGAACTTCACGCCCGCCTCGACGAGACGCCGGGCGAGCAGGCAGCTCTGCCCGTAGGTCGAGCGCCCGTAGGCCGCGCGGGTTTTCTCTGATTCCTCGGAGAGGTTGAAGGCCCGGCGCAGCTTCTCCGAGTGCAGCATCGCCAGCGCCTTGTCGTAATACGAGTCCATGCCGCGCGCCTCGGAGGAATAGTCGAGCATCCTCGACTGTTGATCAATCATCTTCTGGAGTTCGCGCCGGGCGTTGAGGCGCTCGAAGCTCAAGTTGCCCGGCAGGCTCAATTCCGGCAGCGCGAAGTCCCCCGCGTTCGGGTCCTGCGTGAAGAAAAACGGGTCGTGCGCCTTGCCCAGGAAGCTCGCGTGCTGTCCCGGCGTGATCGAGCCGTCCGAGACGACATGCGGGAACGAGACGTAGTTCGGCATTTCCGGCGAGCGGCGCGGCGCGAAGCGATCCACGACGGAGCCGTAACCGGGAAACAGCTCCGTTGAATCGCGCAACCGCTGGTCATCCGTCAGCGGCGCGTGGCCGGTGAGGGCGTAGTAGCCGGCGGAGTTGTGGTTCTTCATCGTGTGGTGCATGGACCGGATGAGCGTCACCTTGTCCATGACCTTCGCGGTCTTCGGGAGTTTTTCGGAAACCTGAATGCCGTCGGCGCTGCTGGAAATCGGCGCGTGCGGGCTGCGGATTCCCTCGGGCGCGCCGGGCTTCATGTCGAACATGTCAATGTGCGACGGCCCGCCCCATTGGAAAAGGAAGATGACGGACTTGGCGCGGGGCTTGATGCCCTTGCCCTTGCTGGCCTCCTGCGCGGCGAGCAGCTTCGGCAGCGTGAGGCCGAGCAGGCCCAGCCCGCCAACCTTGATGGCGCACCGCCGCGAGAAGTTCGCGTGATTGTAGCCGGTGGACGATGTGATCATAGGCAGGGATATAGACGCAACCGGCGGCGAAGTCCATCAAAGACCGATGATGGCGTGTTTTCAAAATGACCGGTGCCGGCGGCGTAGCGCAGGATGGCATCCTGCTGTTTCGCCGGTTGGCAACCGGCCGGGCCGTGAAACTCCGAAAACATTTCGCAGTCAGATGCGCTTGCCGACTGCCAGTCGGCGAAACAGCAGATTGCCAATCTGCGCTACCGTGGCGGGCAACAAATGCCAGCCGCCATTTTGAAAATCCGCTCCAGCCGCCTACTCCGATTGCAGCGCATCCACGATGCGGATTTGCGTGCAGAGGTGGAAGGCCACCCCGTCCAGCTCGTATTCCAGCGCGCCGTAAAGCGCGGTGGAGCCGCTCTTCGGCAGGTCAACCGCGCCGGAGACTTTGCCGCCGCTGATTTTCGCGGGCTGCGCGCTCCAGCGGGCCTGGCGGAAATCATGCGTGGCGGCCTGCGCGCTCCAGAGCCGCGCGGCCCTGGGCGCGGGCGACGCAGTGATTTCGAGCGAGGGTTTGCCGCTGCGGTCAGAATGCTTCCATGTCAACTGCGGCAGAGCTTTGCCGGTGATCTGGTGCCGGGCAAACGCGCCGAGCGCATCAATGGCGCGCATGGGAAGCTGGCGCTTGCCGTTTTCATCGCGCGGCGAGAGGTCGTGCCCGGCGTTCGGCACATAATGAATCCATTTGGGGCCGGCGAGACCGTCCCAGTAGAGGTTCAGCGCGTCGGTGCTCCAATAGGGATCGTTGTTGCCGAGGATGACGAGTTTGGGCTGGGTGATCTTTGCGCGCAGCGACCACGGATCCACAATCTGCCAGAGACGGCGAATGGCGTCGTTCTCCGGCTGCTCGAGCAGCTTGTGGTAATCGCCCGTCTGCGCGCTGAAACCGCCGAGTTCCTTTTTCTGGTGCTCCATCTGCGGCCCCATGTTCAGCACGTCAATGACCATCGGCGCGAGCGCAACGACGCGCGCATCGTTGCCGGAGGTGAGCCACGTGGTCCAGCCGCGCTTGGACGCGCCGGTGACGATGAACTTCTTGATGCGAAGGTCGGTCTCCTTCGCGGCGAACGCCTGCACCGCGTCCATCGCGCGCACGGCGGACTTCACCATCGGCAGCAGCAGCGGCCACGACTCGTCCTTGGTTTCAAAATAGCGGCGGAACGTCTCCGCGATGGCCGCGTCCTCCTTGAGGTTGTTGAAGAGCGGCTGGTTGGGAACCTGTTTCAACACGGCGCACGGCGCGCCCACTTTCGCGGCCAGCATCGCGCCGTAAAGCAGCGTGTCCATGCCCGGCTTGGCGTCGAGCTTGGTGTTGCTGCCGCCCTCGATGAGCAGCACGGCAGTGTCGCTCGCGGGCACGCCCTTGGGGACGAACAGCAGGAGGTTGTGCTGCCACTTGATTTCGTGCCACGTCTGCGAAGTGAGCTTGAGGTCATAGACCGTGGCCGTCTCCGCGTCCATCTTCTGCCGCAACGACCACTCGAACGAAGCGTCGGGTCGCGCGAGATACTCGGCGAGGTCGGCACGGGCGGAATTCGCGGCGAAGAGGGTGAAGGCGATTGCGCCGACGAACAGCGGACGGATGAAAGACATGGTGTGATTGAGCCGGGCGCGGCGGGCAAAGTCAACCAGTGCGAAGCGATGGAGACGAATCCATTTCAGCCACGGAGCGAACACGGATTCGCGAGCTGCAAATATTCCGCGCCTACGGCGCTGGGCGGGTGCGTCACTACAAACCAAACCAAAGCCGGACGGCGGCATCGAGTTTCGCCAAATCCGTTTCCCGCAACTGGCCGAGCGGCTTGCGCACCAAGGTGCCCGACACGGAGGCCACGGCGCGCTTGGCGAACGAGGGGTGAATCAAACCCGCCTCGCGCCAGAACTGGATCGGAAATTCTCCGGGACGCAGCCCGTCGCCCACCGAGGTCACCGCCACGACCAGCAAATCATCCGAGGGATAATGTGGACTGACGATGACCGCCGGGCGGACTTTGACCGAGGTTTGATCGGAGAAAGGAAACGGGAGCAGAACGACCGCGCCGCGATTATAGACGGTCGTAGTCGGCATCGAGCGGGTTGTCCCAAATCGCGCGGAACGCGGGTTCTGACAAGCGCGTGAAGTCGTCCGACAAGCCGCCGTCCGCCGCGTCGGCATCCGCCGCGATGACTTTGACCTTGGCGTTCAATTTCAACCGGGCCGGTTCGTCCAGCACGATGAACCTGCCGTCAAAATGCGCGTTCAACGTTCTCACGGCGGGATTGTGGCCGGCTTTCGTTTTACGCTCAAGCAGAAAGCGGCAGCGAACCGCCGCACTCCACGACGCCGGCGCGTATTTCTCCCGCACTGGCATACGCCGCGCTTGCCGTGGCGATTGAATTACTTCCGCAGCAGAAAATCTTTCGCGTTGAGCAGCGCCCAGAGGACGTCTTCGAGCGCCTTGCGCTTGTCCTTTGCGGTTTCGGCGTAGGCGACGCTCTTTTCCAGTTCGGCTTTCGCCGGGGCGCGGTTCAATGAGGCCCAGTAAAGCTCTTCCACGATTTCGCGGCTGCCCTGGCCGGCGTTGAGCAGCTTGCCGAGGCGGTTGTCCTTGGCGCTCACCATGTCGTTGATGGTCTCGCCGCTGATGAGCTGGAAGGCCTGGCGCATGGCCGTCTCGTTGTTGCGCTCGCATTCGGAGGGCAGCAGGCGCGGCGGCTTGCCAAACACCGCGAGGAAACGCTCCTCGGCGTTTTTGCCGACGCGCTTGTCATCCTTCGGGAAGGGCATCTGCGCGGCGCGACCGCCGTCGGGCACGCCCTTCAATTCCA
Source organism: Verrucomicrobiota bacterium (assembly GCA_016235585.1). Lineage (GTDB taxonomy): Bacteria > Verrucomicrobiota > Verrucomicrobiia > Limisphaerales > JACRJY01 > JACRJY01. The sequence continues at coordinate 5,734 of JACRJY010000026.1, read as the reverse complement.
GCTTCGTCTGCGTCACCTCGGCGGCGGCGTCGAGCAACTGCTCGGCGGTGAGGCGGCGGACAACATTGTGTGAGTAATTCACCTCGTCGTCCGCGTTCGTGGCGTTCGGCTCGCTGGCAAGCTGGTAGGTGCGCGACGCCATCACGACGCGGATGAGATGCCGCACGTCGAACTTGTGCCCGACAAAATCCTTCGCCAGCGCGTCGAGCAGCGCGGGGTGCGTCGCCGGGTTCGTCGAGCGCATATCGTCGAGCGGGTCAACGAGGCCGCGCCCCATCAGGTGAAACCACACGCGGTTCGCCTGCGTGCGCGCGAACTGCTTGTTCTCCGGGCCGGTGAGCCACTCGGCGAGCGCCTGTAATTCGTCGCGCTCCTCCGTCGCCGTCACCATCGCCCCGCCGAGAAACTTCGGCGACGCCGGCTTGCCGGTGCGCGTATTGGTCACGCTGCCGCTGGATTTGATTTGCACGAGCTGTTCGCCGATGAACTCGTGTTTGTCGCTTTTGTCGCGGCGGCGGTTCTCGATGATTTTGTAGTCCACGCGCGCGAACACGCCGGCCCAGTTGTAGTAGTCGTCCTGCGTCCAGCGGTCGAAGGGATGGTTGTGGCACTGCGCGCAGTTGAGCCGCGTGCCGAGGAACACCTGCGCCACCGTCTCGGCGCGCGTGACGGGGTCGCGGTTGGCGCGGAAGAAGTTCGCCGGGGCGTTGCTGTAGGTGCTGCCGCGCGCGGTGAGCAGCTCGCGCACGAACAGGTCGAGCGGTTTGTTGTCCGCGAAGCTCTGGCGAATCCACGCGTGGAACGTCTTCACCCCCGTCTCGTCGAGCTGCCGCTCCTCGTTCTTGAGCAGGTCGCTCCACTTGAGCGCCCAGAAGTCGGCGAACTCCGGGCGCGCGAGCAGCTTGTCCACGAGCTGCGCGCGCTTGTTCGCGGATTTTTCGGCGACAAATTTTTTCGCCTCCTCGACCGACGGGAGCATTCCGAGCAAATCCAGAAACGCGCGCCGCAGGAAAACTTCATCCGCGCACAGTTCCGACGGATTGGTGCGGAGCGAGCGCAGCTTGGTGAAGACCTGTTCGTCCACGTAATTGTTCACCAGCGGCGCGGCCCACTTGAAATCCGGGCGCGCGGGCACGAACGCCAGCCGCACCGGCGCCTGCTGGTCGAGATAGCGCACGAGCACGGTCGTCTCGCCGGTTTTCTCGCGCTGCACGAGGCCTTCGCGCGTGACTTTCACGAGCAGGTTGGCCGGCTCATAGACCGCCAGCGCGCCCACGTCGCGCTGCGAGCCGTCGGAGAAAATTGCCTTCGCCTGGATGCGGACTTCCTTCACCGGCTCGACGAGGATTTGTTCCCTGGGCGAAACCTCCAGCCGCGCGAGCTTGCGGGCGGTGGACGTGTCGTTCCCGGCCCCGGCGGCAATCCAGCTTTGCAAAATCCGGTATTCGTCCGAGTCCTTCTTGAAGCGCTGGCCGCCCTCGTGCGCGAGCGCGGCGGTGGCCTTGAGCAGCAGCAGGCTGGCGTCCGGCTCCAGCGGGTTGACGCGGCGGGCGAACTGGTCGCGGGTGAGCGCGAGCCAGTCGAGGTCGGGATCCTGGCCGCGGAGCGAGAGCTTGAAGCTGGCCTTGCCGCTGGCGTTGCCGTGGCAGGTGCCGAGGTTGCAGCCCGTCTTGGACAGCACGGCCATCACGTCGTTGCGGAAGCTGGCCTCCTCCGCGCGCACCCCGCTCGCCAGCGCGACGACGGCGAACAGCCGGGCGGCGCGGGCGAACCAGTGAGCAGCGGAGCTACGGATTGTCATGGGCGAAGAAATAGACGGCGGGCGGCGGGGGCAATTCACGCAGATTTTAGCCACAGATGAAACACGGATTAAACACAGATTTACTTGCGCGGTAACGATTGAACAGTAGTTTTCAGACAATGAAAATCAGCCTGATTGCCGCATTATTGTGTGTTGCAGCTTGTTCCCCCGCTTTTCCTCAATCGGAGCACAAGGAGTCGTTGGAGAAACAATTTCAAGAGCACAAGGACCAGGCTGATAAAGGCGACGCCAAAGCACAATACGAACTGGGAATGTGCTATTACAACGGCCTTGGGATGAGGCAGGATTATGTTGAATCCGTGAAATGGCTTCGTCAGGCGGCAGAACAGGGTTTGGCCGAAGCACAGCAAAGGCTTGGTATGTGTTATTTTTACGGCAAAGGCGTTATCCAAAACGACGAACAGGCAGAAGTCTGGCTGCACAAGGCAGCGGATCAAAACAACGTAGCTGGCCTCGATGACCTTGGGTGGTTGTATTTCAACCCCAGAATTAAGCGTTATGAGGAAGCGATGAAATTGTGGCTGAAGTCAGCGAATTTAGGCAGCTTTACTGCGCAATGTAACTTGGCGAATGTCTATTTGGGAGGCCATGGGGTAGAGTATAACGCTGAAGAGGGCTTGAAATGGTTTCAAAAAGCAGCAGAGCAAGAAGTTCAAGCCAAATATGCTCAAGGTCACTCCTATGCCCAATATCGGGTTGGCCTTTGTTATGAAAAAGGTGAAGGAACAAAACGAGATTATGCCGAGGCTGCCAAGTGGTATCAAAAGGGGGCCGAAGCAGGCAATGTCGGGGCACAGCACTGCCTCGCGTTGTTATTTGAAAACGGGCTAGGGGTTTCCCGGAATTACGACGAAGCGGTGAAATGGCACCTGAAGGCTGCAGAACAGAGCTACACGCGCTCCCACGAGCGAATGGGATATTTATATTTTAAAGGATTTGGAGTGCCGAAAAATGTGCAAAAGGCCACAGAGTGGTATGAAAAAGCTGCGAAAGGTCTTGTTATCAACCAGAACGGTCTGAACTACGTTCGCCAGCCAGAGGGTTGGACGCGTGTCGAAGACATGAATAAAGTTGGCGAGCTACCTGCAGCCGGCTTACTGGGCTGGATTCTGGCAACTTCCTCCGATGATAAAATTCGTGACGGCAAGCGAGCCTTGTATTTCAGCCTCAAGGCAGTCGAGGCGACCGGCCGCAAAAGATCCGATTATTTGGATATTTTGGCAGCGGCGTATGCGGAAGTGGGTGAGTTTTCAAAGGCCGTCGAAGTTGAAAAAGAAGCGCTCGCGTTGGCAAAAATCGAGGAGGGATACAGTAAGCGACTCAAATCCTATGAGTCCAAATCGCCTCACCGAGAGACATTTTAATGCGGCTTCGTTTGGTTGAAAGCCCGATTTGAATCTTGGCCAAAGAAAACTTCACAGCGAGCGGTAAAGCTCCACCACGCGGTCAATGTCAATGCCCGGCGGCTCCTTCTCCATGAGCCAGCGCAGGTCTTCCTTCGCGCCCGCGCGGTCGCCCGCGCGCAGCCGCAGCACGGCGCGGCTCCAGTAGTCCATGCCGCTGTCGGGCGCGATGGCGAGCAGCACGTCGAGGTAGCGCAGCAGATTGTCCGTGGCCTCGGCCTTGAGCGCGATGGAGACGAGGTTGCGGAGCATCCGCACGACGATTTCGCGCTTGGTGGCGGGCGTCAGGTATTCCTCGCGGAACGCGCCGCCGGTGTTGGCCTGCACGATTTCCGCCGCCTCGATCCGGCTCAAGGGCTTGCCGCCGTCGAACACGTCAATCAGCCCCGTGCGCCCGTCGCCCATCGTCTGCTGCACGACGAAATGCCCCGGCAGCGGGATGCCCGCGAGCGACTTGAGGCCGATGCGGTCGGCGAGTTCGAGATACAGCACGGCGAGGGTGATGGGAATGCCCTCGCGGTCGTCCATGACCTCGTTGAGGTAGCTGTTGGCGCGGTTGTAGTAGTCGCCACGGCTGCCGTGGAAGCCGTTTTCCTCGTAGAGAAACTTGTTCAGCGTGTCGCGCCGCTGGTTGTCGCCGGGCTGCTGGGGAAGCTGCGCGGAAATCTCCTGCGCCATCTGGTCGAGCTGGCGGCGGTAGGACGCCACGTCCACCTCCGGGTTGTCGAGCTTGGCGATGAGCAGCGCGGCGTGGAACAGATCAATCTTCTCCTCCGGCCCGGCGAGCGCCTTGACGAGATCGTCCTGCACTTTCGCTTTGTGAACCTCGGCGGCGAGCCGGCGGAACTTGCCCGTCTCGTCCTCCAAGCGCCGGGCCTGTTCGAGCAGGGCAAGCTGGCTCGCGCCGGACTTGGGCTGCAACGCTTCGATCAGTTTCGCATCGGGCCGCGCGCCGGCGGGCTGGTCGCGCACGAGCTTGGCAACGGACGCGACGAGTTCCGCCGAGGGCGTGGCGGGCGCGATTTTTTTGGCGACGGTGAACTGTTTGAACTCGGCCTTGGTGTCGCGGAATTTCGCGAGGCCGATCTGGCCGTCGCCGAGCGCGTCCTCCTCCAGTTCCACGACAAGCTCGTCGTTCACGTAGCCGAGAATTTTTTCCTCCTCGAAGCGCACCTTGATCGTGTTCCAGTCGCCGGCGCGGTAGGCGGGCGCGTGGAACTGCTTGAGCACCGTCCACAGGAACACGTTCGGCCCCTCGAAACGCGTGAGCCGCATCTGCCCGGCGCTCGGATAAAACCCATAGTGCCGGTGCTCGCCATCGGAGCCGAAGACCAGCCCCGCCGCGCCGTTCTCGTCGTCGAGCTTCACGGCCACGGAGACTTCGTAGGGCCGCGCCGGAAGTTTCTGGCCGGAGAGGCAGAGCGAGCGGCCCGCCGAACCGTTGCCGTAGCCTTCGACCTTGATGTGGCCGGCCTTTTGCGACCAGCGCGCGCCGAAGATCGGCGTCCAGTCCTTCGGGTTCAGCGCGCCGATGGTGAGCCAGCGCGGCATGGGAACGCGGTTGGGTTTTTCCAGCAGCGGCTTGAGCTGGTTGACCGGCATGGCGAAGCCGAGGTTCTCCGTCACGGCGGATTTCAGCGTGAGAATCCCGTGGACGCGGCCCTGCATGTCGAGCATCGGCCCGCCGCTGTTGCCCGGCTCGACGGGGATGGCGAGCTGGATCATCTCGGTGAGTTCAATGTCGCGCCGCGCGGAGACGACGCCCTGCACCACGCTGCGATCCAAGCCCTGCGGATTCCCGATGGCGATGATCGGCGTGCCCTGCTTGAGCGCGTCGGAGTCGCCGAGCGGCAGCACGGGCAGCCCCTCGGCGGCGATGCGGACGAGGGCGAGGTCGAGCTTGCGATCCCACGCGAACACCTCCGTCACGTCGAAGCGCCGTCCGTCGGCCAGTTGCACCGTGACGGGCCGGCCCTCGCCGATGACGTGCAGGCACGTCGCGATCAAGCCATCCGCGCCCACCACGAAGCCCGCGCCCACGCCGTCCACCTTGCCGTCGCGCCCGAAGTGCGAGATCACCACGACGCTCTCGCGAACGCTGGCGGCGAGTTCCTCGACGGACTTTTCTTTCGGCGCTTTTTCCGCGGAAGATTTGGAGACGTTGCGGGTGGAGGCTTTGCTGGTGGAAGAAGTCTTGGCGGCGAAGGCCGGCGCGGGCGCGGCCACGAGGGAAAGGAAAACGAGAAATGGCATCCAGCGCGGAACAAATGCCGCGCAGCCCGGGGAAGGTTCAAGTGCCGTCACCGGCCAACTCATACCACAGCCCCGGCAAATGACAATGCGGAGGTCACTCCACTTATTTGAGGACAAACCGCTCTAGCAGGCCTTTGAAAAATCGGCGGATTTTGGCGAACACTGGCTGGCCGGAGTTTTTTTGAGATGCCGACGTTCTGGCGTGGCCCGCCGTCGGAGTTTTTTCGCGCGGTCCGGTTCATCTGGACCGTTGTTG
>JACRJY010000157.1 GCA_016235585.1 Verrucomicrobiota bacterium | reverse complement strand
GTCCCATGACCTCACCGGTGGAACGCATCTCGGGCGAGAGCAGGATGTCCTGCCCGTGGAACTTGTTGAACGGGAAGACGGACTCCTTCACGGCCCAATACTTCGTCCAGATTTCCTCGGTGAAGCCGAGTTGCTTCAGCGTCTTGCCAGCCATGACCTTCGCCGCGAGCTTCGCCAGCGGCTTGCCAATCGCCTTGCTGACGAACGGCACGGTGCGCGACGCGCGCGGATTCACTTCGAGCACATAAACCGTTTCGCCCTTCACGGCGTATTGCACGTTCATCAGGCCGATGACCTTCAGTTCGCGCGCCATCGCGTGCGTGTAGGTGCGGATGGTCTCGATGACGGACTGGGAGAGCGTGTGCGGCGGCAGAACCATCGCGGCGTCGCCGGAGTGGACGCCCGCGAACTCGATGTGCTCCAGCATCCCGCCGATGACGATGGTGCCGTCCGCCGGGTTCTCGAACTGGCCCACGTCCGTGATGCAATCCACGTCCACCTCGGTCGCGTCTTCGAGGAATTTGTCCACGAGCACGGGGCGGCCGGCGGAGATTTCCAGCGCGGCGTTGTGGTGGAAGTAATCGCGCAGCTCCTGCTCGGAGAAGACGATTTGCATCGCGCGCCCGCCGAGGACGAAGGAAGGCCGCACGAGCACCGGATAGGTCAGCCGCTTGGCGATGACGATGGCTTCCTCGACCGTGGTGGCCGTGCCGTTGGGCGGCTGCGGAATCTGAAGCTTGTCCAGCATCGCCGCGAAGAGCTTGCGGTCTTCGGCGACTTCGATGCTCTGCGGCGAGGTGCCGATGATGTTGACGCCGTTCTTCTGCAGGCCGAGCGCGAGGTTCAGCGGCGTCTGCCCACCGAACTGCGCGATGGCACCCCAGCATTGCTCGCGTTCGTAAATGTGCAGCACGTCCTCGAGCGTGAGCGGTTCGAAGAACAGCTTGTCGCTCGTGTCGTAGTCGGTGGAAACCGTCTCCGGGTTCGAGTTGACCATGATGGTCTCGAAGCCGTCTTCCTTCAGCGCAAAGGCCGCGTGGACGCAGCAGTAGTCGAACTCGATGCCCTGCCCGATGCGGTTCGGCCCGCCGCCGAGAATCATCACCTTTTTCGCCGTGTTGCCCTTCACCTCGTCATCGCCACGGTCGTAGGTGGAATAGTAGTAAGGCGTGTAAGCCTCGAACTCCGCTGCACAGGTGTCCACGAGGCGATAGCTTGGGACGAGGCCGATACGCTTGCGTTCGGCGCGGACGGCGTCCTCGGTGCGACCGGTCAGATGGGCGATTTGGCGGTCGGAAAACCCGAGCGACTTGGCTTTGGCGAGGAGTTCAGCGTTCATTCAACGGCGGCGAAATAAAAATCCGGCAAAGTAAGCCGCAAAGCCCAAACCGTGTCCAGCGTCGAGTGCGGGCGGGTGCGCTTCCGATGGAACGAACTGCGCCCGGAGGCTTCGCTTCTACGAACTTTTTTTGTGGCGAAAGCCTTTGACGCGGTTTTCCTTGCCGTGGAGGTAGATCCGGCCCAACTCCTCGATCTTCATGATCACCCAGGGCGCGAAGGCGTTGATGCCGTTTTTGGTATAGACCATGTCGTCGGCCAGATAGATGCAGGAATGGAAAACGTCGCCGTTCGCCACGTCGCAGAACAGGAGGATGTCGCCGTAGCGGTAGGGCGGCGCGGCATCGTCGTGCGTCTCCATGATGACATCGGTTTTGACGCGGTCATCGAGATAGAAGTTGTGCGGCTCGTAATTGAAAAAGTTCAGCGAGGTCCAATGGCAGTCCGGCATCCGGCCCTGGATCAGGTATTCCGGCCCGGGATACGTGTAGAGCAGCTTTCGCGGCAGCGCGGGAAGGACATGGGAGAGGGCCAGACGTTCGGTGCCGCCGATGTCCATGATGGATCGCATGATCGGCTCGATGTCCTTGCGGCGCGAGCCGAGGCCAACCGTCCAATAGTCCAGCAGCGGTTCCATTTGCGTGTCCGGCGGAAACTCCATCTGGATCATCAGGGTGCGGGTGCGGGTGAGGGTCTTCAAGATGAGCCGGGCCTCCTCCTCCGATCCCGCGCTCTGCAACATGACGGCCACATCGCTCAACGCCAGGCACTGGTTATAGTGGTAGGTCAGCCGGCGGATTTTGGCGATCAGCTCCGGCCGCAGCTTGCTGGAGCCGAACCACTCCTCCACGGTTTCGGTCGCCATTTTCACCGGGGCGAAGTAGAACTCGTTGACGGGATGCTTCCGCAATTCCGGATAGAGCGCCTCCCGCATGGCCGGGGTCATGGCCTCCACCTCAACGGTCGCCGGAAAGAGATGAATCATGGTGCCGTCCCGGACTTGTTTCGCCGGATCCAGGAGGGCCGCCCGGAAATTTTCGGGCAGGCCCGCGCCCTTGAACAGGCCGGGCAGGCTGCCGGCCGCGCTTTCGGGAAAACTCCACCGCACCTGTGTGCTGGGCATGGGGTAGCCGTTCACCAGCGATGCCGGCGCCTCGATGAAGACATAGTTGCACCTTAACTTTCCCCACGGCCCCGGCTTCGCGTAAAAAGCGGAGGGCGGGGGCTTTGCTGTTCTAGGTTCGGACGCCACCGCCCGGTCGGCGTCCGGCCTGCCAAGCCCCGCTGTCGCGTCGGCTCCCCTGGCCGGGGGCGCGAGGAAGGGCGGGACGGCGGCAAGAAGGAAAACGCCAAGGAACAACCAGCCGGGGCCGCCGCGCTGGCGGGGGGGGGCTTTGAATGCGGATTTCTTGATGATCATCATGGGCAAGAATGAAAGGGGGCTGAACGAGGCGGCTTGAGCCATGTCAACATCCGCTGGAAATGTCCCCGGCGGGAAACATGGCCGTGGCCGGATGTCGGCGGGCTGGTCAGGATTCATCAATGGTGGCGAACTAATTAATAATCCGGCAAAGCAAGCCGCAAAGCCCAAACGGTGTCCAGCGTCAAGTGCGGGCGCGGCGGGTCAACGGGCGCGGGGAGCGCGGGGAGGGGAAATGGCTTGCCGCTGCGGCCCGCCCGTGCGAAACCTCTGCCACCGACGGCGACCGGCGGGCGATTGGCGCAGTGGTAGCGCAGCAGCTTTACACGCTGTGGGTCGGGGGTTCGAATCCCTCATCGCCCACCAGCGGCGGGCAACACCCTTTCAAAGTGACAATCACAACCGGTGACAACGAACTTTTCCACGTGTGAGATGAAACCCGGATCGAGCTGTTTCAAACAATTTTGTTGCTCCGCACTGGCCATTGCGTTCGCGGCGGTTTCCGCCCTTGCGGGCGATGGCTTCGCCGGCTCGTCCGTCGGCGTGATGCAGGAGAACGATCTCGTCGTGCGAACGGATCGGCATTACACGCAGGGATTGAAGTTCACGTTTTTTGCCACGGAGCATGATCCCAATGACGCTTCGTGGGTTTCACGCTGGGCCGGTGCGCTGCCGGCTCTCCCGCTCGGCGCCGCCGCCACGCGCTACGGCATCGGCTTCGGCCAGAACATTTATACGCCAACCAATATTGCGGCGACGACGTTGCAAGTGAACGACCGCCCTTATGCCGCGCTGCTCTACGGCTCATTCATGCTCCAGCAGCGCGGAACCGCCGGGGAATTTGCGGCGCTGGATCACTGGCAGCTCGACCTCGGCATCATCGGCCCGCAGGCCTTCGGCGAGGAGGCGCAGAACACCGTGCATCGTCTGCGGAAATTCGACCTCGCCCTGGGCTGGGGCAACCAGCTCACCACCGAGCCGGCGCTGGCGTTGAAATACGAGCGCATCTGGCGGCGCGAATTGTGGAGGCAAACCGATTCCCACGACTTCGCGCTGCAATTCCTCCCGCAGGCCGGCGTGAGCCTCGGCAACATCGGCACCTACGCCGGGGCCGGCTGCTATTTTCGCTTCGGCTGGCGGGTGCCGGATGATTTCAGCCAGCGCACGATTGACTCCATCACGCCCCACAGCGGCGGCATGGAGCAGAAGTTTGGCTGTTACGCCTTCATCGGTGCGGAAGGCCGTGCCGTCGCCTACAACGCGCTGCTCGACGGAAATCTTCTTCACGCCAGCCACCACGTCTCGAAGCATCCGCTCGTCGGCGATCTCAAGCTCGGCTTCGTGCTGGCGTTCAAATACTGCGACCTCGCCTACACGCAGATCGTCCGCAGCAAGGAATTCGTCGGCCAGCGCGAAATCGACTCCTTCGGCTCGCTCGCGCTGCGGGTCAAGTGGGGCAAATAACCCGGCTCAACAAATATGAACTCACCAATGAGCTTCTTCTCAAATTCCCAGCTTCGGAAATGCTCCACGGTTTCTTTCCCCTCACCCTGGCCCTCTCCCTTGGGGAGAGGGAACAGCGAAGTCTGCGCGGTGAAATGCGAACGCGTGTTTGAACTTCGCCGCGCGTCCAATCGCGGCTCCCTCTCCCCAAGGGAGAGGGTTGGGGTGAGGGGAAAACGCGCGGCAAACCACTCGCAACGGAGTTTTTCCAGCAAGGTTACAGCACGTTTCCATTTTTTCACCTTGTTGCTGGCCGTTCTCACCGCTCCCAATTTCTCTCACGCCCAACCCGCCGCCGCGCTGCGCCAGCAGGTCGAGGCGAAGTTGAAGCAGGATTACCCGCAGCTCGAAGCGTTTTACAAAGACCTCCACGCGCATCCCGAACTGTCGTTCTTCGAGGAGAAGACGGCGCGGAAGGTCGCGGCGGAACTGGAGAAGGCCGGCTGCGCCGTCACCACCAAGGTCGGCGGGCACGGCGTCGTGGCCGTGTTGAAAAATGGTTCCGGTTCGACGGTGCTCGTGCGAACCGACCTCGACGCGCTGCCGGTAAAGGAACAGACCGGTCTGCCCTACGCCAGCCAAACCAAGACCACCGATGCCGCCGGCAACGAAGTCCCCGTCATGCACGCCTGCGGCCACGACGTTCACATGACCTCGCTCATCGGCACGGCGCGGATGCTCGTTCACCTCAAGGAGCACTGGCGCGGCACGGTGGTCTTCATCGGCCAGCCGGCGGAGGAAAAAGTTTCCGGCGCGAAGGCCATGCTCGCCGACGGGTTGTTCACGCGCTTTCCGCGCCCGGATTTTTGCGTCGCGCTGCACGTGGCGAGCGATTTGCCCGCCGGCTCCGTCGGCCACACCGAGGGCTTCGCGCTGGCGAACTCCGACTCGGTGGACATCGTGATTCGCGGCGTCGGCGGACACGGCGCGTGGCCGAACGCGACGAAAGACCCCATCGTGCTCGCCGCGCAGACTGTCCTCGCGCTCCAGACGATTGTGAGCCGCGAAACGCCGCCGACCGAGCCGGCGGTCGTCACCGTCGGCTCCATCCACGGCGGCACGAAGCACAACATCATTCCCGACGAAGTGCGGTTGCAACTCACGTTGCGCTCCTACTCCGACGAAGTGCGCGACCGCACCATCGCCAGCGTCAGGCGCATCACGCGCGGCCTGGCCGAGGCGGCGGGCCTTCCCGCCGACCGGATGCCGCTCGTCACCGTCGCCGACGAAAACGCGCGGGCCACCTACAACGACCCCGCGCTGACCCAGCGGCTTGTGGGCGTGTTCAACGCGTGGCTCGGCGCGGAAAATGTCTTCAAGAAAAGCCCGGTCATGGGCGCGGAAGACTTCGCGCTCTTTGGCCGCACCGAGCACAAGATTCCCATCTGCATCTACTGGCTCGGCACCATCAACGCCGCCGCCATCAGGGAAAGCGTGAAGGCCGGCCAGACGCTGCCCGCGCTGCACTCCGGCTACTTCGCGCCCGTGCCGGAGCCGACGCTCAAGACCGGCATCACGAGCATGACCGCCGCCATGCTGGAACTGCTGGGAAAAAAGTGAGCGCAAACTGGGCGCATCCGGGCTGTCCCCGGAGCGCCGGACACCGATCCGGCAGGGGTGGGAAAACTCCCGCCCCGCGCCGATGCGGAGACCGGCGTTCCGCCCGGCTGACGGAGCGGGGGCAGCCCGGATGCGCCCGCGCAAACTGGGGAAGCCACAAAGAGTTTGACACCCCCGGCGCGCAAAACTAGCTTGGCGCACAAGAAAAATTTATGTCCGACCCGAATCCCAACCCGCCCGCCGGTGGCGTGCCGCCCAAACCGGCGGATGCGGCCAAAGTCCAGCCCAAGAAGGAAACCGTCCGCATCACCCTGCCGCCCAAGGCCGGTGGCCGCCCCACCAGCAGCGCCCAGATCGAGGCCGCCGGCCGGAGCGCCGCGAGCGCCGTGCCGGAAACCAAGCTGGCCGGCTCGACCTCCTCCCTCAATCTCGTCGTGCCGCAGATCAAGGAAACCGAGGCGAACGTGAAAATCCCCGGTGCGGTCGAGGCGCAGGCCGGGGCTGCCGCCCCGATGCAGACCGGCCCGAAGTTCACGCCGCCCTCGGCCCCGATCACCCATTTCGAGCCGCCCAAGTCCGGCGTCGCCGGCATCTCGCTCGCCTCAAAATCTTCCGCGCCCGCTCCCGCCGCTGCGCCCGCCGCTCCGGCGCCGGCCAAATCGAAAGCCGGTGGTTCGTCCGGGAAGACCAACGTCGTGGACGCGACGCTCGCGTTCCTCGCCGCCGCCGCGTGCATCGCCTTCGCCGTGCGGCTCTACCTGCTGCTCCAGTCGTATTCCTCGTGAACCACGGGGAAGTTTTTTCCGAACATTTTTTGAACCTTCAATCCGATTGACCCCATGGCCGCCGCCAACATTGTCACCCTCTCCGAAGCCAATTTCCCCGCCGAAGTCCTCCAGTCCGCGCAGCCTGTGCTCGTGGATTTCTGGGCCGAATGGTGCGGGCCGTGCAAGATGATCGCGCCCGTGCTCGACGAGCTCGCGGGCGAATACGCCGGCAAGGCCAAGATCGGCAAGGTCAACGTGGACGACAACCAGGCGCTCGCCGGCCAGTTCCGTGTGACGGCGATTCCGACGCTGCTCCTCTTCAAGAACGGCCAGGTGATCGAGCAGATCGTCGGGATGCGCTCCAAGCGCGACCTCAAGTCCAGCCTCGACAAGGCCGCCGCCTGACGGGCGGTGCGCCATGTTCAACCTCCCCACGCCCGGACAGCTCAAGCTGCGCGGGGAGCTTTACCACCAGTTCAGCCAGATGGTGCGCGCGGGCGTGCCGCTGATGGGCGCGGTGGCGATGGCGCAGGCCCAACCGCCCGCGAAATCCTTCCGCGCGCCGCTCACGCAGCTTCTCGCCGAACTCCAGCAGGGTCGCGGCTTCGCCGAATCGCTCCGCCAGCTCGGCCCGTGGATGCCCGCGTTCGACGTGGCGCTCATTGACGCCGGCGAGCAGAGCGGGCGGCTCGACCAGTGCTTCCAACTGCTTGCGGGCTATTATCGCCTGCGCGGCCAGCTTGCCAGCGAGGCGATTTCGCAGATGCTTTACCCGGCGTTCCTGCTGCACTTCGGCGTGCTGCTGTTTCCCATCAACCTGCTCTCCGACTTTGTCTGGCAGGGGAAGACGTGGCCGTTCGTGCTGCAAAAATTTTTCACGCTCGGCCCGCTCTACGGCGGAATCATTTTTATCATTTACGCCTGCCAGGGAAAACACGGCGAGACGTGGCGCGCGAAAATCGAGAAGGTCAGCCGCTGGGTTCCGCTGCTCGGCAAGGCGCGGCACCACCTCGCGCTCGCGCGCCTCGCGGCGGCGCTGGAGGCGCTGCTCAACGCCGGCGTGCCCATCCTCAACGCCTGGCCGCTCGCCGCCGAGGCCAGCGGCTCGCCCGCGCTGCGCGCCGCCGTGGCGGACTGGACGGCCCGGCTCGCGCGCGGCGACACGCCGGGGCAGATACTCGTCAACCAGCCGCTGTTCCCCGAGCTTTTCGCCAGCCTCTACCGCACCGGCGAGCAGGCGGGCAAGCTGGACGAGACGCTCCTGCGCCTGCACGCGCACTACTCCGAGGACGGCACGGCCAGGCTGCGCGCCTTCTCCGCGTGGCTGCCCAAGGTCATCTATTTCGCCATCGTCCTCGTCGTGGTGAAAAACATCTTCTCCTTCTACACCGGCTACTTCGGCGAGCTGGACAAGGTGTTGAAGTAACCGAGGACACTTCCAATCACACCGCAATCGGCGCCTTGATGCCCGGATGCGGGTCGTAGCCTTCCAATGTGAAATCCTCGAACTGGAAGTCGTGGATGTTCTTCACCGCCGGGTTGAGCTTCAGCGTTCGGCCAACGCATCACCCGGCCTCATGCAGAATAATCTCCGGCTCCTGCCGCGCGCCGTGCCAGACGGTGAGGATGCTGATGGTTTTCTTCCGCGACCGAACTTGGTAGATGACCCGGTAAGGTCGGACGGGAATTTCCCGCACATCCGGGCGGTTCAGCTTGCGGAAAACCCGGCCCAGTTCGGGAAATGCGGAGAGCAGTTGCACCTTCTCGAAAATCGCCGCCCCCATCCGCGCGGCGGCGGCGGGATTGTCCTGCGCGATGTAGCCGGCGAGTTCTTCCAGCCGCGCTATTGCTTCCGGCGTCCAGAGGATTTTGAAATCCATGTGCGAAAGCGTTTCACCACTTGTTCCTGCGGCACGCCCTGGCCGCGTTCCGCCTCGGCCAGTCCGCGGTTCACCGAGGCCAGCAAGGCCAGTTCATCGAGAATCTCCCCCAATGACGCCTTGGCTGGCATCTTTTGCACCGTTTCGAGGACAAGCTGGCGGTCGCTCATAACTGCGGAACTATGCTGTCAGTTGGCTTTGATGGCAAATTCATTTCCCCGGCTTGGCGGTCGCTGAAGGATTATTAGTCTGCCCGCCAGTTCTTAATTTCTCACGCAGCGACCGAAAGCGCTCCTCCCATTCTTTACCAGCGCGATACTCTTCGACTGCTGCAACAACTGCCAGCGCCAATGCACAAGCACCGAATATCCGATAGCCACGTGAACCGAATGCCAAAGGAATTAGTGCAATTACCCCAAGACCGATGAAAAGCGGCAGACACGCGGGTGGTATACATAACGTCATTGTTGAAGCGATAAACCCTATCACGTAAACAGCCGCAGCGATTCTGACGATTGATTGTTTCATAACCGCCTTGCCGGCTACACCGCAATCGGCGCCTTGATGCCCGGATGCGGGTCGTAGCCGGTCAACTCGAAATCCTCGAACTTGAAGTCGTGGATGTTTTTCACCGCCGGGTTGAGCTTCAGCACCGGCAGCGGGCGCGGTTCGCGGGTGAGCTGGAGTTTGGTCTGTTCGAGATGATTCGCGTAGAGGTGCAGGTCGCCAAAGGTGTGGACGAAGTCGCCCGCTTTCAGCCCCGTGACCTGCGCAACCATCCGCGTGAGCAGCGCGTAGCTGGCGATGTTGAACGGCACGCCGAGGAAGAGGTCCGCGCTGCGCTGGTAGAGCTGGCAGGAAAGCTCGCCGTCGCGCACGTAAAACTGGAACAGCGTGTGGCACGGCGCGAGCGCCATCTGATCCAGCTCGCCGACGTTCCATGCGCTGACGATGTGCCGGCGGCTGTCGGGATTTTTCTGAATCTGCGCGATGACCTGGTCAATCTGGTGGAGGCTGCGGCCATCGGTCGTGCGCCAGTCGCACCATTGCGCGCCATAGACGCGGCCGAGGCTGCCGTCCTTGTCCGCCCACTCGTTCCAGATGGTGACGCCGTGCTCGTTGAGATACTTGACGTTCGTGTCGCCGCGCAGAAACCAGAGCAGCTCGTAGATGATGGACTTCGTGTGCAGTTTTTTCGTGGTCAGCAGCGGAAAGCCGGCGCGCAGGTCGAAGCGCGTCTGCGCGCCGAAAAGCGAGTAAGTGCCGGTGCCGGTGCGGTCGGCCTTGAACTTGCCCTTGTCCAAGACGAGCCGGAGGAGGTCGAGATATTGCTGCATAAACGCGGGCAGTTTTGCCGGGAAGCGCCCCGGACGAAAGGGAAAACGCGCCGGGCTTGAAGCGGCTACCTCGGCCAGTGAACCATGCCGGTGTGAACGGGGATGGTGATGTCGAGTCAGGCGGATTTCATGCGGCGGGTTTCATAACGCGAAGGGGAAAATAATTCAGCGCCGTTCAACTTTGGAAATTACCTTGGCCATGTCCGGCTCAATGCAACTCCTCACCCGTGGCGGCCTGGCCGGGCTGCAAAAAGGTTTTGATGAGTTCGCCTTCGCCGCAGACGGTCAGGCCGGAGAATTTTTTGAACCATCTGCCGTCCGGCACTTCGGGCTGGGTGTCGAGCCAGCGGGTGAGAAGAACGACTTGTTCGTGGGCGATGTTCCGTTCGCGCATCCGCATCAACAGGTGGGCCAGCAAGGCAGGAGGCAGCTTGGCGCGGCGGATTTTAGGCATGCGCAGCGGAACCGTAAAACCCGCGCATGATATCCGCCTGCAAGCCAGCGGCCTCGGCGGGGTCTTTGGTCTCAACCATCCGCCGGGTCAGTTCGCCCAGTTCCTCGGGCGTGAGCGGGGCGGGACTGCCCGACAACTGCCGTTCACGCGCGAGGTCACACGCGAAGCGGAGGACGCGCGATTGTTCGCCGGGCGGCAGGTGCTTGATTTCTTCAATGACCGTGGTCGCTGTCATGCGGCAAACCTACTGAACAACAAGGTGGCGTTCAAATGAAAAGGGCGCTCGTTCATTTCGATCCGTGCTTCGTTTGCGTTGCCAAACCGCGCCCGGCCCCCTACTGTGCGCCCATGAGCACCGTGACTGAAATCGAATCGGCCCTGCGCCAGCTTCCCGAAAAAGAGGCCTGGGAAATCGCGGGCTGGCTGCAAGACTACCTCGACGACAAGTGGGACAAGCAGATGGACGCGGACGTTGCCGCCGGGCGGCTGGACAAGCTGTGGCGCAAGGCCCAGGCCGACATCGCCGCCGGACGGGTGAAGCCCCTCGATGAAGTCCTCAACGACCAGTGACTTCTGGGCCGCTTACCACGCCCTGCCGCCCAGGGTGCGGACGCAGGCGCGCAAGGCTTACCGGCTCTGGCTGGAAAATTCCCGCCACCCCTCGCTCCGCTTCGAGAAGAAAGGCGACTACTGGACGGCCCGCGTGTCCAGCGGCCATCGCGCCTTGGGGCGGATTCAGGACGGCGTCCTGTATTGGTTCTGGATTGGCCCCCATGACGAATACGAGCGGCTGCTCAAGGACGGCTGAATGGCGCGGAGGTCGAAGCGCACCTGCGCGCCGAAGAGCGAGTAGGTGCCCGTGCCGGTGCGGTCGGCCTTGAACTTGCCCTGGTCCAAGACGAGCCGGAGGAGGTCGAGATATTGCCCTGGTCCAAGACGAGCCGGAGGAGGTCGAGATATTGCTGCATAAACGCGGGCAGTTTCGCCGGGAAGCGCGACAGACGGAAGGGAAAACGCGCGCGGGCCTTGGTGATGCTACTCCGGCCAGTGAACCATGCCGGTATGGACGGGGATGGAGATGTCGAGTCAGGCGGATTTCATGCGGCGGGTTTCATAACGGGAGGCGGAGGACAAATATCGAGAGCTACGATTTAGCTTCGAATTGCAAGGCGATTTGAGGTTGACGTGGCATTGCGAGAGCAAGTTCGACAAAGAGAGCATTAGCCAGTCTCGGACGATACTTCCCGTTCAGATCGCGAACGGCGTATCTGTCGGTCAGTTGATTCCACTGGCCGCGCTCTTGAGCATAGCGCTTCGCAAATTCATGAATTATCAAAAAATTCTCATCCTTGCTAGGTTCTGAAACTTCTTCCCCAGACCATCGGTTGTTGTCCTTTCGCAGCTCGTCAAAAAAATCTCGTGTCCTTGCAGCAGTTTCATAAGCCTTTCCGCCAAGGCGATGTGACTTGGAATAATAAAGAAGGCTACCCTCAAGGTTTACTGAACACCCGGCGCGAACAGTGATTTTATTATCACCGAGGGCTTTACAAAGAATGTCATATGCGGTGATGGCGTCAGAAAAGTCATCGCAAATTAGGCCATTACCGTCATCCAGACTTAACACGTTGAAGTTACGAATTCGGCTACCCAACGTCTCTTTAATTCTATTATTGGCATTTATCACATACGGGTGCAGTTCTGCTGAATCAGTAATGCCGGAAGAACCGCGAACATCCCATAACAGTATAAATTTTGGTGGCGGCAACATTTCGGGTGACTCGCACACTGATTCACTTCCAAAAGTGCGAAGCACTTCTTCACATCGAAAAGCAATATCATTGATCAAAGAACAAATTGGACCGGCGGCGGTGGTGAAATTATTTAGATCGGGTAAGAGGCGCAATTTATCAATTTCTTGTTTTACATTCTTTCGGTTGGTTTCTCCTAAAAAAAAGCTTTTCGCAGCCAATTCAGCGTTCTCGATTCTGCCTAACACTGCAGTTAAAGAATCAACCAACGGTTTCGGAGGCCGCCCGCTCGATATTTTCGGCTTGAACCCGGATAACGACAACAAGTCCCGAAGCAGGCTTGAGCTTGTCTGTGCAATGTTAAGACAGCTCCTTATTGATTCATGTCCAGAAAGAGCCGGCTCCAATCGTGAACGACTTGTAATTGCCTTATACACGTCGTCCCAAATATCAATAATCGAATTGTTTTTTGAGGATTGGACGGCGAGGTTAATTTTCTCAAACATTTCTAACCGTGCACCTGCCAATTCCATTTTGGTTTTGGCCTGGGCGGGGAAATTTGAAGCTTTGACAAGGACAGCATTTACAGCGTTGTCAGTTTTGTATGTGTGCTTCTGACGAGCATAATCAAGAATTGATCTTGTAGCTTGGAAAATTGAATGTTTTGGATGAAAGAGCCATAATTGCAGCTCTGCTTCGATGGCCAAAGCAAGTTCCTTGTCCGTTGCAACGGTTGTAATCGTAACGAATGCATTTGTCTTGAGTTGTGGGGTCGTGTGCAATAGCGCGGCAAATTCAGATGCGTCTCTGACGCGACGTTGGACAAGTCTGTCCCAAGGTATTTCGCTCTCCGGATAACGAGCCATTATGTCGTCTGCTAGCATATAACCTTGGGAAACCTCTTCTTGGTATCCGGTGACCGTAGGGCAAAGCAAATCCTTGTGAATCGCCCAGTCAGTCAGATACTCGCTTCGTTGGCCAATCACTAAAATTTGACGCGCTCCGTAAAGGCAAAACCCTTTTTTAGTGTCGATTTTTTGCAATTCTCGGAAGTCTGGATATTCTTTGCAAACATCTAAAATTAGGGCGCAAAATTTTTCAAAAAGCGTCGCTGGAATACCTAAATCAGATGCCGCTGGCGATTGCTCTGAAATGGACTTTTTAAGTTTCGAATATAAAAGTAGAATCGCTTGTTCACGACGCGGCGTCATCCCTTCTCCAACTCGATAGACGCGCGTCCATATTGGCACATCATCTCTCGAAAAGTTGGCGTGCCTAGGCACTACAACTCCATCATCAATCAATCGTGCGAGTTCGGTTAAAATTTCACTTTGAGGTGTTAGTGGAAATTGCTCTCGGACAATTTTTTCCAATTGTGGAAAGCGGATGCCAAATTCCAAACGCTTATGAACAGAATCCTCTAGGGTTCTCGATGGAATATCGATTTCAAGATGCTGCGCGTGAAATATTGCTTGGAGCACCTCGCGCGGATTTCGAGCCTTTGAGACGAGTTGACCGAAGCGAACCCTATATTGCATTTCATATTTTTTAGGGTATATCTCATCAAACAACCTTTCCGAACATGGCATTACATTTGGAATTTTAGAATTCAACTGCCGGTTTGCCGATGGCTCTCCAAAGAAATTACTGATAGCTTCGGAAGCAGGTCTTGCAAATTCCTTGCCAAGAAGAAGTTGAATGTCAAAGACGGACGGAAGGAAAAACCGGCGCGATCCGAATATTCCCTCAATGGTTGTGCGAATTATCTCTTGGCATTCGGATAACATTAACACTTTTTTGAGATAATTAGCCCACATTGATCTGTTGCGACCTGCGGCCAATTCTGTGTGCTCGGATTGGAACTTGCGATGCGCATGTGGAAGTTGCCAAAGATTTTGCAATGTTGACGGAAGACACTGCATAAATTCATCAGACGATCGTGCATCAAGTGCACAGTGACGGATTGCAACGAAGGTCAAACGGTCGCCCGCTACCGCTCGAAAGACGCGGATGGCGCGGAATTCAGGGGCATATTGCGTTGACATTTGATCGTCAGCATCCAGAGCGATTAGCCAACTGTAAGCCATGCTTGTTTGGCTTGGAAAAAAGACTGGTTGATGCAATTGAGCAACCACTCCTTTCATCTTTCTTGCTATGGCTGAAATCGTGTATTCAACACGAGCAATATCAGAGAAATCTCCCTCGGCAGATAAAGTCGGGTTTTCAATTTCATTGGGTTTTCCGAGCAGTTTGAAGGCGTCCATCTCTGCGTGAACAAAGGAGCAGACTTGATTGTAGGGCAATTCCAAAAAGTGCTTGTTAAGCTTCACGCGAAAATCATTCGGAACTGTTTCACAGACAGCAAAGGGCAACCCGGAGATCACAGTTCTTTTTCCATGTTCTTTAGCAAACTCCTCTGACAAGTGACAAATTCGATGGAAAGTAGACCCGTAAGTGAGAATATCATCTGCGACTGTCAGTTGTGCATCCAAGTCCTTAACACATGGGAGCGAATGCTCCGTAATGATGCGCTCTAAAACGCTCGGTTGCAGCATTTTTAGATGCACTAGCAGTTCGACAAGACGAGGGCCTTTCCGGGCAATGGCCAAAATGGTGTCCGAAGATGATTCGAGATCTCGGCACCATTGGCCCAATTCAGCGGAGTAGAGGTCGAGAAATCTAGGCCAACGAGATGAATCGAGAGTGCGCATATCGGAGACGGAATTAGTAGGATTCAAAAGATAAGAATCCAACCGCGACAGCGGTTAGATCGGTTGGCCATTTGGTTGCCTGCCATTTGATGCCCTTTTTTAAGGAAAGGGGCGGCAATGATGGGCTTCGCTTCAAGGAAATCAAGTGTGATTTATTGACAGGTTATTCCCCGTTCCCTGCTTTCTCGATGGCTTTGTTCTTTTGCACAATTCATCGCATAAGCGCCTGCCGCAGCGTCTCCATATAATCGCGGAAGTCGCGCATTTCCTGTTGCGTGGGCGGGTCGCTGAAATCGCCGCCGTAGGGGCCGATGCCGCTGGGGTTGTTTGCGGTAGTGGCAATCGCATCGTCGAGTTGCTGGCTGCTCACGTCGCCGGGGTCGCCTTTGTCGCCTTGCGGCCCCGGTTCCCCCTGTGGGCCTTGCGGGCCACCGGGGTCGCCCGCCGGGCCTTGTTCCCCTTGCGGGCCGGGGTCGCCCTGTGGCCCCGGCGGGCCGCCGGGTTCGCCGGGGTCGCCTTTGTCTCCTTTATCGCCCTTGTCGCCTTTCAGGCCTTGGGGGCCGGGCGGCTGGCTGGCGATTTTCTGGTCGAGGCTGTTCCATTGCTCGCGCAGGCGCACGGAGGTCAGTTCATCGCCGTATTGAGGCCAGGTGGGGTCGAAAGACATAGGATTAGGGGATGGGGGATGGCGTCTGGCGTCTAGGGGATTGGAAATGGCGTAAATTCCTCATTTCATGGTGTTTGGGAGGTTTTGGCGGACGTTTTTGAAACATCGGCGGACGTTATGGAGACTTGGGCGAACGTTTTTTAGACCTTGGCGGTGGTTATGGAAATCTCGGCGGACGTGGTGGAGACCTCGGCGGGAGTTATCGAGGATTGGGCGGACGTTTTTGCAACCTCGGCGGACGGGCGGGAGACTCCGGCAGACGTTATGGAGATGTTGGCGGACGTGGTGGAAATGTTCCCGGACGTTAGGGAAAAGACCCAGCGCGTTTTGAAATCGTCCCAACGCGTTGAGGACGGTTCCGCAACGAGGCGTGGATGGCGGCATCGTGTTCATGCCGCGCGCTTGAAACCGAAATGGAACGGGGAGCGCACGCGCCTCGCGTGCTGTTTTCCGCGCCCTCGCGGAAAACCGGCGGGGCACGAAATCCGGCGGAGTTTTCTGCATCCCGGTTCGCCGCAAAAGAGCGGGATGCGGGGGCGCATCCCGCCACACCCGGGGGCGGGTGTGCTCCCCACTGATTTTGAAATTCAGGTTCACGGGTTGGGCGGGGCCGGGGGCGCGGGCGGCGGGGTTGTGCCGCCGCCTTCCGGGCCGCGCAGCGCGAGGCGGATGCGCCGGGCTTCCTTCACAAACTCGCTGTCCGGGTCGTAAAGGCCGATGGCGGCTTCGAGCTGGTCGTTGGCCGAGTTGAAGAGCGCGTCGGTGGCATCATCAATGGCGGTGGTGGCGTCGCCGCGCGCGCCTTTCTTGGATTCCTGGTCGCCCTTGCCGGTGGTGAGGCTGGTGGTCAGCGGGGTGAGTTCGGCGATTTTGGCGGTGGGGTCGTAATGCTTGGCAAGGAGCGCGGGCTTGTGGTTGTTGAGGTAGGCGATGACGCTGGTGACGAAGGCGGCGACCTGCGCGGGGTTGCCCTGCTTGGAAACCCCGGCGCGAAGGCGGCGGGCCTCGTCGGCCTCGCTGCCGGTCTTGCCGAGGAAGCCGCTGCCGGTGGTGAGGGCGTTGCTGGCGAGGGTGTAGGCGGCGCGGGCGGCGGCCTCGATGTCGGCGGTGGCGTCGGTCTGCGCGGACTTGGCGTGCTCCTGGACTTCGTCGGTCACGGACAGGGCGTCGGCCCCGGCGGTGAGCGCGGCGATGTCGTCGGTGGCATTGTAGCCCTTGGCGAGGAGCGCGGCCTAGTTGCGGGTGAAGAGGCTGCCCACGCTGCGGGCGTAGGCGGCAGTCTTGTTGACGGAATAACGGGGCATGGTTTTTTTCCTCCTGTTTGGCGGCACCATGTCGTCTATGTCGGCGCGGGAAAAATCAGCGCGACTGTGATCGGCGCGGGCCATGGTTTCATTGTTACGGATTTCCCGCCCGTATGCACCTTCCTTAAAGGCGTTCTTCTGCGGGCGATTGGGAATTTTCTACGCCTGCCGTCCGAAGCTGGCAAGGGGAAAAATGCGGGGGGATTAAACCGGGTGCGCCGCGAAGCGTTATGGCTTGGCGGCGGCGTCCGGCGGGGGCGGTTTGTCAACGCGCCGTGCCACGACGCGCCTGGCCCGGAGCGGTTCCGGCTCGATTTTGATGAAGTTCATCTTCTTCGCAACGCCGTCAAGGAACACGCCGATGATGCGTTCCAAACTGCGGCGTTCACGCTGAAAAAACCAGAGCAGAACGACCTGGCTGAAAAGCAGCAGCCAGAGCGACGGCACCAGACGCCCCACCGTGCCGGCCAGCAGCAGTTCAAATCCCAGCGCCGCCCAGAACGTGACGTGCGCGAGCAGGCTCCACTCGGTGCGGAGCCGGCAGCGGAAGAGCTGTTTCCCTTCGCCATGCGACTCCGCGAGGGTCACGAGCTGCAACTGGCACCAGCGGCTGCCGTGGATTTCCACGTCGAACTCGTTCCAGCCGCTGTCGGTTTTGCTCTGCCAGCCCTGCTTGTCGAGCGCGTCGAGGATGCGCGCGAGGAAATCCATCCGCGTGACCGGGCCGCGAAACCAGTATTGCAGCTCGGTGAAGTTCTTCTTTTTGTTTTTCTCGTCGAGCGTGTCGAGCGTCTCGTGCGCGGAGAGCGGCGTCTGCCGCAGGTGCAGCCGGCCCTGGTAGCGCGCCCAGCCGCGCGCGATGGGCTGGAGGAAGAACAGCAGCGCAATCAGCGGGCGCGACCAGCGGCGGCGTTTCTTCTTCGGCAACTCCGCCTGCGCCGCCGCCAGCACGCACAAGCCGAGCGAGACGAGCACGCTCGCCATTCCCACGGGCAGCAGGAACGTGAACACCGTTCCCAGCACGAGCAGCGGCAGCAGGACGAGGACGTAGTATTCGAGGCTCGTCAGCAGCATCAAGCCGAGCGACGGCTCCGCGCGATAGATGGATTGAAACAGCCCGCTGCCAAACACGCCGTGGTAGATGATGGGCCGGCGCGTGACGACGCCGAGCTTGGCGGGCGTGTAGATGCGCCCCTGCCAGATGCTGCTGCCGAGCGTGTTGAAGTATTCGGGGTGCTTCCGCACGAGCAGCGCCTCGGCCTCGCCGTAGCCCTGCTGCTGCTTGAGATACGCCTTCACCGTCGAGCGCCGGTAGTGCCACACGAAGCCCGCGTGACTGAAGCCGATGCGGTAGCCGCGCTGCTGCAAACGCCAGCAGACATCCACGTCGTCGCCGGCCTTGCGGTAGATGGGATCGAAGCCGCCGATTTCGTCGAGCGCCCATTTGTAGAAAGCCATGTTGCAGCCGGGAATGTGCTCGGCGAGGCGGTCGTTCAACATCACGTGCGCCGGGCCGCCGGGCGAAACCATCACGGCGGCGGCGACGGGGGAATCTTCCGGCGGAAGAAAATTGTGCCCGCCGATGCCGGTGAAGCGGCTGTTGATCAAATCGCCGACGAGATAATAAAGCCAGTCCTCGTCCGCGCGGCAGTCGGAGTCGGTGAACGCGACGATTTCGCCGGCGCTCGCCGCGATGCCGGTGTTGCGCGCGACGGAGAGGCCCTGGTTTTTCGCGTGCTGGAAGATGCGGATGTTCGGATAGAGCGACGCGATCTGCATCGAGGCGTCGGTCGAACCGTCGTCCACGAAGACGACTTCGTAGTCGGGATAATTGAGTTTGCCGAGCGAGTCGAAGCAGGTCTTGAGCGTGCGCGCGCCGTTGTAATTGGCGACGACGACGGAGACTTTCGGCGATTGCTTGAGCGGAAAATACGGTGCGACGGCGAACGCCTCCTTCACCGCGCGGAATGAATCTTTCCGCTGCCGGTCACGCGTCGTGAGACCGAACGCCCAGTCCTCGATCTGCCAGCCGTCCTTGAACCAGTCGTCGGTGAAGCTGTAGATAATCGTGCCCGCCAGTCCGGCACGGCTGACCGTCTCGATTTGCCAGCGCAGAATCTCGCACTTCGCCACCTCGCCCTCGCGGATGGAATCAATGCCGAATTCGCCGAGCATCAGCGGCTTGGTGTCCGCCATCATCTGCAGGCGGGCGAGGTAGTTTTCCAGCGGACGCTGCTGGTGCAGATAGACGTTGAAGCAGACGAAATCAATGTTCTGCGGCTGGAGAAACTCCGTCGGCGGGAAGCTCGCGAATGTGCAGAGGCAGTCCGCGTCCACCGCCTTCACCGCGTCCACGAGGTCGTCAATGAACTCCGCCACGCGCTCCGCGCCGCTCCAGCGCACGATGTCCGCCGGAATCTCGTTCACCACGCTGATGGCGAAGATGGCCGGGTGCCCCGCGCACGCCTTCGCCGCAGCGCGCACCGCATCGAGGGCTTCGAGCCGCAGCTTGTAATCGTCGAGGAAGCAGAGCTGCTTGCTCCACGGCACGTCCACCATGACCTTGAGTTCATGCGCGAGGGCGAGGTCGAGAAACCAGCGTGGCGGCGTGTAATAAACGCGCAGCACATTCGCACCGAGTTCACGGACGAGCGCGAAGTCCTGCGCCGTCCGCTCCGGCGACGCGAACGGTTCGCCGCTCTGGTTCGGCGCGAACGGGCCGTAGGTCACGCCCCTGGCGAAAAACTTTTTTTCGCCGAGGCGGAAGCACTTGCCGTCCACGCTCACGCGCGGCGGCGGGGAAAGAATTGCGGCCATGGTTCAGGAGGAGGCTGCGGGAAGAGCGCTCTTCATCCGGCGGAGAAGATGACAAAGGCGCGAATCGGAAGCAACAGGCGACTGAACTGCATGAAGAGAACGCGCGATTGGTTGACAGACCGTTTGCCGCCGAGTAGCACTTCAACCAACGCCACCCGTATGAAAAACCGATCTTTCCTCTCGTTCCTCTTTCTCGCTGTCTCCGCCGCTTCCGCCGGCGACTGGCCGCGCTTTCGCGGGCCGTCCGCCGATGGCCGCGTGACCGAAACCCAGGTTCCGCTGCGCTGGAGCGCGACGGAAAACATCGCGTGGAAAACCGACCTGCCCGGCCCCGGCTCGTCCAGCCCCATCGTCAGCGCGGGGCGCGTGTTCGTCACCTGCTGGAGCGGCTACGGCCTGAATCGGGAGCAGCCGGGCGAGATGACCGCGCTCAAGCGACACGCGCTCTGCCTCGACCGCCGCGATGGCCGGATTCTCTGGAACATTCCCGTGCCCGATCCCGCGCCCGACACGCCGTATCAAGGGCCGTATCTGCCGCAGCACGGCTACGCCTCCAGCACGCCGGTGAGCGACGGCACGAACGTCTTCTTCTTCCTCGGCAAGTCCGGCGTGTTCGCCTTCACCCGCGACGGCAAGAAGCTCTGGCAGGCGAACGTCGGCACGAACCATCACGACTGGGGCACTGGCGCGTCGCCCATCCTCTACAAAGACCTCGTCATCGTGAACGCCGCGATGGAGAGCGACACGCTCTTTGCCCTGCGGAAAAACACCGGCCAGGTTGTCTGGAAGGTGAGCGGCCTCGCGCGCGCGTGGAACACCCCGGCGCTCGTGAACGCCGGCGGCGCGGAGCCGGAACTCGTCGTCGCTCTGCAAGGCCGGCTGCGCGCATTCAATCCTTCGACCGGACAGGAGCTGTGGAACTGCCGCGCCATCGCCGCCGCCGAATTGTGCCCGAGCATCGTGGCGCATCAGGGCGTCATCTATCTGCTCGGCCATCCGGCGGGGCAGGCCATGGCCGTGCGCGCGGGCGGGCACGGCGACGTGACTACCACGCACGTCGTCTGGCGGCTCAACAAAGGCTCGAACGTCTCCTCGCCCGTCTATCACGACGGCCATCTCTACTTCGCGAACGACAGCCGCGCCGTGCTCTATTGCGTGAAGGCGGCGAGCGGCGAAGTTGTGTGGGAACAGCCGCTCCAGCCCAAGCCCGACAAGATTTACGCCTCGCCCGTGCTGGTGGGAAACCAGCTCTGCTTCGTCACGCGCAACCGCGGCGCGTTCATCGTCGCGGCGCAGCCGGAGTTCAAGCTGCTGGCCAACAACCCGCCGCTGGACGCGAGCGCCTTCAACGGCAGCCCGGCGGTTTCCGACGGCCAGATGTTCCTCCGCTCGGAGCGCGCGGTTTATTGCCTCGGGAAGAAGTAGGGCGGGAGGCCGGGAGGTTTTATCGCGCGGTTTCGCGCCGGCAATCTCACCCGCCCTGCACTGGCGGGAAAAGCGAGACTTCGTCGCCGTCGCGCAGCACGTAATCGCGCGGCTGGTATTCCACCCCCACGGCGATGAGCGTGGAGTTCTGCATCGGCTTCATCCGGGGAAAGCGCACGTGCAACTGCTCCAGCAGGGCGGCAATCGTGCTGTCCGCCGGCAGCTCGACGGTGGTTTCCGCGCAGCCGGTGAGTTCCTTGAAGTAGGAGAAGAATTGGGTGCGGATTCGCATGACAGCGTTTCAGTGCTGATAAATCTCCGGCTTGAGCACGCCGACGAACGGCAGGTTGCGGTAGCGCTCCGCGTAGTCCAGCCCGTAGCCGATGACGAAAAGGTCGGGAACCTCAAAGCCGGCGTAGTCGGCCCGCACGTTTTCCACGCGGCGCGAGGGCTTGTCGAGCAGCACGCAGGTTTTGATTTCGCGCGGCTGCAGCTCGCGCAGCTTGGCAAGCACGGTCTGGAGCGTCTTGCCGGTGTCGAGGATGTCGTCCACGAGCAGCACGTCGCGCCCGCGCACTTCGAGGCGCAGTTCCTTGGTGAAGACGAGCTCGCGCGAGGTCGTGCCGCCGCCGTAGCTGGACACGCCCATGAAATCCAGCCGCAACGGCAGCGAGAGGTGGCGGATGAGATCCGCGAGAAACATCACCGTGCCGTTGAGCAGCGAGACGATGACGAGGTCGCGCCCCGTGAAGTCGCGCTCAATCTCGCGCGACAGTTCGCGCACGCGCCGGGCGAGCTGCGTCTGCGTGATGAGCACGTAGTCCACCTCGGCGCGCCAGCCGCGCGGCGGCGCCACGCGGCGGCGGACGGGCGCGGGCGGGGAGGGTTCCGAATTCACCGGGTGAAAATAGTCCGGCGCGGCGGCGGACGCCAGCAGTTCATTTTCCGGGCGGCGCATTGCCGGGCCGGGGCAGGCCCTTCAGTTTGCGGCCAAAGGCAATGTTTGCGGAAGGATTCGGCTTCGCATGAGGAACAGCATCACCGGCTTGGCCCGGGCTGGTTTCCGACGGTTCCTCCTCACGGGGCAACTCCACAACCGGATCGAGGGCGGGCTTCACGTCGGACAGCGGCTTGGCCCGTGCTTTCTCCATCGCCGATTTTTCCAGAAACATCGTTTCCGTTTCGGCCAGGCCGGGCGTGTCCATTCCGGCCATCAGGGGCGCAGGCGGCGGCATTGCGCCGCCGCGCCAGCCACCGCCGGACCGGGCACCCCCCTCTTCCACCTCAATGTGCGGGACGAAATAATAGCCCTCGACCGAACGCTCGATTTTGCCCCGGGCCAGAAGTTTTTTCAGCGCGAAGTGGGCCCAGCGGAGTTCCGCCTCGGCACGCTTGCGGTCAAGCGCCTTGGAGACCTCCCGAACCGAATGGTAAATTCCGCGGCGGGCCACCAAATACTCGTAGATGATGATTTCCTCGATGCTCATGGCTTGGAATTTCAGCTTGGCTTCGGCGGCCAGCTCGGCGGCCTGCTCATGCACACGGCGAGAATAATCCGGCGCGGCGGCGGACGCCAGCAGTTCATGGCCGGGGCGGGCGGCGCGGGATGCCGAAGAAATCAATGTTGTCGAAGGGATTTGTCCGCCGGCGGGGCCGCTCCTCGACCGGAGCCTCCGCCGGGCTGGCCGATGGCGGCTTTTCTTCCAGCGGCGGTCTCCAAGAAAGCGGTTCGCTGACCGTCTCGGCGGGCTTGACCTTGGCCGGCATTCTGGCCCGCTCCGCCGCCGCCGCGGATTTTTTCAGGAACATCGTTTCCGTGTCGTTCAGGCCGAGCGTGTCCAGCCCGGCCATCTGGGGAACCAGCTCCGGCATCGTGCCGCCGCACCGGGCGTCACCCGGTTCGAACGCGAGGGTTTCCGCCATCTCCGCCTTCTCCTTGGCAGCCTCCTCGCCCAGCGGGATGATGTAAAAGCCTTCGTTGGTCTGCTGGATTCTTTCTTTGAGCACCAGCTTCTTCAACGGCGTGTGCGCCCAGCGGAGATCCTTGTCGGCGCGTTTGCGGTCAATCGCCTTGGAAATCTCCTTCGCCGAAAAAGGCACCCCGCGCATGGACAGCATGAACTCGTAGATCATCAGCTCGTCGTCGCTCATGCGCTGGAGGGCGGCCGGCCGTCAGGGATCAATCGTGCACGCGGATGAACGTCTTCACCGCCTTGTTGCCCGCCGCCATGTTCTTGAACAGCTCCGGCAGCCGGCTCAACGGCCACTCGCCGTCCACAAAATCCCGCGCGTGGACGACGCCGCGCTCGATGAACTCCAGCGCGCGCCGGATCGTGCGCGGCGTGTGGTGGAAGCTCGCGCGCAGCGTGAGGTTGGAATAATGGATGCGCGCCGCGTCGAACGTGACCGTTGCGCCCGCCGCGCAGCCGCCGAAGAAATTCACCAGCCCGCCCTTGCGGACAAGGTTGAACGCCGCCTCCCACACCTCGGGCTTGCCCACCGCCTCGATGACCACGTCGAACAGCTTGGTGGAAAGCGTCTCGGCGCTGATTGCCTTCGCCAGGTCGGGCTTGCGTCCGATGTCAATCACCTGCTTCGCACCCAGGCGCAGCGCCGCCCGCAGCCGCGCCTCGCCGCGCCCGGCCACCGTCACCAGGCAGCCCATGTGCCGCGCCAGCGCCGTGAACATCAACCCAATCGGCCCCGATCCGATCACCAGCACTTCCTGTCCGGGTTTCAACTGGCAGTCCTCCACGCCCTGCACCACGCAGGCCAGCGGCTCAACCAGCGCGGCGTCGCGGAAACTCGTGCCCGGCTTGAGCCGCACCATGTTTTTCTGCACGAGGCGCGGCGGGACGATGATCGAGCGCGCATACGCGCCGTTGAGGAACTGCAAATCCTCGCAAAGATTTTCCTGCTGGTTGAAGCAGTAGAAGCACTGGCCGCACGGCGCGGAGTTCGCCACCACCACGTGGTCGCCGACGTGCCAGCCGCGCACGTCCAGGGCCAGCTCGCTGATGATGCCCGCCAGCTCGTGGCCGAACACCGCCGGCGGCGTGATCATCTTCGCGTGATAGCCGCGCTTGTAGACCTTGAGATCCGTGCCGCAGGTGAGCGCGGCCTCGACCGCCACGCGCGCCTCGCCGGGATGCAGCGCGCGCGGCGTGGTGGTTTCCACCCGCACGTCCTCGCGCCCGTAAAGCACCGCCGCTTTCATCGGCTGGCATGGTGACAAACCTCCGGCGGAATTGCACAACATTTTTCGGCGGCTGACCCGCAACTGCCGTGTTGACTCAATCGCCGCCGCTTTTAAGATTCGCCCTCCTTTGCGGACACAGAAAACCAAAACTGAACATGAGCAAGATCGTTGACATCCAGGCGCGCGAAATCCTCGACTCGCGCGGCAACCCCACCGTTGAAGCCGACGTGAAATTGTGCTGTGGCACGATCGGTCGTGCTGCCGTCCCCTCCGGCGCGAGCACCGGCGAACATGAAGCCATCGAACTCCGCGACGGCGTGAAGACCCGTTTCCTCGGCAAGGGCGTCCAGAAAGCCGTCGCCAACGTGAACGGCCCAATCAAGAAGGCGCTCGTCGGGCATTGCGTCGGCGATCAAGTCGGCGTTGACCGGATCATGCTCAAGCTCGACGGCACGGAAACCAAGTCCAAGCTCGGCGCGAACGCCATCCTCGCCGTGTCGCTCGCCAACGCCCGCGCCGCTGCGGAATCCAAAGGCCTCCCGCTCTACCGTTACATCGGCGGCACGAACGCCAAGGTGCTGCCCGTCCCGATGGCCAATGTCATCAACGGCGGCGCGCACTCCGACGCCCCGATTGATTTCCAAGAATTCATGATCATGCCGCACGGCCTGCCGACGTTCAGCGAAGGCTTGCGCGCGATCACGGAAATTTTCCACGCGCTCAAGTCCGTGCTCAAGAAGCGCGGCCTCTCCACCGCCGTCGGCGACGAAGGTGGTTTCGCGCCCAAGCTCAACAGCGTCGAGGACGCGATGGATTCCATGAGCAAAGCCGTGGCCGACGCCGGCTACAAGCTCGGCAAGGAAATCTATTTCGCGCTCGATGTCGCCGCGTCCGAGTTCTACAACCACGACGGCACTTACACCTTCAAGAAATCCACCGGCAAGACCATCACCGGCGCGCAGCTTGTGGAGTTCTACGCGAAGCTCTGCAAGAATTACCCCATCGTCAGCATCGAAGACGGCTGCGCCGAGGGCGATTGGAAGCACTGGAAAATGTTGACCGACAAAATCGGCGACACCGTGCAGCTTGTCGGCGACGATCTGTTCGTGACCAACGTGAAGTTCCTGAAGAAGGGCATTGATACCGGCACGGCCAACTCGATTCTCGTGAAGGTGAACCAGATCGGCTCGCTCACCGAGACGCTCGACGCCGTGCAGCTCGCGCAATTCAACGGCTACTCCGCCGTCCTCTCGCACCGCTCCGGCGAGACCGAAGACTCGACCATCGCCGACATCGCCGTGGCGACCAACTGCGGTCAGATCAAGACCGGTTCCTTGAGCCGCTCCGACCGTCTGGCGAAATACAACCA
The DNA here is from genome assembly GCA_016235585.1 of Verrucomicrobiota bacterium. Classification (GTDB taxonomy): domain Bacteria; phylum Verrucomicrobiota; class Verrucomicrobiia; order Limisphaerales; family JACRJY01; genus JACRJY01. The sequence goes on along the minus strand of JACRJY010000157.1, from coordinate 69,898 downwards.
ACTCCTTCGCATCGAACAGGAACTCGGCAAGAACGCTGTTTACGCGGGCCGCAATGCGCTGCCCAAGGCGCGGCGGTAGGCGCTCTCCAGTTCTAAACCGGAACCATGCGATTGAATGGGGAGCGCGTGGCGTCTCGCCCGCTGTTTTCGGCGTCCCGCCGAAAACTTCCTTCCCCGAGCGGACGCCCCGTTTGGTGGGCGCTGGTTTCGCCCGGAACCATTCGGCGGGACGCCGACTGGTGCGACCGGGACGGTCGCGCTCCCCGATTCCACGGCATTGTTCCGGTCAAGAAAATCTTTCCTCCCCGGCGGCGCTGTGGTTATGTTCGGGCAAATCTATGAACACCCTCTCCCGCCGCGCATTTCTAAACGCCTCCGCCGTGGCCAGCCTCGCCGTGGCCGGCGGCGCATTGGTGCACCCGCCCGCCGCCCGCGCCAAGGAGCCGTTCAGGCGCGGCGGCAAGGCGCGGCTGCAATTGAGCCTCGCCGCCTATTCGTTCCGCGATTTTTTTGCCTCGATGCGCGGCAAGCCGAATGCCAAGGCCAAGTCTGTCCCCGCCGGCCGGGAGATGGACATGTTCAAGTTCGTGGATTTCTGCGCCGAACACGGCTGCGTCGGGACGGAGCTGACCAGCTACTTTTTCCCGCCGGACTTTGATCATGCTTTCCTGATGCAGCTTCGCCGGCACTGTTTCCTGCGCGGCGTCGCCAACAGCGGCACGGCCATCGGCAACAACTTCTCGCACCCGAAAGGCCCGAAGCGCGACGCCGAGATTGCGGAGACGAAGAAGTGGATTGACCGCGCCGCACTGCTGGGCGCGCCGCACATCCGCGTCTTCGCCGGCGTGACGAAGGAGATTCCGCGCGACGAGGCCGACAGGCTTGTCATCACCGCGCTGGAGGAATGCTGCGACTACGCGGGCCAGAAGGGCGTCTTCCTCGGCCTCGAAAATCACGATTCCATCGGCAGCGCGGACACCTTGCTGCCAATGGTCAAGGCGGTGAACAGCCCATGGCTCGGCATCAATCTCGACTCCGGCAATTTCCGCACGGACGATCCCTACAAGGATTTCGAGCGCTGCGTGCCCTACTCGGTGAACGTGCAGTTCAAGACGGAAATCCATCCGGCTAACGTGAAGGGCAACGTGCCCGCCGACATGAAGCGCTTCACGCAAATCCTCCGCGATCAGGGCTACCAGGGCTGGGTCGCGCTGGAATACGAGGCGAAGGAAGACCCGTGGACGGCAGTGCCGCGCATTCTCGGCGAGATGAAGCAGTTGTTTGCCGCATGAGGGGCGCGACTGGATCCCCAGCCGGACGAGGGCTTGTCAATTCCAACCGCCCGCGCTACGCCCAGTAGCGGTAGTTCACGTCGGGGAAAAGATTGTCCATCCATTCCACGCGCGCGAGCCAGCGTTCGTCCACGCGCGTCGCGGTGAGCTGCTCGTGCAGCGCGATGAAGCGGAGCAGATGCTCCTTCACCCGTTTGCGCGCGTAGTCGGGGCTGGTGCCGGTGCGCAGGATGAACGGCCAGTCGCTCGCCTGCGCGAGGAGCAGTTCGCGCGCGGCCTGCTTGAGCGCGCGCTCGGTCAGGCCGTCGGCGGTCGGATAGCGCCGCGCGAGGTCGGTCATGCGCTGCTGGGCGATTTGCAGGTGGGGGAAAATCCACTCGTTCGTCTCGTTGAGCCAGAGCTTGAAGTAGCCTTCCTCGCCCCACGTGGACGGGCTGGGCGTGGCGACCTGGTTCGTGGGATGCCGGCGCAGATATTCCTCCGGCGTGATGAGCGTGAACACCTGCTGGTCGAAATGCGCCTTGCGCATGAAGTAGTTCAAAAACTCCGGCCCCTCATACCACCAGTGGCCGAACAGCTCGGCGTCGTAGGGCGAGAGCACGAGCGGCGGGCGATCCATGAAGCCGGCGAGGTGCTGAATCTGCCCGGTGCGCGCGGCGAGGAAATGATTCGCGTGCTCGTCGGCGGCGCACCGCGCGGCGGCGGGGTCGTAGATTTGCTTGTCCGCCGTCTGCCCGGTGATGCGGAAATACTTCAGGCCCGTGAAGCCGCGCAGTTCCGGGCTGGGCAGATACGGCTTCACGTAGTCGAAGTCCAAATCAAAACCGATGTCGCGGTAGAAGTCGCGGTAGCGCGGGTCGCCGGGATAGCCCTCGTGCCGGCTCCACACCTGCCGCGCGGAATCGAGGTCGCGCCCGAACGCCGCGATGCCATTGGGCGTGAACACCGGCGCGAACACGCCGTAGCGCGGGCGCGGATGCGCGTGCAAAATCCCATGCGTATCCGTGATGAACCAGCGGATATTCGCCTCCTGCAAGGTGTTTTCCACGCCCTCGACGTAGGCGCATTCCGGCAGCCAGATGCCGCGTGGGTCGCAGCCGAAGCATGCCCGGTAGTGGTCGCGCGCGGTGAGGATTTGCGCGCGGATGGACTGCGGACTGTCCGCCATCAATGGCAGCAGCGCGTGCGTGGCGGCGGTGGTGATGATTTCGAGCCGGCCCTGTTCCTGAAATTTGCGGAACGCGCCGACGAGGTTCCGCCCGTAGCTGAAATACGTCCCGCGCAGCGTCGTGAGGCGGTGGTGATACATCCACGCCAGTTCGTGATAGGCGCGATCCCAGTGCGTGCGGTGGATTTCCTTTTCCGCGAGTTCGATGAGGCCTTCGAGATGGCGCAGGTAGCGGTCCTGCAGCAGCGGGTCGAGGAGCATCGCGCAGAGCGTCGGCGAGAGCGTGAGCGTCAGGCGCGTCTCCATGCCGTCGCGCAGCCAGCCGTCCATCGTCTGGATGAGCGGCAGATACGTCTCCGTGACGGCCTCGAAGAGCCAGCATTCTTCGAGAAACTTCTCGTGCTCCGGGTGCCGCACGTAGGGCAGGTGCGCGTGCAGGACAAGTGAGACGTAGCCTTGCATGAGAGGATTATTGCCGAGAGTGCGTGCTGTGCTGCGGTTCCGCCGCCGTCATGGCCGCCATGTTCGCGGAGCGGCGGGCAATGGTCAAGTGACGATGCGGCGGAATCAGGCCGGGCGGCGGAAAACGTGGCGCACTTTGCGGAGGAAATATTTTATCTGATGAACGAACAGCGGCGTCTGGAAAAACTCCCGCAGGTCATGGCACGTCGCACCGAGGCCCGCGCCCATCACCTCCTCGATCTTCACCAGCCGCCCGGCGGTAGTGTAGAAACCGCCGCGCACCGGCGTGCGCGCCGTCACCTCACGGAAGCGTTTGAGCCGCGCCGTGAACCACGCGCGCGTCGCGGGCATCGGCAGCACGTAGAGCCGCCGCAGGCCGGTGAAATAGTAGAACACCTCGTCCGCCTCCGTGTAGAGAAAGCAGCCGGGCGTGCCCGCCTCGCGGTTGCTCTCGGTCTCGAAGAAAAAATTGTCCGTCTGGTCATGGCGGTCGGCCTTGATTTCGATTTTGCGCCGGCCCGCGCGCGTCTCCCAGAGCAGGTCCACGTCCAGCGCTTGAAACTTCTCGTCCGCCTCGACGTTCACCACGCGGACGGTGCGCGGGTCGGCCGCCAGCCACACGGCGAGTTCCCGCGCCGCGCGGGCGGCGAGGCGCTGGGTGGAGTGGAAATCGTATTCGCGCGGCACGGCGGGAGTTAAGCCGCCCCGCCGCGCGTTGGAAACCGGGAAATGCGCCGGCGCGGCAAGAGTGCGGCGCGACCTTCCCGCCGCCGCTTCACGGACGGAGGCTGGTTCCGAAGACTTTCTTCAGCAGATCCGTGGTGCGCGCGACGGGGTTCTCGCGGATTTGTTTCTCCTGTTCGGCGACCATTTTGAAGAGGCCGTCGAGCGCCTTGTTCGTCACGTAGCTGTCCACGTCCGTCGCGTCCTTGTTGAGGAGAGAATTCACCCCGAAGCCGCCGAAGGAGCCCGCCGTATTGACCTTGTCCATCATCCGCTTGTAGGACGCGGTGACGCCGGCCTGGTCGGTCGCCTGCTTCACGACGGGGTGAAACTTGGCGAACAAATTCGTCTGCGACGTGCGGCGGAAATACTGCGTGGCCGCGTCGGGCGGGCCGGTGAGGATGGCCCGCGCGTCCTCGATGGACATCTGCTTGATCGCGCCGCCAAAAACCTCGGCGGCGGCGGGCACGGCCTTCTCGGCGGCGCGGTTCATCGTGGTGACGAACTCGTCGGCGAGGCGCTCCTGCTTGAGCTTGCGGAGGGTCTTCTCGACGGTCTGCAACTTCTCCGGCATCGGGATTTTCACGTTGAGGTTCGTGAGGAAGCCGCCGTCCGCACCGAGCTGCTTGACCGCGTGCTGCACGCCGTTGCCGAGCGCCTCCTTCAAACCCTGCGTCATCTGATCCGGCGTGAGCGCGCCGGCCAGCGCGGTGCCGGGTGCATTGGTGGCCTTGGATTTGCCGCCCAGCAGCCGGTCAAGGAATCCGGCGGCGGGGGCGGCGGGGGCGGACAGTTGCCAGAGAAGAAGCGCAAGGGCGAGGGTGGCGGGCGCGGAGCGGAGCATATTGTGCATGGCCTGATGGTTGATGGTGAAACTTGCTGCCGCCACTCGACCACGGCCCGGCGAAAAAGGCAAACCGTCCGTGCGCGGGCGTGTTCCGATTTGCCTCCTCTGCGTTCCTCTGCGAACCCTCTGCGCCCTCTGCGTTTATTTTTTCTACGCGGAGGACGCAGAGGGTTCGCAAAGGGCGCAGAGCTGAACTTTCCCCCGCCGCGCCTCACGCGCGCGGCGGCAGCTTCTTCTCGACCGGGCTTTTCTGCAGCACGGCGAACTTCGGCAGGCCGTGCTCCATCGGCAGGCGCAGCTGGCCTTCGATGAGCGGACGGGCGTATTCCACAAACTTCTCGTTTGGCAGGAAGCCATCCTCGCTGATCCAGTCGCGCGGGAGGAAGTGCTCGACGTTGGCGATGTCGCCCAGCGGCTGGAGATCCGTCGTCCACTTGTAGGGATGGCTCTGGAGCCGGACGAGCTTGACCATGAAGCCGCTCTGGCCCGCGACGGCGGCGCGCACGGCGGCCTCGCCGCAGGCGGCGGCCTCCAGCGCGTCCGTCTCGCTCGCGAAATGCGCGGCGGCGCGCTGCGCGTAGCCGAGCTTCACGGTGCGGGTCTTGAGGTTCAGCTTGCCCTGGATTTTTTCCGCGAGCCGGTCCGCCGCGCCGCCGAGCACGGCGTGGCCGAAAGCGTCGAGCCGCGTCTTGTCCACGCCGACCTCCTCGCCGTTCGGATACTTGATGCCCTCACCGGCGACGACGATGCAATACTTCAACTGGCCGGTGGTTTCCTTCACGCGGGCGAGAAATTTTTCTTCCTCAAAAGGAATTTCCGGCAGCAAAATAATATGCGGCGCATCTGTTGGCTGACGCTTGGCGAGCACGGCACCGGCGGCAATCCAGCCGGCGGCGCGGCCCATCACCTCGATGATGCAACAGGAGCCGTCGTCCGTGGCCATGCTGCCCACGTCGGCGGCGATTTCCATGACGGTCGCGGCGTTGTATTTGATCACCGAGCCGTAGCCGGGGCAGTGGTCGGTGTGGGGCAGGTCGTTGTCAATCGTCTTGGGCACGCCGATGACGCGCATCGCCCAGCCGCGCGCGACGGCCTGCTCGTGAATCTTGTGCGCGGTGTCCTGCGAGTCGTTGCCGCCCGCGTAGAAGAAGAAGCGGATGTTGTGCGCGGCAAACACCTCGAACAGCCGGTCCATGTCCTGCGCGGCCTTCTCCGGCTTCTTCTTGAAATCAACCTTGTAGCGGCACGTGCCCAGCGCGGCGGCGGGCGTGTGCTTGAGGCCCTCGATGGTCTTGGCCTTCTCGTCGTTCAGGTCGAGCAGCTCCTCGTTGAGGATGCCGAGGATGCCGTTGGCGCCGCCGTAGATTTCCTCGATGCACTCGTGGCGTCCGGCCTCCTGAATAACGCCGGCGATGCTGGCGTTAATGACGGCGGTGGGGCCGCCCGACTGGGCGACGAGCAGGTTTCCAACAAGCGGTTCGGACATAGTTCAACAATTCAGGTTCAAGAGGCGAAGGTGACGGACATCTGCGGAAAAACGCCCCATTCTCCCCGCAAATGGAGCCGAACACTGCCAACCGGCTGTGACGCTGTCAAAGATGAATTCGGCTGCCGGCACCCGCCGGCGGCGCACGCCACAGCGGCATGATTTTCCAGCCGCGGATGAAACACGGTGCGAGCCCGGGTGGCCTCAAAGCGGACGGGCATTTTGCCTGACCAAATCTGGCCGGGTCGCGCAAGTCCTTGAATGGAAAAATGGAGCGAGCGAAGGGATTCGAACCCTCGACACTCACGTTGGCAACGTGATGCTCTACCAGGCTGAGCTACGCTCGCGTCCAGAAGCGCGGATAAAATAAGTAATCCGCCCCTGATTGCAAGCCCTGTTTTCCGCCGCCTCAATGGCCGGGAGATGCCCGGCGGAAACGGGCGGTGCCGGTGAGGATCACTTTGCCGAACGCGGGCGATGGGCCTTGAAGGCGGCGATTTCGGAGGCCGGCCCGCTGATCTGCGGGGCGGCGGGCGACGCGAGGACTTTTGGATCCGCCGGCCCGGCGGCAATCATGCGCGACTCGACGTAGTTGATCATGGTGTTGAGATGCGTGTTGGTGCGGGCCAGCTCGCGCTTGGTCTCGCGCAGCTCGTGTTCAAGGCCGGAGAGCCGGCTCTTGAGGAAGTAAATCGCCAGCGCGCCGAACAGCGCCACGAGCAGCGCGGTGATCGCGGCGAACACCGCGAGCGCCGTGGGCAGGCGATCTGGCCCCGGCATCGGTGCCGGCGGAGCCACGGCGGCGGGCGGCGCGGGTTTTACTTCAACGGTTTTTTTCGGCTCGGATGCCGGCTCCGGGTCGGGCCGCGCGATGGCCTCGAAGGGCGGGAGGTTGGTGTCATTGAGCAGGATGTCCTGCGCGGCGGCGCTGCCCTGCGCGGCGGCGAGCCGCAGCCACTTCAACGACGCCATGCGATCCGGCTCCACGCCGCGCCCGGTCTGATAGGCCAGGCCGACCTGGAACTGCGCGTTTGGCTCGCCCTGCGCGGCGGCTTTTTCAAACCACTTGAAGGCGGCGGCGGGGCTGGCGTTCGTGCCCGTGCCGCTCAACTGGGATTTTCCCAGTTGATACTGCGCGAGCGCGTGGCCCTGCGTGGCGGCCTTTTCAAACCACGCGGCGGCCTCCGCCGGGGACTGCGGCACGCCCTCGCCCAGCATGCAGGCGGTGCCATAATAATACTGCGCGCCCGCGTGGCCCTGTTCGGCGGAGCGGCGGAACCACTTGGCCGCGTCCTCGTAATCCTTGGTCACCCCCTCGCCGTCATGGTGCATGAGGCCGAGGTAGAACTGCGCCACCGGATCGCCCTCGTAGCCGGCGCGGCGGAACCACTTCGCGGCCTCGGCGGGGTTTTTCTCCGCGCCCTTGCCCTCGCGCAACGCCAGGCCCAGCGCGGTCTGCGCCTGCAGGTCGCCCTGCTCGGCGGCCTTTTGAAACCACCGCACCGCCTCGTGAAAATCCTGATCCAGCCCGGAGCCGGCGGCGTAGGCCGCGCCCAGATTGTATTGCGCCTCGGGCAGATTCTGATCCGCCGCGAGCCGATACCAGCGCACGGCCTCGCGCTTGTCCTGCGTCACGCCCTCGCCCACGTCGTAGAGCAGGCCGATCGTGTATTGCGAAAGCGCGTCCTTCTGCTCCGCCGCGCGGCGCAGCCACTTGGCGGCCTCGGCGGGGTCTTTGGCGACGCCCTCGCCGCTCAAGTGCGCGTCGGCAAGGATGCGCTGGGGAATCGGGTCGCCCTTCTCCGCCGCCGCGCGGATTTCGTCGAGCGGCTTGCCGATCCAGTCGGAAAGCGTGCTCTGCGCGGCGGCGTTGACGACCAGCAGCGCACCGGATGCCAGCAAAAGCCCCCACGCGCGCCAGCGGCGCGCGGCGGAGTGGTGAAGCGGCGTGTTGCTCATCAAATCAATCTGGTGTTCCCAGCACGGAAATTGCGCCGGATTGTGCGAGGCACGCGGGGCAGCGTCAAGCTTGGCGGCGCGATTCAACCGGCGCCAGTTCCCGGTGCCGGGGGCAGTCCGTCAGATGGTCGTTCACCATCCCGCTGGCCTGCATGAAGGCGTAGCAAATCGTCGAGCCGGCGAACTTGAAGCCGCGCTTCAGCAAATCCTTGCTCATCGCGTCCGACTCCGGCGTGCGCGCGGGAACGTCCTTCATTTCTCGCCGCGCGTTTTGGATTGGTTTGCCACCCACGAAGCGCCAGAGGTATGCGTCGAAGCTGCCGCACTCCTTTTGCACCGCCAGAAACGCCTGCGCGTTCTGAATCGTCGCGGCAACTTTCAGCCGGTTGCGGATGATGCCGGGATTGGCGAGCAGCTCCGCCACCTTGGCCGCGTCGTAGCGCGCGATTTTCTTTGCGTCGAAATTGTCGAACGCCGCGCGGTAGTTCCCGCGCTTCTTCAGCACGGTGCTCCAGCTCAAGCCCGCCTGCGCGCCTTCGAGGATGAGCAGCTCGAACAGCGCGCGGTCGTCGTGCAGCGGCACGCCCCACTCGGTGTCGTGATAGGCGATGTCCAGTTCAGTCTTCGGCCAGGGGCAGCGGGGCATTGGTGTTTGTTATTTTTTGAACGCGACGTGCGTGGCCACGCCGCCGGATTCCAGATAGGCGACGAGGTCGAGCAGTTCGTCCTTGGTCAGCACGTTCACCAGGCCTTCGGGCATCGGCGAAATCACCGACGGCCGGCGGCTCGCGAAATCTTTCTTCGACACCTCGGCGCGGTCGCCAGTGATCGGGTTGGTGATGAGCACCAGCTTGCTGTCGTCCTCGTCCACGAGCCGGCCCGTCACGTCGTCGCCGTCCTTTTTGAAAACGGTGGTCTGCTGGTATTGTTCCATCACGACCTTCGACGGCGTGAGGATGGATTCCAAAATATCCTTCCGGCTGAAGCGGCTGCCCACCGCCGTGAGGTCGGGGCCGACCGTGCCGCCGTCGAAGCCGAGGCGGTGGCACGCGAAGCATTGCGCGGCTTCGTAGGCGGCCTTGCCTTTCGCAAAATTCCGCCCGGTGAGCGGCTTGTCCAGTGCCGGCAGAATTTCCTCCAGCTTCCACTCGCGCACGAAAGGGCGTGGCTTCACGGCGACCGTGGGCGCGGGCGCGGCGTCCGCGAGCACGTCGGCGAGCTGCTTCTTCTCGGCCTCGGTGAGCGCGGCGATGGCGTCGCGTTTGAAGTTGGCGAGAAATTTCGTGAAGCTCACGCCGCCGCGAAACTTGCCCGCTGCCATGTTGAACCACTCGAAGTAGGCGCGGCGCAGCTCCGGCGTCCACCCGACCGGCATCGTGCGGATGTAGTAGATGTAATGCACCTGCTGCTCCTGCGCGGGCTGCGCGGCGAGGAGCTTCATCGTCTTCGGCACCACGGCGGCGTCTTCGAGGAACACGAGCATCATGCACAGCTCGCGGTTCAGCGCGTCGCTCTTGGCGGGGTAAAGCGGGTCGAACAGCTTCACCAGTTCGCGGCGTGTCTCTGTCGCGGGACCGCCGAGGCGCGCGAACGCCACGCCGTAGATGCGGAGCAACTCCAACTGTTCCGCCTCGCTCAACTGCTTCCACTCCAGCCGGCGCAACGCGGTGAGCAACTGCGGCTTCACCTCGGCGTTGCCCGTGCGCGCGACGGCGAGCAGCGCGGTCAACGAAGCCCGCGTGTTCTTTTCGGCCAGCGCGCGGGCGTGCCAGAGCTGCGGCTCCTGCCACTCGAGGGCGATGCGCGCGGCGTAGCGAAAGAAGCGGCCGCCGGCGGAAAGAAACGGCCAGGCAACGTCAATCGCCTTGGAATCTTTTTTGCCGTGAAAGGCCTCAAGCCGGCGGCGCAGCACGAGAAAACTGTCGTGAGCGGTATCAAATTCAATGCCTATCTTCGCCTGCGGCTCAACGTAGCTCACGCGATACAGCCCCGACCGCGTGTCGTTGCCGCCGGTGATGAAATACATCGCGCCGTCGGGACCGAAGAGCAAATCCACCACGTTGAGCGGGCGGCCCACGGCGAATTTCTCAAACGTCCCCGCGTAGCTCGGTCCTTCTCGCGTGAAGTGGACGGCATAGATGTTTCCCCACGCCCAGTCGCCCATGAAGAGCGCGCGCTGATACTTCGCTGGAAAATGGCTCTCCGTGCCGAACTTCAGCCCGACCGGCGAGCCGAGGCCGATGTCCACGGCGGGCGGCAGGCTGTCGGGATAATAGTAGGGCCACTTGCCAGTGCCCTCGCGGTGGCCGTATTCGCCGCCGCTGACAAGGTGATAGACGCGCGTCGGGCGATACCACGGCAGGCCGGTGTCGTATTCCATGTCGGCGTCGTAGGTGAATGCCTCGCCCTTCGCGTTGAAGGCGATGCCGTAGGGATTGCGCAGGCCGGCGGCGAACAATTTCCACGCGCCGGTCTTCGGATCGTAACGCTGCACCGTGCCCATCGGCGCGGTGATGCCGCGCGCGTGACCGCTGGCGTCCCAACTGCGCGGGAGCAGCAGGTCTTCCTGATAATTCTTGTGCGGCGAATCCGCCGCCGTCGCGTCCACTGGCTGCGAATAATCGCCGCTGACGTGATAGAGCGCGCCATCGGGGCCAAGCTCGATGCCGTGCGGGCCGTGCGAACCGCCGCGATTGTAGAGCTTGGAAATAAATTCAATATGATCGAACGCGTCGTCGCCATCCGAGTCGCGCACGCGGTAGAAGCCGAGTCCATTGGGGCCAAGTCCGTTCACGAAGAGCGCGCCGTGCGCGTAGCACAAGCCCTGCGCTGCGCCGATGGGCAGCTCGATTTTCTCCTCCTTCGTGATGCGCCCGTCCGCGCCGAGCGTGAAGCGCCACATCCCGCCCCAGTTCGACGAGACGAGCTGCTGCGCCGAGACGATGATGCGGCCCTTGTCGTCCTTCGCCATGGAAATCCAGCTGCCCTCGCCCGGCTTGGCCATGCGGACGATTTCCGATTTGAAACCCGGCGGCAGCGTCAGTTCGCTCGCGGTCGTGGGCGGGTTCATCACCTCGAACCACGGGTTGTCGCCCTCGACGCCCATGCGCCGCGCCGGACGCCAGCCCGCCGTGGACGCGCCGGGCAGTTCCCAGCCCGCGTTGCTCTTGAGCGTCGTGAGCCAGCTCGTGTCGGAGATGAGCCACTGCGTCTGGTTGTAGCCGGGCGACATCTCCAGCCGCGCGATGACGCCGAACGGCCCGCCCGCATTGCGGCCCATGATGGCGAGCGTGTTGGTGCCCGGCTTGAGCGCGTCGGCGACGGACACGGCGGACGCGGAGTAATTCGCGTTCGTCCAGCCGGCGGGCCGCTGGCGGGCGACGATGATTTGTCTGCCGTTGAGGAACACCGTCGCCTCATCATCACCGCAAATTTTCAACTCCGCCCGGCCCGGTGCGCTCGGCACGGTGAAGTTTTTGCGGAGGAAAACCACTTCGCTCTGCCCGGAACGCGGTGCGGCCTCGCCAATTTGATGCTCGTGCCAAATCCACTCCGGTAGCGGCGGCGCGGCGTGAAGCGATGTGGCGAAAAGAACAAACGCCGCAATGCAAGCCCCGGTGAATGCGCTCGGGAATTTCATGAAGAATCGGACTCAATGCTTCATGCTGCTATTCGCCAAAGAGCCGCCTGTCACATCCCCATGATTTGATACCCGCTGTCCACGTAGATGACCTGGCCGGTGATGGCCGCCGCGCCGTCGCTGGCGAGGAACGCGCCGGTCGCGCCGAGTTCCTCGGGCAGCACGTTGCGCTTGAGCGGCGCGTGCGCCTCGTAGTGCTTGAGCATCTCGCCGAAGCCCGCGATGCCGCGCGCAGCGAGCGTGTTCATCGGGCCGGCACTGATGCAGTTCACGCGAATTTTCTTCGGGCCGAGGTCGTAGGCGAGATAGCGCGTGCTGGCTTCGAGCGCGGCCTTGGCCACGCCCATCACGTTGTAATGCGGCACGACCTTCTCCGCGCCGTAGTAGCTCATCGCCACGATGCTGCCGCCGTCGGTCATCAGCGGCGCGGCGGCGCGGGCCAGCGCGACGAGCGAATAGGCGCTCACGTCGTGCGCCACGCGGAAGGCTTCACGGCTGGTGTTCACGAACTCGCCTTCGAGCGCCTCCTTCGGCGCAAACGCCACGGAGTGCAGCAGCAGGTGCAGCTTGCCGAATTTCGCGCCCACGTCGGCGAAGACGCGGGCGATGTCCTCGTCCTTGGTCACGTCGCAAGGCATGATGAGCGTGTCCGCGCCGAAGGTGCCGGCGAGCTCCTCCACGTTTTCCTTGAGGCGCTCGCCCTGGTAGGTGAAGGCGAGCCGCGCGCCGGCCTTGTGCCACGCCTGCGCGATGGCCCAGGCGATGGAGCGTTTGTTGGCGACGCCGAAGACGATTCCGAGTTTTCCCGCGAGTGATGACATGAGTTGCCTTTCGTTGTTTGCCATCCAGCTTGCGGAGATTTGTGGCGCGCGGCAAGCGCGGAACTTCAACGGCGCACACGCGCCTTCACGCGCAGCACAATCAACCCCACCAGCCCCGCCGCGAGCAGCGCGGCAACGGCGAACGTCCCTGCATTCGGATGGCCGGGCGCGAAGTGCAGCGCCGCCGCGCCCACCGCCGGGCCGACGCAGATGCCCGCACCAATGGCCGCCTCGTGGAGGCCGCCGTGCTCGCTCTTCGTCTCGCCCACGTCCATCGAGTAGAACAGCGACGAGTAATAAATCAGCCCGGCGGACAGGCCGAAGACGAGCTGCGCCACGAGGAGCAGCCAGAACTGCCCCGCCAGCAGCAGCGTCGCAAACCCGGCGATGAGGCCGATGAACGCCGCGAGCAGCCAGCGGAAGCGGTAGTGCCAGCCGCTCCATTGCCAGAGCAGCACGAACGCCGCGAGCCGCGCGAAAAACCAGAGCGAGCAGAACATCCCGGTCTGCGCGGCGGTGAGCTTGAGATTGGCGGCGAGTTGTGGGATGACCGCGAGGACGGTGTTGATGGCGATGTAGGCGAAGGGATTCGCCAGCCACGCCATCTGGAGAAAGATTTTCGGCGGCACGGGCTGCTGATAGGCGGCGGCTTCGGGATGGTGCGGCTCGGCAGCATTGTTCAGCTCTGCCACTGGAGCGTCCACCGGCAGACTTTCCAGCCACCACGTCACGGCCAGTTGCAGCACGTAGAGACCCGCCGGAATCCAGAACAGGCTTCGTGGGCCGAGGCGTTCAAAAATCGCTCCACCCACGAAATACATCAGCGCGCTGCCGCCGGCCCACGTGACATTGTAAAAGCCGACCATGCGCTGCATCCCGCGCCCGTTCTCGCCGAGCATCGCGTGGGCTTCGAGCGCGGGCCAGGTGAGGCACATCGCCACCGTCCAGGCCACGAGCGTGGCGAGCGTGCCGATGACCGACGGCCATAGTGCGCCAACCATCATCGTCAGGGCCATGCCGAGGAAGCCGGTGCGCATCGCCGCCGTCAGCCCGCGCCGCTCGGCGAAGCGCCCGCCCCAGATCGCCGCCGGCACATAGACGAGGCCGTGCAGCGCGCCGACGAGCAGGTTCTCGGTGTTGCCGAAGCCGTATTGCTGGCGCAGCAGAAAAAAAATGTAGTTGCCGAAATAGGCGCAGCCGACCTGGTTCAGCGCGGTGAGCAGAAATCCGATTTGTTTGCGGCGGGACATATGAACGCGGAGCGCGGAAGTCGGAACGCGGAAAGAGCTATGATTCGGACGCGCCGGATTTCCGCGTTCCGGCTTCCGCGTTCCGCGTTTCTTCAAGGGCTTTGCGGCAATACCACTTCACGGCGTTGCTCATCGGCGGTTGCAGCGAATCGAGTTCCGTCGCGCCAGCCCAGCGGATGTCGTGGTGCTCCTCGACGGCGAGCGCGACGTCGCCGCCCTTCGGTCGCGCCCAGTAAATCAGGCCGATGTGCTCGTGCGTGTCGTTGATGCGGTGGATGTCGAGGAAGCGCGGCCCGATGAGCGCGCGGGTGCCCGGCTCGGTCGTGGGCGGGCGTTCGCCGAGAAGTTCCACATCGAGGCCGCTCTCCTCCTTCGCCTCGCGAAGCGCGGCCTGCTCGGGGTCTTCGTCGAGTTCGATGTGCCCGCCGAGCGGCAGCCATTTGTCCAGCTTGCGGTGATGGATGAGCAGCACCCTGCCGTCGTGAACGACAAAAATCGCGACCGTGAAATCAATCTTCTCGTGGATGTGCGCCATGCCGCGCGCACTCTACGCCGCGCGGCCAAGGGGTCAAAAGCAATCTGCCGCCGTCACGGCAGCGCGGTGAACGAACGGTGCCAGCGCGGCAGATGCCAATGCTCGCGGTCGAGCGAGAGCACCACCGCCGTGGCGCGGCCCGTGATGCGCCCGCGCTCCACGCCGCCGAAATACCGCGAGTCGAAACTGTTGTCGCGATTGTCGCCCATCATGAAGTATTGGCCGGCGGGGACGGTGAACGGCGCGAAGCTGCGGATGGCCTGCCGTTGCGGCGTGTGCATCACCGGATGCGCGTGGGCCGCGAGTGATTCACTGGCGAACTGATGCTCCGCCCGTTGCGCTGCGGGAATTACGTTGATGAACTTTTCCGCCAGCGTTTCATACGCGACCGGCTCGCCGTTCACCAAGAGCCGGCTGGCGCGCAACTCGATGCGGTCGCCGGGCAGGCCGACCACGCGCTTCACCATCAGCGTGCCGTCCGCCGGCGACTTGAACGTGACGACTTCACCGCGCTGCGGGTCGTCCCATTGCGCGAGCCGCACGGTGGTGAAGGGGATCTTCAAATCGTAGGCAAGCTTGTTCACGAAGATGCGGTCGCCCTCGACAATGGTGGGCTTCATCGAGCCGGTGGGCACCACATACCAGTCCGCGACGGCGGAACGGAAGGCGAAGAGCACCAGGGCCATGATGAGGAGCGGTTTGATTTCCTGCCGCCATTGGCGGCGGAACCAGTCGCGGAGAGAGTGGATGTTCACGGCGGGTTGGAACCAATCCGCCGGGGTGGCGTTCAAACAAACTTCGCCTGAAAACTCAAATCACCACCCGCGCGCTCGCCGCGACGGAGAGCGAATAGCGGTTCTTCGCGCGGCGCAGGCGCATCGGCGTGGCGAACGCCTCGGAGAGCAGCGCGGAGTTGAGCAGCTTCCGCTTCGGCCCGGCGGCGAGCACGCGCCCGCCCTTGAGCGCGAGCAGGTGCGTGAACACCGGCATGATTTCCTCGACGTGATGCGTCACCAGGACGAGCGTCGGCGCGCCGGGCTGGCGGCCAAGGCGTTCGAGAAACCGGAGAAAATGCTCGCGTGCGGCAGGGTCGAGACCCGCGCAGGGTTCGTCGAGAATCATCAGCCGGGGCCGGGCCATGAGCGCGCGGCCAATCAGGATGCGCTGGCGTTCGCCCTGCGAGAGCACGAGCCACGGGCGTTCCGCGAGGTGTTCGCACTCGATTTGCTGGAGGATGCGCCGCGCCGCGCGCCGGTCGGCGGCGCTGGGTGTGCCCCAGAAATCAATCATCGCGTATTTGCCGGTGACGACTGTGTCGAGCGCCGCTTCATGGTCGGCCATCAACTGGCGGATCGAGGAGCTGACGAGGCCGACGGCCTTGCGGAGTTCCCGCCAGTCCGTCTGTCCGAAGCGCTCGCCAAACACCGCCATCTCGCCCGCGCTCGGCGTGAGGTAGCCGGTGAGCGCGCTCAACAGCGAGGTCTTGCCGGAACCGTTCGCGCCGAGCATCACCCAATGCTGGCCGCGCCCGACGCGCCACGACACGTCGTCGAGAATCACCGTGTCGCCGCGATAAATTGTCAGGCGGCTCACGTCGAGCACGGGCGGGTGTTGGCGGGCTTTCATCAATGCGCGGAAAAGTTGCGGGAGGGTTTTAGCCCGTGACGGGATTGCAGGCGAATCATTTGTCGCGCGGAAAAATTCTTGCACGCAACCACGGGTGCGACCAATGCTGGCGGCACAATAATTCCAACCAGCCAAACCTTATGAAACCTGCCGAACGCCTCGCTGAACTCAACCTTCACCTGCCGCCGATTCCCAAGCCCGGCGGCGTCTACAAGCCCGTCGTCGTCGCGGGCGGCATGGCCTACGTGTCTGGCCACGTCTCGCGCGGTGCCGACGGCCAGCTCATCACCGGGCGAGTGGGCGGAGACTTGACGCTGGAACAGGGCCGGGACGCCGCGCGCCAGGTCGGCCTCGCGATTCTCGCCGCGCTCCAGCACGAGCTGGGCACGCTCAACCGCGTCAAGCGCCTCGTCAAATCGCTCGGCATGGTCAACGCCGCGCCCGACTTCACGCAGCACCCGCAGGTCATCAACGGCTACAGCGAGCTGATGGCCGACGTCTTCGGCGCGGACCACGGCGTCGGTGCGCGCAGCGCGGTGGGCATGGGCACGCTGCCGAGCAATGTTGCAGTGGAGATTGAGGCGATTTTTGAAGTCACGGCGTAACGCGCCGCTTCTACAGCTCCCGCCCTTCTGGCAACTGGCCCGGCAGCAGGAAAGTTTTTATCAGTTCGCCTTCGCCGCAGGCAATCATGCCGGGAAAGCGCTTGAACCATTTGCCCGGCGGCACTTCGGGATGCGTGTCGAGCCACGCGGCCAGCAAGCCGAGCTGTTCGGCGGAGATTTGCCGTTGTTTGATGCGGTCGAGGAGATGGGCCAGCAGCGCCGGAGGCAGATTGACGCGGCGGATTTCAGGCATGAGCCGCGTCTCCGTAAAAGCCGCCAGTAATCGCGCTCTTGAGCCGCTCGACCTCCGCCGGATCATTGGACTCCACCATGCGCCGCGCCAGCCCGGTCAGTTCGTCGGGCGTCAGGGCGCGCTCGCGGGCGAGTTGCAGCGTGAAGCGGATCACCTCCGCTTGTCCGGCGGGGGACAGATGGCGGATTTCCTCAATGATCGTGGTCGAGGTCACGCTGGCACTCTAGGCCGGAGCCGGATTTGTGGCAAGCCCGCTTGTGAACGAAGCCGGTGAATGATGCCACCGCACTTTAACCTTTGCCGGAGTAGTGATTTGCCGGATGTTCCACTGGTATGTTGCAGCTTGGTTCGCTGACGCTGAAGTCGAATTTGTTCCTCTCGCCGCTGGCGGGCTACACGAACCTGCCCTTCCGCCTCACGCTGCGCGAGCTGGGCGGCCTCGACCTCGCCACCACCGACCTGGTCAACGCCCGCTCGCTCATCGAGAAAAATCCCAAGGCGTTCAAGCTCATCGAGACCTGCCCCGCCGACCGTCCGCTCGCCGTGCAGCTCTTCGGCTCCGTGCCGGGCGAAATGCGCGACGCCGCGCTGTATCTCGAATCCATCGGCATCGCCAGCGTGGACATCAACATGGGCTGCCCCGTGAAAAAAGTCTGCAAGGTCGGCGGCGGTTCCGCGATGATGACCGAGCTCGACCAGACCGCCGCGCTCGTCAAGGGCATGGTGGACGCCGTGAAAATCCCCGTCACCGCCAAGATGCGCCTCGGCTGGGACGACCAAAACCTCACCGCGCCGGACTTGGCGAAGGCGCTCGAAGCCGTGGGCGTCGCCGCCATCTTCGTGCATGGCCGCACGCGCGAACAGGGTTTCGGCGGGCGCGTGAACCTCGCCGGCATCCGCGCCGTGGCGCAGGCCGTGAAAATCCCCGTCATCGGCAATGGCGACGTGACCACGCCCGAGGCGGCGAAGATGATGTTCGACGAGACGGGCTGCGCCGGCGTGAGCATCGGGCGCGGCGCGTTCTACAACCCGTGGATTTTTCTGCAGACGCGGCAATTCCTCGACACGGGCGCGGTTCCTGCCGAACCGCGCTTCGAGGAACGCATCCGGGTCATGTGCCGCCACCTCGACTTGATGGTCGAGGTGTTCGGCGAGGAACATGGCTGCCGGATGTTCCGCAAGGTCGCCCCGTGGTATTCCAAGCGCTTCGGGCCGGCGAACGACTTCAACAAGCGCGTGGTGCAGGTCGCCAGCCACGCGGAGTTCCATGAGATACTGGACAACTACCTCCGCTGGCGGCGGCAGTTTCTTGACGAGAGCGGCGAACTGAAGCCGCAATACCGCCCGCCACCGATGGCGGCCTCGTTCATGTCGCCGGAGCCGGCGGCGGCGCAGCGCGCCAACATCCCCGTGCCCAAAGGCCCGGTCGAGGTGTGGTGAACGAGGCGCAGCCCCGGTAACGCAGTGCGTCCCCGCCTGCGAGTTCAGGCCGCGTCTCGCGGCCAGGCCCTATCCACGGGGCGCGGACGCCCCGCGAACTCGCCGCCGAGGACGGCGGCGCTACGCGCGCGGGCAGCCGGGATGCGCCTGATGAAGATTTTCAAAAATTCCGCTTGCCAACGGCTGTCGTTTCGTTAATTTCTGTTTAGACAGAAATTTAAGAAGTTATGTCAAAGTTAAGCCCAGTCCAGCAGAAGTTCATCCTCCACTGGGGCGAGATGGGAACCAAGTGGGGCATCAACCGCACCGTGGCGCAGATTCACGCGCTGCTCTTCATGTCGCCCAAGCCGCTCCACGCCGACGACATCGTGGAGACGCTCGGCGTCGCCCGCTCGAACGTCAGCACCAGCCTCAAGGAGCTCCAGGGCTGGGGCATCGTGCGGCGCGTCCACGTGATGGGCGACCAGCGCGACCATTTCGAGAGCATGAAGGACGTGTGGGAGATGTTCCGCGTGGTGCTCGACGAGCGGAAGAAGCGCGAGATTGACCCCACGCTGGCCGTGCTGCGCGAGTGCATCGTCGAGGCCGAGAAGGACAAGGAGACCGACGAATACACCGAGCAGCGGCTCCGCGAGCTGGCCGCCTTCTTTGAGACGACGACGGCGTGGTATGGGCAGATCCGCACCTGGCCCACCAGCGCGCTCACGAAGTTCGTGAAACTCGGCGACAAGATTCGCAAGGTGCTTGGGCTGGGCGGCGGCTGAAATTTTTTTGGAGACATGATTCTGTGAATACAGAAATTACAAAAATAAAAGACTGCAACGCAACCCGCGGCTGGGTCTTTTACGACGGCGAGTGCCCGGTCTGCGTCGGCAGCGTGGCGCGTTTCGGCGGAATCTTTGCCCGGCGCGGATTTGCGTGGCTGCCGCTGCAAACGCCCGGCACCGCCGCGCGGCTCGGCATGAGCGAAGCCGTGCTGCGGGAGGAAATGAAGCTGCTCCGCGCCGATGGCCGCGTGGCGGGCGGCGCGGACGCCCTGGCTGCGCTGCTGCGCTCGGTCTGGTGGCTGTGGCCGATGGGTTGCTTTTTAGAGATGCCGGGCATTCACTGGCTTGGATGTTACTCGTATCGCTGGATTGTCAGACACCGCTGCTGGTTTTCAAAGATGTGCAAAGTTCGGGGACACAATTCCACCCATCACCGTCATGCCGCATTTTTTGAAATGCCCTAGATTTGCCATGCGCTATTTGCTCCAACGCCATCCCTTGCCGATGAAAGCGTGGTTTCGCCACTCGCTGGTGTTGACCTACGCAGTGCCAGCGGAGTTGTTGACGTCTTTGCTGCTTCCGGGGTTGATTTTGGACACGTTTGAGGGGTTTGGTTTCGTTGCCGTGGCGATGGTGCAGACATGCAACTTGCGTCCAGCATTCTTGCCGCGCGCATTCGGGCAGGATTTCTTTCTCACGGGCTACCGTGTTTTCACACGCCTGCGCACCGCCGAAGGAAGACTGCTGCGGGGCTTGCGCATCCTTCGCAGCGACACGGACAGGCGCAAAATGGTATGGGGTGGAAATTTGCTGACTCATTATCAATATCGGCTCGCCAAAGTTGCCGTCAGCGAAACAGCGGAGTCGTTGAGAATCGTGATCACAACCCCGCAAGCAGAAGCGGATGTTGAAGTTATCGCTCGGTTTGATGCTCCGATGACCGAACCGCCCGCCGGCTCGCCATTTCACTACTTGCATCAAGCCCGGCTGTTCGCCGGCCCGTTGCCGTTCACTTTTGACTACGAAAAGGAAACCAACTCCATCATCGCCATCGAAGGGGTTCGCGAGAACTGGAAACCCGTGCCTGTGCCGGTTGAAGTTCGTCGGCTTTCGTTCCTCGATCATCCGCCGTTCAACCGGACGCACACGGTTCTTGCCAACGCATTTTATGTCCGGGACATTTCCTGCGAATGGAAACGCGGCGTGCGCCATCCACTTCCCGCAATGCCATGAACACTTTCACACCCGATCAACCCCGCCACCGTTTCACCGGCTTGCTGCAAATCGCGCGCTACAACTGGCCGCAATATGTCGGCGGCGTTGCGGTCATTCTGGTGGCTGGCGGATGGTTTTGGTTTGGCAAGACAAGCCCCGGCTGGCTGCGAGTGGCAGCCTTGGCCGTCGCGCTGCTCGCCACTTGGTGGAGTGTTGCCTCACTCGCCGCCTCGCATTGGATTTACGACGTGTCGGAACTTTATCGGTGGACATGGATTCCTTCGGTGCTGCCCGCGAAACCCCGGCACTGGTTAAATCTTCACGCCGGGCTGGATGAAAGCTCGGCGGCGCTCCGCCAGTTGTTCCCAGACAGCACCGGACGGGCTTGTGATTTCTTTGATGCCGCCGAAATGTCCGAGCCGAGCATTCAACGCGCGCGGGCGGAACGAGCCGCGCCTCCAGCCGAACCAATCCGCCACTGCGAGTTTCCCTTCGCCGATCACAGCTTCGACACGACATTCGTCCTGTTCGCGGCGCACGAACTGCAGCGGGCGGCGAGCCGGGAGGCATTCTTTCGCGAAATTCACCGCGTGCTTGCTCCATCAGGAACGATCCTGCTTGTCGAACATATCCGGGACTTGGCCAACTTCGCCGCCTTCGGCCCTGGCTTTCTTCATTTCACGCCGGGCAACGAATGGAAACGGCTTGCGAAGATTGCCAGACTGGAAATTGCGATGGAGAGACGCATGACGCCGTTCATAAAAATCATTCTGTTAAGGAGAGCACCATGAAGACTTGTCTGCAAATCGCCGGCGTCCTGCAAATCGCCTTGTCGCTCGCTCACTTCGATTTCGCCCGCCGGTTTGGCTGGCACGAGGAACTGCAACGCGTTTCGCTGCTCACCCGCCAAATCTTTTGGGTGCATACTGGCTTCCTGATGCTCGTGCTGGCGGGCTTTGGTGGCGTAAGCTTGCTTTGTGCTGACGATTTGCTCATGCACAGCCCACTCGCCCGCGCTGTGCTCGGCGGGCTGTCGGTCTTTTGGATCGCACGCTGGTATTGCCAGTTCTTCGTTTATCGTCCTGAACTCTGGCGTGGCAACAGCCTGAACACGCTCGCCCACATTCTCTTTGCGGCGTTGTGGACGTTTCTGGCCGGAGTTTACATTACGGCCTTTTGTCATCAGTTCTGACCAATCCACTTCGCGTCATGACCTCACAAAATTCCATCATCCTCGCGGGCGGCAGCGGCTTTCTCGGCCAGGAGCTGGCGCGGCACTTCACTGGCAAAGGCCACGATGTGGTCGTGCTCACGCGCCAGCCGCGCGCGGAAGGCGGCATCGCCCGCGAGCGATTTTGGGACGGGCGCACGCTCGGCGACTGGGCCAAGGAACTCGACGGCGCGCTGGCGGTCATCAATCTCTGCGGGCGCTCGGTGGACTGCCGCTACACGGCGGCGAACCGGCGCGAGATTCTCGACTCGCGGGTGAACTCGACGCGCGTTTTGGGCGAGGCCATTGCCCGGTGCGCGCAACCACCGCGCGTGTGGCTCAACGCCAGTTCAGCCACGATTTACCGCCACACGTTCGGCCCCGCGTGGGACGAATCAGCCACGGATTTCGCGGCGACGCCGGAGGTGAAGGATGAGTTCTCGCTCGAAGTCATCCACGCGTGGGAAAAGGAACTAAACGCGGAACACGGAACGCGAAACGCGGAACCGAAAACCCGCAAGGTCGCGCTCCGCATGACGATGGCGCTGGGCCACGCGCGGAACAGCGTCTTCCCCGTGCTGCGGCGGCTCGCGCGGCTGGGCCTCGGCGGGAAAATGGGCGACGGCAGGCAGTTCGTTTCGTGGATGCACGTGGAGGACTTCTGCCGTGCGGTCGAGTGGGTCATCGCGCACGACGAGTTGAGCGGCCCGGTGAATCTCGCCGCGCCGAATCCGCTGCCGAACGCGGAGATGATGCGCGTGATGCGCGAACTGGTCGGCGCGCCGTTCGGCCTGCCCGCCGCGCGCTGGCTGCTCGAAGTGGGCGCGTTCTTCCTGCGGACGGAGACGGAGCTGATTTTGAAAAGCCGCCGCGTCGCGCCGGGCAAACTGCTGGCGTCGGGATTTCAATTTCAATTCCCGACCTTCGCCGAAGCGGTGAAAGACCTGTCGGCGAAATAGGAAGGTCTGCTACGAGGTGAACGGATTCTTTTTCTTCTCCGGGGCGGAAGGCGTGTCGCCGGATTGCGCGAAGGGGTTTCCCGCCAGCTTTTCCTTCACCTGAATCTTCGGCAGGCAGAACGCCGCGCCCACCACATAGACCCAGCCAAGAACCAGATGCAGCGCGAAGGCCAGCAGCAGGCCGAGCAGCGGCAGTTGTTGCAGGCCGTAGAGCAGGAGCGCCGCACTGATGAGCAGGCAGCCCGGCATCAGCGCCGCCGCGCCCACGCGCCAGGCCCGCGCCCGTCCCGCTTCGCGATCCGAATAGAACGCGATGCCCCGCACGGCGAAGGAATAGATCAGCCCCAGCCCCGCCCACGTGAGCATGAGCCAGAGATACACCGCCACGCCCGCGCCGACGAGAATCACGGGCTTCCACGCGCCCCACCACGGTTCCAGCGCACGGCGGTTGAAGGGCGTGCCCCACGCGTCGGGATACGACATCGCGACGTAGTAGCCCGCCGAGGACGCGAGGCGGAAATCCGTCCGCCCGAATTCGATTTGCAAATCCGCCACCTGGCCCGTGCCGCCGTCGTGTTCCAAATCCACGACCAGCGCGAGCAGAGGGTTTTCCGCGAGCACGGCGGGCGAGCCGCCGCTCCAGTCCAGTTTCCCGGCGGAGAGGATGCCTTGGTCGGGCAGGCCGTTGATGGCCTGTTCCACCACGGAACTCCAGCCCGCGTGAATCACGACCATCACGGCGGCGGCGGCGAGCGCGGCGAAGAACGACTCCACCAGCAGCAGCCGTCCCAACGGCGCGCGCGCAAACGCCGCCACGCCGCCGAAAGTCAGCGGCTGCCACGGGGCTTGGGAACGGCTCTCGCTCATGGTGCGGCGCGAGTGAACGCGGCGCGTGCCTTGGGGTAACGAATGCCCCCGCGCGTGGCAAGGGGATTCAGCGTGGAAGCAAAACTGTGCAGGCGAAAATCATTTGGCGGACACGGCGAGCTTCTCCAATTCCAGCGTCCACCTCCGGCACAACCACAACGGGATTGCGCCGATGACGCCGAACGAGCAGTCAATCAACCGCCAGTAAAGCGGAATGCCGCGTGCGCCGCCGAAAATGAGCGCGAATGGAATCACCAGCGCGCACGCCATGAGGCCGAAGTCGAACAGCCATATGTTCCGCACCGGGTCGCGCCATGCACCGACGAAGGCCAGCGCGATGACGAAATGCCCGAACGCCAGCCAGTCGTAGCCGTAGGCGAGGAACGGATGCTTCGCGCCGGTTTCCACCAAGGCGTCGCGCACGCGCACGAGCCACACTGCCCAGCCCGGCGCGTCCGTGGATGCGGGCGATTTCACCAACGATTCCGCGCCTGTCCATTTCACGAGCCAGTGGAGTTCCGTCTCCAGCGGAATCGCCGTCGCGCCGCTCAACACGAGGCCGAGGATGAACAGGAGCGTCCACGCGCGGAGGCGGAGGAGGAGTTGGCGTTCGCGGTCAGTCATGGTCAGCGCGGGTTTCCCGTGCGGCTGTCTTTGTCCAGCGTATCAAACCAGTGAGCGAGAAAGAACTTCTTCTCGGACGGCAGGAACGAGTCGCTGGTGCCGATCAGCGGGCGGAGCGCCGTGGTCATTTGCAGGAGCACGAGCACGAAGACGGCCGCCCACACGCGCAGGCCGCCACTGAACCGCGCGTTGAGTTCGCGAAAGCCGAGCGCGAGAAACTTAAGGCCGAAACCCGTCGCAATGGCGGCAAAGGCCAGGTGCAGCGCGCCCATGGCGGCGACCGACTCGGTGCTTTGAGAGAAAATCCACGCTACTGGCGCAAACCCGATGAGCAGCACCGCCAGCAGCGCGAGCAGGCCGGCGACGAGGCCGCAGACTTCCAGCAGCCGGGTGTTCGCGCCGCCGAGGCACGAGAAGATGTAGAGGCTCGGCAGACAGATGAGGCCGGAGATGAGCAGCCCGGCGGCAATCTTCACCGGCGCGGCCCAAAGTTGATCCTGCCCGGAAAAAGTTCCCACGACAAAGCCGTAGACCAGCGCGCAGCCGAGGGCGATGCCGAGCAGCGCCAGCGTCAGATGCAACTGGCCGGACTGCGTGAGTTGGAACCAAATCCGTCGTGGATGGCGCAGCAACGCTTCGCTGGCGCCAAACATATTTGTGATGGGAACTCGATCCGCCGGATCGGTTCCCGGCGCGCCAAACAGCGGCGGCACTGCGCCGGGCGCGGCGGGCGGTGGCGTGGGGGTTGAAGCCGGTTCGGAATTGCTGGGTTGAGGCGGGAGAGGTGGAGTGTTGTTCATGTCGCTCATGTTTGTTATTGTGTTGATGGTTCAGTCGAGAAAGAGCCGCCGGATGGCATGGAAAACCGCCTCGTAGAAACTTCCCTTGAGCGGATCGTCGCGGAGGAACTGCACGGAAAGCCCCGGTGAGCCGATGAACGGCCGCAGCATCCAGGAAAGCTGGCTGCCGAGGAACAGGTTGCCCGCCAGCCAGGCGAACAACACGCGCCGGGCCGCGCCCGCGCCGCCGCCGAGGCGGCGCAGCATTTGGAGGAGGCGCAGATTCGCCGCCACGCCCGCGAAGGCGATGATGACCACGATGGTCAGCAGCAGGAAGGCGTGCGCCCCGCCGGCGCTCGCGCGCTCCGCCAGCGGCGGTGTATTCCAGACGACAAAGGCCAGCAGCGGGCTGGCCGCGCCGAGGATTGCCGCCGCGATGGTGAAGCTCATCAGCACGGCGAGCAGCGACTGCCGCAGGCCGATGTTTACCCCCAGCAGCGGTGCGAGCATGGCGTTCAGCACCGCATTGCCCAGCGCGGTGAGCAGGATGACCAGCGGAAACTTCACCGCTGTGTAAAGTGCCTGTTCCGGCGCGCGCCACCAGCCCATCGCCGCGCCAAAAGCCGCCGAGCCGCCAATTGTCACTGCCAGCCACATCGCCACGCGGGGCGCATCGCACGTCTCCGTCCAGACTGCGGCGGACTCCGCCTCGCCCCGAAGCAACGCCGGAACCTGTCGCAGTTCGGTGACTGCCACGCTCACAATCCGACCTCCGCCTGCTGGAGCAGCACTGCACGCAAGGCTTGAAAGACCTCTTCGTAAAAACTGCCCTGAAACAAACCTGGCCCAAGAAACTCAACCGGGGCTTGCGGCAGGCCGACAAACGGGCGAAGCACCCAGCAGATTTGACTGCCCAGAAAAAGATTGCCCGCCAGCCAGGCAAACAGGACGCGCAGCGCCGCCGCGTCCGTCTCCGCGTGGGCGCGCAGCAGCGGCAGCAGCCGCACGTTCGCCATCACGCCGGCAAACGCGATGAACGACACGGTGGCAAACTGCATGAACCGGTAGCCCAGAAACGCCGAGCGCAGTTCGAGGTTGAACGAAGGGACATTCCACGCGACGAAGAACTGGAGCGGGGCAAACGCCCCGAGAATCGCCGCCGCGATGGTGAAGCTCATCAGCACCGCGAGCAGCGACTGGCGCAGGCCCATGTTCACGCCCAGCAGCGGCGCAAGCATGGCGTTGAGCACGGCATTGCCGAGCGCGGTGAGCAGGAGCACGAGAGGAAACTTGGCCGCCGTGTAGAACGCCTGCAGCGGCGCGCGCCACCAGCCGATGGCCGCGCCGAAGAGCGCCGCGCCCAGCACCGTGACGGCCACCCAGGCGCGCACGCGCGACCAGTCCCATTGGCGAATCCAAGCAACGACCGACTTTGTCTCACCGCGCAGGAGGACGGGGATTTGCGTAACTTGAACGGCAGTATTCATGAGTGAGGTCGCGTCAATCAGGCAGCTTGTGACGCCAATTCCATGGTATGCGGATCCAGGTGAAATTCAGATTCAGCGATGCGGCGGAGCGCAGCTTCCACACCCGCAACCACCGCGTCCGGCGTGCTCGTGCCGGCGGTGAGGCCGACGGTTTCCGCGCCGGTGAACCACTCGCCGCGCAGATCCGCCGCGCCATGCACATGATGCACGCGCGGGCAGAAACGCGCGCAAGTGGCGGCGAGTTCGCGCGTGTTGTTGCTGTGCGCGCCCCCGATGACGACGACCACGTCGCACTGCCGCGCGAGTTCCTCGGCGGCGGCCTGACGCTGCTTGGTCGGCTGGCAGACCGTGTCGGCGAAGCGAACTTCTGAATTGGGAAAGCGTCGCTGGAGGAGCGTGACCAGCTCGCGCACACGGGTAATGGGCTGGGTGGTCTGGGCGACGACGCCGAAGCGCCGCCGCCCGCTCAACTGCCCCACCTCCACCGGCGTGAGCACCACGTCGAACTCCGCCAAATCCTCCGTCATGCCGCGCACCTCGACATGGTCGCGCTGGCCGATGATGACGGGGTGAAATCCCTCCTTCACCAGCCGCCGCAGCTCGCGGTGCGCGAAG
Source organism: Verrucomicrobiota bacterium (assembly GCA_016235585.1). Classification (GTDB taxonomy): domain Bacteria; phylum Verrucomicrobiota; class Verrucomicrobiia; order Limisphaerales; family JACRJY01; genus JACRJY01. The sequence goes on along the minus strand of JACRJY010000157.1, from coordinate 43,268 downwards.
TGGACGAGCGGGCACGTTGCCTCGACGACGTTCAGGCCGCGCGTCCGCACCCGCGCCATGGCGGCGTCCGACGCACCATGCGCGGTGATCATCACCGTGGGCGTGGTGATGCCCGCCGCGTCGCGCTCGATGCGGATGCCGCGCGAACGCAGGTCGGCGAGCACGGTTTCGTTGTGGACGAGGTCGCCGAGGATGGTCAGCGGCCCGGCGGCGGCCTGCTGCCGGGCGAGCGCAATGGCGTCGCGGACGCCGAAGCACATTCCGAGATGGGTGGCGCGAAGGATTTTCATGCTGTCAGTTGGCGGGTTGCCAGTTTCTTTCACTTTGCATTACAAAGCTAAAGACCAAGGCGGTTTCAATTCGTTCAAACTTTCGGAGATATTATTTTCCCTTCGTCTGCCGGACGATTTGATCCAGCAGGTCAACGTATTCGGCGAAGGCCTTGCGACCCTTGGCGGTAAGCGTGGAGGTGGTGAGCGGGCGCGCGCCCTCCAGCGACTTGGTGAAAGCCACGTAGCCGGCGTCGTGGAGGGTCCGCAGATGGGCGGTCACGTTGCCGTCGGTCATTTGAAGCGTGTCGCGCATTTCAGTGAAAGAAAGCCCGTCCGACGCGGCGAGGAGCGACATGATAGCCAGCCGCCCCTTCTCGTGGATGACCCGGTCGAGGTTGAGGAACGGTTCGGGGTTCACGCCGTTTTCCCATTTCGCTCGGTGGCATACAGGTAAAGTCCCGCCGCGAGGTGCAGGCCGCCAAAAGCGCCGCCCATGAGCGCGTGCGCCTGAAAAGGTGACGGGGCTATGCTCAATTGTCCAAGTGCGAAAAAACAGGCGCTGCCAGCCAGAATGAAGGCCCAGCCGAGCCAGCGCATCCCGCGTGCGGTGAAAAATCCGGCGGCGTGCAGCGCGCAGCCGTAGAGCGCCATCCAGCCCGGCGGCAGCCACCAGGCGGGAACCGGACTGTTTCCGGACGGCAGGCCGAGCATCAAAGCCGCCATGAGTCCAAGGAACAGCGGCGGCAAAATCGCCTGCGTCACCCGCCGCGCGGGCGGCGACCAGAACGGTTCTTTGTCTTTCAGCGCCTGCTGCCGCGAAATGAGAAAAACCCCGGCCAGCGCGACGACGCTCACGGCCAGCCAATACAGCGTGAACGCGCGCGGCTGCCCGATCTTGAGCAGCCAGCCGAGCGCCGCCGCCACGAGGCCGGTCGCCCCGGCGAAAGTCATCACCGGCGCGAGCGCGCGGCGGTAGAGCGCCGAGCGTTCCATAAGCGTGCGGATGACCTGGAGGTTTTCAGCGGCGGCGTTGGTGTCCATGACGGATACTTTGCATTGCAAAGCCAAGCTGTCAAGCCTTCATGAGTTGCTCCCATCGGCACCCTTTCGGATGAACACGACACGGGGCCGAGGTTTGGAACCGGCGGCGCCGCCCGCTCCACTTATTGGAAGCAAAGCGAGGCTGTGCCCCGCCTGCGCCACTCATGCCCGCTCCGGCGTGGTGAATAATTCCTTCGACTCTTGCGCGCCGAGTTTCTAGCTTCAGGCGAAACGACGACGCGCCGCGTGCAAACAATCCTCCGCCTCACCCTCCTCACCGCGCTCGGCGTCCTCTGCGCGCCGCTGCGCGCCGCCGACGCCGGCCCCGGCCTGCCGAAGTGCCCGCCGGACTGGAAGGTCGAACTCATCGCCGAAAGCCCCGTGGTGCGCTATCCCTCGGTCGTCTGCTGCGCGCCCGACGGGCGCATCTTCGTCGGCGAGGATTACATGGACGGCAAGAACACCGGCGGCGAGACGCCGATTGACCGCGTGCTCTGCTTCCATCCCGACGGCACGGTGACGGTGTTCGCCGAGGATCTCTACGCGGTGTTCGGCCTGCAGTATCTCGACGGCAAACTGTTCGTCCATCACGCGCCGAAGTTCTCCGTGTTCGACGACCACAATGGCGTCGGTGCGAACCGGAAGGATTTGTTTCATTGCACGAATTCCAAGCCGTGGCTGCCGAGCCTGAACGACCACATCCCGTCCGGCTTCCGCCTCGCGATGGACGGTTATTTTTACCTCTGCACCGGCGACAAGGGCATCCACGGCATGACCGGCCCGGACGGGCGGAAAGTGGATCTGCGCGGCGGCATCATGCGGATGCGCCCCGACGCGACGGGCGCGGAAGTTTTCTCGCGCGGCACGCGCAACTTCCTCGACACCGCCATGACCGCCGAGGACGAGATGTTCACGCTCGACAACTCGGATGACGGCCAGGGCTGGTGGACGCGCCTCTCGCACATGGTGGACGGCGGCGACTACGGCTACCCTTACGATTACAAGACACGCCAGCCCCACACGCTCTGGATGATGGCGGACTACGGCGGTGGCGGCCCGACGGGCGCGGCGGCCTACAACGAGGACGCGCTGCCCGCCGAGTATCGCGGCAACCTGTTCTTCGGCGAGTGGTCGAAGCGGCAAATCAGCCGCGTCCGCGTCGAGCGCGACGGCGCGAGCTTTCGCGTGCTGACCAATGAGAATTTTTTCAGCGTGGGCGAAAAAGATTTCCGTCCCGTCGGAATCACGTTCACGCCGGACGGCTTGAGCCTCGTCGTCGCGGACTGGCATCATCATCACTGGAAGGAAAACTCGGAGAAGGGGCGGCTGTTGAAGTTCACCTACACTGGCCCGAGCCAGGCCGCGCCCCGGCCCGACTGGTTCGTCAGCGCCGCGATGGGCCGTGCCGAGGGCGTCAGCACGGCGAAGTTGATCCAAGGCCTGCGCCATTCCGCACAAGCCGTGCGGCTCGTCGCCCAGCGCCGTCTCGCCGAGCGCAAAGACGCGATTCGCCCGCTGAAATCACTGCTCACCGACCGCAAGGCCCCGCCCGCCGCGCGCTGGCACGCGATTTGGGCACTAGATGCGCTGGACGGCGGCAAGGCCGCGCGGCGCGAACTGCTCGCCACTTTGAATGACGCCGATCTGTCCGTCCGCGCGCAGGCCATCCGCCAGGCCGGCGGGCGCGGGGTGAAGGACGCCCGCAAGCCGCTGGAAAAAATGCTCGCCCACCCGAACGCGGCGGTCCGTTTCCAGTCGGCCACGGCGTTGGGGCGCATCGGTGATCCGGCGAGCGTGCCGGCGCTGCTCGAAGTGCTGGATGAAAAAGATTTGTTCGCGCGCTACGCGGTGTTCACCGCGCTGAACCGCATCGGGCGCGCGGAACCGCGCGCGTGGGCGGCCATCACGAAGGGGTTGGAGCACAAAAAGCCCGCCGTGCGCGAAGGCACGTTCTTCGCGCTGCGTGAAAGTTATTTTGAGCCGGTGGTGCAGGCGCTTTCCAACTTCGCGGCAAAGAAAGCCGCGCTGATTGAAACGCGCCAGTTCGCGCTCGCGTTCGTCGCCGGGCTGGCCCGTGCGCCCGCGCCGTGGGACGGCTCGTGGTGGAGCACCACGCCCGCCGGATCGCCGCGCCCGCGCGACACGAACGAGTGGAGCGGCACGCCGCTCGCGTTCGAGGCGCTGCGCGCCGCGCTGCACGACGGAAGCGCCGCTGTCCGACGCGCAGCCGTGGACGGCATCCGCACGGCAGACGACTCCGGGGCGGGCGCGGACTTGGGGGAATTGTTCGCCCGCGAAACCGACACTTCGTTGAAAAAGACGGTTTTGGAAACGCTGCGCGACATCAAGGCCGTGCCGCAGAGCGAGGCCATCGTGACCGCCATCCTCAACGACACGGCGGCGAACTCGGAGCTCACGCCCGAAGCCCTCGTGACGGCGGGGCGCATCGGCGGGACAAACATGATCGAACTGATTCTGCGCGTCGCCCAAGGCTCGCCACCGCCGATTTTCAAAACCAAGGCGCTCGAAGCCCTCGGCGCGGCGCGCGCGACCAATGCCATCGCGCTGCTCACCGGCCAGCTTTCCAGCCCGAACGCGAGCGACCGGCAGGCGGCGGGCGGCTCGCTCGCGAAAATTGGCGGCGAACCGGTCGCCGCCACGCTCACTCCGGTGCTGACCCGCGCGACGCGCGTGGTCCCGCCCACCGAGCCAAGCCCTCCCGCCGCCGATGCCGAGGCGCGCAAGCAGGCGGTGGAACTGCTCGGACAGATGAAGCTGAAGAGCGCCGTCGAACCGCTGCTCCACGCCTACGCCGATCCCGTCACGCGCGACGAGGCGGCGCTGGCGCTGGCCGCGATGCCGGACGTGCGCGCCGTCCATGTCTATCTGGAGGGGCTGCAAAGCCCGAACGTCAAGGTGCATTCGCACAGCGCCAACGCGATCCGCCGCATCCAGGCCGAGGCGCTGCCGAAGATCGAGGCGCACGTCCGCGCCACGCGCCTGCCGGCGGCGGTCTTGAGCGAGCTGCGGGGGATTTACGGCGGCAACGTCACGGCGCGCCGGGGGCCGATCTTCTCCGGCACTTCCCCGGGCAAGGTGCAGATGAAGCACGAGGATTTCGCGCTCGCCAATCCCGGCGACGCGACGGGGGGCCGGATGATTTTCAACGACCGGGCCGGCGTGGCGTGCATCAAATGCCACCGCGTGGCGGGCGAGGGCGGCGACGCGGGGCCGGACTTGTCGGGCATCGGCCTGAAATACAGCCGCGCGCAGCTGATCGAGGAGGTGACGTTTCCCTCGCGCAGCGTGCTGGACGGCTACCGGCAGACGATGGTCGTGCTGCGCGGCGACGATTTGAAAACCGGCATCGTGCGGCAGGAAACCGCGACCGAACTCACGCTGGTGGACACGGAGGGGAAAATAGTCACGCTGCAAAAATCCGAGGTTCAAAGCACGCGCTCAAGCCCGCTCTCGCTGATGCCCGACGGGCTGCACCTGGGCCTGACGGCTCCGCAGTTCGCCGACCTGATTGCCTATCTGGAAACTTTGAAGGACGGCACGGGCAAGGTTTCGCCAGCGGCCAAGTGAAAGTCCGCCCGTCGCAAAACAGCGGGGCAGGCGGGGCAAAAAGCATGGCGGGAGCGGCGGGACTCGAACCCGTGACAAATCCGATAACGACGGGGCTGAATGTGCTCCGCCCTCCCCAATAGCCTCCAAAAAACCAGTCGCACCGGGTCACGGCCTGTCAGGAGTGGTCGCTGCGTGGGGCAAACTCGCCTCCCCGCTCAAGGCCGCAATTCTCGCCATCGTCAATTCGTCAACCGCTTCAAAGGAGGACGAACGATGGCAGGCTTCACAGAAACAATGGCGATTCCGGCAAGGCAATAGAAGCTGGGTGACAAACGAGTGACACGAATTTTAGCTCAAAACGATTGAATCGCTGAAAACGGCGAAAGATGAGACAAGGGGTATAAATCAAAGAAACCCTGAATTTATCAGGTGTTTGTTGGCGACAAAATGGTGCCCCGGCTAGGGGTCGAACCTAGGACAAACAGATTAAGAGTCTGCTGCTCTACCAACTGAGCTACCGAGGCAACCAAGGGCGGAAACAATTATGTTCCAGCGGGCGTTTGTCAACCCTCCGAATTGCCGCGGGGGAATTCTCAACCCGCCGCCCGCAGCACGATGTCCACCTGCAACCCGGCCGGCTGGCGGTTGTGCGCGGTGACGGTGCCCTGGCACGCCTCGACGCACGTCTTCACAATCGCGAGGCCGAGGCCCGCGCCGCCGGTGTCGCGCGTGCGCGAGGCGTCGAGCCGGAAGAACGGGTCGAAGATTTGCTGGAGCGATTCCTCCGGCACGCCGGGGCCGGAATCGGCGACGGAGAGCGTGACGCGGCCATTCTCCCCGGCGGCGGACACGACAATGGGGCCGGCGGCACCGGCGTGGCGCAGCGCGTTGCGGACGAGATTCGCCACCGCGCGCGCGAGCAGCTCCGGCTCGGCGAGCGCCTTGTGTTCGGCGGGAATTTCCACGCGCACCTCGCCGCCCGCCGCCGTTTCGCGGGCAACGACACGCTGGATGAGCGGCGCGAGTTCAACCGCCTCAAGTTGAAGTTCCTTTTGACGCAGGCCCGCCTTCGAGAACGACAGCAGCTCGTTCACGAGGCTGCTCATGTGCTGCACTTCCTCGCGCAGATCGTCCACATAGGCTTTCTGCTTTTCGTCCGCGCGCTGTTCGAGGATGCCGAGCGCCATCTGGATGCGGGCGATGGGCGCGCACAGTTCGTGCGCGATGTCGCCGGTGAAGCGCTTCTGGCCGGTGACGAAGCCCGCAAGCCGCGCGGCCATGCGGTTGATCGCGCTGGCGAGCGAGCCGAGTTCATCGCTGCGGGCCGCTGCCACGCGCGCGTCGAAGTTGCCCTCCGCGATGCGCTCCGTCGCCACGGTCATCTGCGAGACGCTGCGCGTGATGCCGCGCACGAGCGGCAGCCAGAACAGCACCGACACCATGAGCGCGCCCGCGCCCAGCACGATCCATGGCGTGAAATCCATGAACAATCCGCCGCCCGCGAACGACTCCGACGCGGCAAGCAGCGTGAGCGGCAGCGGGCGCGCCGCATCGCGGTCGCCGACCTGCAAACGCACGCCCACCCAGTAAAGCTCCGGCTCGCCGGCTCGCACCATGAACTTGGCGCTGGGCACAGTGGGCGGGCCGAAGGAACGCGTCCCGCCGCCGAATCTCGGCTCCGCCCCGCCCCGCGCGCCGTCGCCCATGCGTTGCTCCGGACGCGGGCTGCCATCGCCGCCGAACGGCCCGCCGGGACGAAAACCTTCGCCTTCACCTGAACCGCCGGGCGGCGGCACCGTGCCCGGCGGGCGGTTTTGCGGGCGCGGATTGTTCGACGGCGGTTCGTTGCGTGGACGCGCTTCGGAGCGCGGCGCGCCGTCGGCGCGAAATTTCTCATCCGGGCGCGGGCCACCGGGCTGGCCCGGCTCGGCACGGTTGTCTTCGGGGCGGAAATTTCCCCGGCGCGGGTCGGGCAATGGCTTCCCTTGGCTCGGGAAATTCTCCCCCGGTCGGCGTCCGCCGAGCGTGCGCGGGTCGCGGACTTTCTCCCCGACTGCCGCCGGCAGCGTGACCGATTCACCGCCAACCTGTGCGCCGTCCGCGCGGAACAGATAAAATTGCAGCCGGTAGGCTTGGCTGAAACGGTCAAGCACGGCGCTCCATTCCTCGCGCTTGGCCTCCTTCAGCTCCGCCGCCATCACGTCGGCCACGGCCTGCACGCGCTCGCTCGCGCTGCCCGCGATGATGGAATCCAGTCCCAGGTGAATCTGCGCGCGCGCGAACAGCCACACACCGCCGACGAGCAGCACGAGGTTCAGGAAGAACCAGAGAAGGATTTTGGCGTAGAGGGGGAAGCGCACGGGAAGAATTTATGAAGGATGAATTATGAAGGATGAATACGGAGAACAGCACAAACGCTCAACCGCAGCAGACGCGCGCCATTCGCCATTTGGGATTCGGGTTTCCTTCGTCATTTGAAATTCGTCATTCGTAATTTTCTTATTCCGCCTCCGGGTTGATGAGCAGATATCCCGCGCTCCGCACGGTGCGAATCCAGCGCGGATTCTTTGCGTCGTCGCCGAGTTTTTTCCGCAGCGCGGAGATGTGGACGTCAATGCTGCGGTCGAACACGTCGTAGTTGCGGTCGCGGCACTCGTCGAGCAGCGACTCGCGCGACTTCACCCGGCCCTTGGCGCGCGCGAGGCTGGCGAGCATGTCGTATTCGACCGGCGTGAGCGTGAGCGGCTGGTCGCCGAGCACGGCGGTGCGCGCGCCGGTGTTCACGCGCAACGGCCCGACGATGATTTCCTCCGGCGCGTCGTCATTCACCACCACTTTCGCCGCACGGCGCGTGACGGCACGCAGGCGGGCGAGCAGCTCGCGCGTGGAAAAAGTCTTGGGCAGATAATCATCCGCGCCGATTTCGAGGCCCACGATGCGGTCGGCCTCCTCGCCGCGCGCGGTGAGCATGAGCACGGGCACGTCGGATTTCTTGCGGATGTTTTTCAACACCTCGAAGCCGTCCATGCCCGGCAGCATCACGTCGAGCAGCACAGCGTGCCACGTGGCACCCTCGGCGGTTGCAGCCTCCACGCCGTCGGGGCCGGTGTGCGCGGCGGTGACTTCGTAGCCCATCGGGTCGAGGTAATCCCGGATGAGCCGGCAGAGCTTCTTGTCATCGTCAATGACGAGCACGCGCGTGCGCCCGGCGGAGGCCGCCGGGGAATTGATGGGAAGGCGCGCGTTCATGAGCTTTGATTGTGTGGCGAGAATAACGCCCGTTCCGCGAAAACTCCGCAACTTTTACCGTAACTTTACAATTTTCCCCGCGCGGCCAATACGAGCTTAACACGCCCCGCGTCTTCTACAGGCATGAAGACCAGCGGCACGACGCACAACAACATCGGAAAAACTCCGGTGGCGGCGGGCTGCGAAGTTTCGGAACCGTCCGGCGAACCCGTTGAAATCATCTGCGCGCCGTGGCCGGTGCGCGGCGGGCGCGGCGGGCGGTTCCACCACAAAACGAAAGGCAACATCATGAAGACCACCTCCACTCTGCTGGCTGCACTCGCGCTGGGCGCGACCGTGTGGACCACCGCAGCTCAAGACCAAAACCAGCCCAACCGCCCGCCGCGAGACGGCCAGCGGCCCGACGGCGCACCGCGCGAAGGCCGTCCGTCCGACGGGCCTCCCGGCGAATTCCGTCGCGGTCAGGGCGGCCCCGGTGGCCCCGGCGGCCCCGGCGGCGGCGAACGGATGCGCCCGCCCGTCATGGCCGCGCTCGACGCGAACAACGACGGCGTGGTGGACGAAAGTGAAATCGCCAACGCCGCCGCCGCGCTGAAGAAGCTCGACAAAAACGGCGACGGCAAGCTGACGATGGACGAGCTGATGCCGCCGCGTCCGCAGGGCGCGGGTGGCCCTGGTGGGCCGGGCGGCCCTGGCGTGGGTGGCGAAGGCCGCCGTCGCCCGGATGGTCAGGGCGGCCCCGATGGCGGCCCGCAAGGCCGTCGCCCCGGTGGCGACGAACCGCAGAAGCGCGAACGCCCGAAGAGCGAATAATTTTCGCACAACCGTTCACCGCAAACTCGCAGCGCGGGATTTCCTCACGGAAATCCCGCGTTTGTTTTCATTTCGGCAGTTTTTGGGAACGGCTTCCTCACTCCTGCACCTTCGCCAGGCAGTGCGTGAGATACGGCAGCAGCTGCTTCTTGCGCGACACGACGCCTTCCAGCTCGTAGATGCCGCGCTCGACTTTCGGATAGTCAATGTGCCGGAGAAACGACTCCGCGCCGGACACCAGCAGCAGCGAGGTCTGCGTCACCACGTCCGTCACCAGCAGCGTCGCGAAGAAATAATTCTTCTGTGCGCGGTGCGCGTCGAGCGCGGCCAGCACCTCGTCCTTGCGCTTGCGGAACTGGTCGAAGCCAATCTCCTCGATCTGCGCGACGCTGAACACACGCCCATCCTCGGTGTATTCCTTGCAGTCCGTGGCGATGGCCTGCGCGGCGGGTTTGCTGATGAGCAGCGAGCCGGAGGAGAAAAGCTTCTCGGTGAACTCCGTCGCGTTGACGCCGGAGATTTTTTCCAGCTCGGCGAGAATTTCCGCGTCACGCGCCGTGGTCGTCGGTGAAGTGAGGTTCAACGTGTCGGAAACCAGCCCCGCCAGCAGCAGGCCGGCGATGGGCTTGGGCAGTTCCACGCGGTAGCGGAAGAAGCAGTCCGCCACGATGGTGCTCGTGGAGCCGACCGGCTCGTTGCGGAAGAGAATCGGCTGCTGCGTGGTGAGCGCGCCGATGCGGTGGTGGTCAATCACCTCCAGAATCTCCACCTTGTCCGCGCCGTGGACGGCCTGCGAAAGCTCGTTGTGATCCACGAGGATGAGCTGGCGCTCCACTTTTTTCAGGAAGTCGGACTTCGACAGGATTCCCACCGTGCGCTTCTCGCTGTCGAGCACGGGGAAGGCCTGGAAGGACGATTCCGACGCAAGCGGCTGCACGGTGGAAAGCGGCTCGTCCTCGTGGAAGGACAGAAAATGCTCGTGAATCATGTGCTTCACCGTGATGGCCGCGCGGCAGAGCAGCGCCGTCGTGGCCGAGTCGTGCGGCGAGAGCAGCAGGCTCACGCCGTTCCGCTCGGCGGCCTCGATGGTCGCTTTTTCAATCGGCAGCCCGCCCGTCACCACCACCACGCGCACGCGCTCGCGGATGGCCATGTTCTGGATGTCCCAGCGGTCGCCCACCACGACGAGGAGACGTTCGCGGGAATAGCTTTGAAGCCGCTGCGAAAATGATTCCAGCGTCATCGCGCCGACCATGAGAATCAAATCCTCCTCGTGGTCGGGGTTGGTGGCGAAAAAAGTTTTGGCGTTCAGCGTGCGGGCCAGGTTGCTGATCGAGGACACGACGCGCCGCGAGTCGAAGATGCGGTTGGCCGCCGGAAAGAAGAATTTGCTCATCTTGAAAAGCGAGAGCAACCCCGCGCAGGTGCGGTCGTGGTCGAGCACCGGCAGCACGCGGATGTTGCGGTCGTCCATCACGGCCATCGCCTCCGCCACCGTGGCCTGCGGCGGCACGCTGACGACGTGCGCCTGCATCACGTCGCGCACCTTCGGCGAAACGTCGGTGACGAACCGGGGCGGCGGCACGAAAAACGTCCGCAGCACGAAGTCAATGCGGTCATTCGTGTCGCCGCAGCGCGCCGCCACGGCGTTGGCCATGCCGGTGCGGCGCTTGAACTCCGCGTAGCCGATGGCCGAACAGATGGCGTCGGTGTCGGGATTGCGGTGGCCGATGACGAGAACTTCACTCATGCGCCACAAACGCTACGGGCAAGCGCCGGAGGCGGCAAGCAGAAGCGACTTTGCGCTTTGCGCGGCTTGGCGCGGCGGTTACGAATCAGCCGTGCAACGGCTGGGCAAAAATCACGGCGGCTACTTCGGCGAGGCGATTGACATCCGCGCCGTTGCGCGCGAGTGCGCCGCCACCGCGCGGGAAAATGGCTGGGCCGTCGAGGAGTTTTTCACCGGGAAAGATTTCAACCTCCACGCCTTCACCCGCCCGGCGATTTCCAATCTCCAATCTCCAATCTCCAATCTCAACATTTACATCAGCGCCGGCATTCACGGCGACGAGCCGGCGGGGCCGCTGGCCGTGCGGCGGTTGCTGCGCGACAACGCGTGGCCGGACAACGCCGCGCTGTGGCTCTGCCCGTGCCTGAATCCCGGCGGGTTCGCGCTGGGCCGCCGCGAGAACGCCGACGGCCTCGACCTCAACCGCCAGTATCACGCGCCGCGCGCCGTCGAGTCCCGCGCACACGTCGCCTGGCTGGCGCGGCAGCCGCGCTTCGACCTCTGTCTGTGCCTGCACGAGGACTGGGAGGCGCACGGCTTTTACCTCTACGAGTTGAACCTCGACAATCTGCCTTCGCTGGCCGGGGCGATGATGGAAAAAGTTTCCGCCGTCTGCCCGGTGGACAACTCGGAAGTCATCGAAGGCCGGGCCGCGGCGGGCGGCGTCATCCGGCCTAGCGCGGATCCACTCACGCGCCCGGAATGGCCGGAGGCGTTTTACCTGCTTCAGAACAAAACGCGGCTCTCCTACACGCTAGAAGCGCCATCGGATTTCTCGTTGGCAACGCGGGTGAACGCGCTCGTGGCGGCGACCAATGCGGCGGTGAGGAAATTCACCAGCCTTTGAATCATTCCTCCGCGTCCGGCGCGTCGGGATTTTTGCCGGGCGGCAGTTCCTCAAACTCGGCGAAGTGCTCCGGCTTGAGCGGCTCGGAAATCTTGTTCTCCCCGCTGAACCACTTCCCCAAGTCCACCAGCTTGCAGCGGTGCGAGCAGAACGGGCCGTATTGGCCCGCAAACCAGTCGCCGCGCCGCCCGCACGCGGGGCACTTCACATTGGCCGGCTGGCTCACTTCCCGTATTTGCTCTTCTGGAGCTTTTGCAGCTTGGGGCTGATGACGTAGGCGCAATAGGGCACGTTCGGGTTCTTGCGGAAATAATCCTGATGATAATCCTCCGCCAGATAATACTTCACCAGCGGCGCAATTTCCGTGGTGATGGGCGTCTTGAACTTCGCGCCCGCCGCCTGCTTCGACTTCTCGGCGGCGGTTTTCTGCGCGTCGTCGTGCGTGAGGATGATGGAGCGATACTGCGTGCCCACGTCCGCGCCCTGGCGGTTAAGGGTCGTGGGGTCGTGGATGTCCCAGAAGATGGCGAGCAACTGCTCGTAGGAAATCTTCGCCGGATCGAACTCGATCTGCACCACCTCGGCGTGGCCGGTGTCGCCGCCGCAAACCTGCTGGTAAGTGGGATTGGGAACCTTGCCGGCGGAATAACCGGAGGTCACGGCCTTGACGCCCTCGAACGTCTCGAACAGCGCTTCGAGGCACCAGAAGCATCCGCCGCCGAACGTGGCGAGCTGGGTTTTGGCGGGCGGGGTTGGTTTGGGTTCAGGCGCGGCATTCATGGGCGGGGTGGTGGAAATGAAGTTCAAAAGAACAATCAACGCGAGTGCCAAGCCTCGCGGCGAAGCGTAATTTGCCAAAGCGGACAGTCTCATATCGGCACCAATTTGACTGAAACGAAGTTTGTTTTCAACGACGAGAATTTCGCCGGGCAGCCTCAATGCAAAATCGGCAGCGCGTGCGGCTCGCGGATGAGTTTCGCGTCGAGGTCGAGATAGAAGTCCAGCCGCCGCCCGGTCTCCGCGTCGTCAATCGCCCGCGCCATGAGGATGTAGGTGGCGTAGTGGTTGCCCTCGGATTCGACGAGGCTGGCGTAGAAGGCGGCCAGTTCGTCGTCGCGGCCCTGAAGCTCCTTGCCGAGGATTTGAAATTTTTCGCAGCTTCGGCCCTCGATGAACGCGCAGCAGAGGAGGTGGTCCATCACCTGCGCGCGGGAGCCGTTGCGGACGCTGTGCATCAAGCCGGTGATCCACGGGCTGCGGCACGGCTGGCTGAACGGGATGCCGCGCCGTTTGAGCAGCGCGAGCACGAGTTGGAAGTGCTGCAGCTCCTCGATGGCGATGGCATTCAATTCGTCCACGCGCGCGAACAGCTCGCGGTATTTCTCCAGCGTGATGGCGGTGGTGGCGGCCTTGCGCTCGAGGTGCGCGTGATCCACCAGCACGGCGGGGAGCTGGCCGAGCACGCGCGGCAGCCAGTCGGCGGGGATTTTTTCGCGCCAGAGGAGCATGGGCGGATTCGAGGACGAGGAGGAGGACGAAAAATCAACCCGTGACCAGCGTCCCCACCTTTTCACCCATCACGACGCGCTGGATGTTGTGCGCTTTGAACAGGTCGAAGACGATGATGGGCATCTTGTTGTCCATGCAGAGCGAGAAGGCCGTCGAGTCCATCACTTTCAGCCGTTTCAGCAGCGCCTCCGAATAGGTGATCTGCGCGTAGCGTTTCGCCTTGGGGTTCTTCTTCGGGTCGCTGTCGTAAATGCCGTCCACCTTCGTAGCCTTGAGGATGACTTCCGCGCCCATTTCATTTGCGCGCAATGCCGCCGCCGTGTCGGTGGAGAAATACGGGTTGCCCGTGCCGCCGCCGAAGATGACCACGCGGCCCTTCTCCAGGTGCCGCACCGCACGCCGGCGGATGAACGGCTCGGCCACCTGTGACATCGCGATGGCGCTCTGCACGCGCGTGGCGACGCCGGCTTTTTCGAGGGCGTCCTGCAACGCGAGGGCGTTGATGACCGTGGCGAGCATCCCCATGTAGTCGCCCGTGGCGCGCTCGATGCCGCGCTCGCTGCCCGCCTGGCCGCGAAAGATGTTGCCGCCGCCGACGACAATGACCACCTCGACGCCGAGGTCGCGCACTTCGCGAATCTGCCGCGCCATGTCATGCACCACTTCAGGGCTGATGCCGTGGCCGCCCTCGCCGCCGAGGGCTTCGCCGCTCAACTTGAGGAGGACGCGGCGATATTTGGGTTTGGCGTTTCGTTTCATGGGCCGACAGTTTTCAACAAACCGCCCCGCCGCGTCAAACGAAAGAGCCGCGCTCGTCAAGTCACCTTAAGGCGGCAGAAAAACTTCACGCGGACGGCGGGGCTTTCCCGCACATCGCGGCGGCGCGGCGGGCCAGTTCGTCCGGCGGCACGTCTTCCTTGTGCGTCGCGAATGTCCACGTGTGGCCGGACGGGTCGGCCAGCGTGCAACTCCGGTCGCCATAAAACTGGTCGGCCACCGGGCGCAGCACCTTCGCGCCGGCGGCGATGGCGCGCGCGGCGAAGGCGTCCACGTCCTCGACGTAAATCATGATGTTCACGGGCGAGCCGCCGAGCGCGAGCGGGCTGCGGAAGCCCATTTCGGGAAACTCATCCGCCAGCATGACAATCGCGCGGCTGATGCGAATCTCCGCGTGGCCGATTTTGCCGTCGGGGCCGGGCATCCGCATTTCTTCGGTGGCACCGAAGGCCCGCTGGTAAAACTCAATGGCCCGCGCCGCGCCCGCACAGCTCAAGTAGGGCGTCGCACCGGGGTAGCGGTCGGGGATGGGTTTGGCTTTCTGGCTCATAAGTCAGCGTTGTCGGTGTTTGGTCTGGCGGCGATGCTTGCCGGACGGACGGAATTTTTCAAGTGGCGTTTCCGAAAAATCCCGGCTCAAGCGGCCAGCCATCCCCGTGCCAGCGCGACCGCGCCGACGACGAGGTTGACGTAAAGCGCCGCCAGAATGTCGTCCACCGTGACGCCCCAGCCGCCGGGCAGGCGCTGGCTCTGGCGCACCGGCCACGGCTTGGCGATGTCGAACACGCGGAACAGCACAAACACGCCGAGCGTCCACAGCCAGTTCTCGGACGAGAAGAAATATTCCGGCGCGGGCATCCGGCCGGTCTTGAAAAAGAGAAACGCGACCCAGCCGGCGAAACAAACCGGGATGGCGCTGATTTCATCCAGCACCACGGACGGCGGATCGGTGCGCTTGAGGATGATTTCCGCCCGGCCGCAAAACCAAACCGACGCGGCGATGCTCGCGGCGACGTTGGCGCAGTAAAATCCAAAGTCGCCCGGCCAGAGCAGCAGCGCGAACCAGCCCAATCCTAGCACGGAACCAAACGTGCCGGGGGCAAAGGGAATCCGCCCAATGCCGAAGCCTTGGGCAATCCACAGTGTCATGGCGTTGCCGAGATTATCTTCCTCCTCCGGCGCGGGCAGGCTGGTGTCTTCGACGGTTTGATTGTTGGTGGTCAGCGCTTCGCCAACGGGCCGGTAAATTTTGGGCTTGGATGAATCCTGAAGGTTTTCAGACGCGTGCTTAAATTCGTCCACGCCTTGTTTTAGGCCGCGCATGAATGGCGGAATTTTATTTGCCCCGAACAAGACCAACGCAACCACCGCGATGAGAATCAACTCGCCGACGCCTAGTCCGAGCACCGCGAATTGTTGGACTGACTCCAAGTTCATATTGATTTGAACCAAGAACCTTCGCCTGAATCACACGTCGTCCAGATACAGCCGCCTGTTTCGCCACAGGTAAATCAGGCCGGAGGTGAGCGTCAGCACCACCGTCACCCAGAGTGCAAGCCGCGTGAACCCCGTCAGCCACGGCTTGAAGACGCCTTGCAGTTGCGGCCACCATTCCACGTAGGCTTCGAGGACGAGCAGCGCGATGACGGCCACGATCTGCGAGATGGTCTTGTGCTTGCCGTATTTTTCCGCCGCCAGCGTCACGCCCTTCGAGGCCGCGAGCAGGCGCAGGCCGGTGATGGCCAGCTCGCGCGCGACGATGATGACGACCATCCACGCCTCGACGCCGACGGTGGGCAGCGCCCCGGAGCCGGGGTTGAATTTGCTCCGCTCGACCAGCGCGATGAACGCCGAGCAGGTGAGGATTTTGTCGGCCAGCGGATCCATCAGCGTGCCGAAGCTGGTGATGAGGTTCCGCTCGCGGGCGATCTTGCCGTCAAAGTAATCCGTCAGGCCGGCGACGCAAAACAGCACGAGCGCAATGGTGTCGTTGACCGGCGACCGCGAGAACACCGCCGCCAGAAAAAGCCCCGTCAGCACAAAGCGCGAGACGGTCAGTTTGTTCGGCAGGTTCATCCGCCGCGAGTTGTAGCGCAAAGCCGCGCGGAGGCAAAGCGGCAAAATTATTTGCCAAGGCAGAACTGGCTGAAGATGGAGTCGAGCAAATCCTCCGTGGAGGTCGCGCCCACGATCTCGCCGGCGGCGTTGGCGGCGATGCGGAGTTCCATCGCGGCGATCTCCAGGGTCAGGTTGTCGCGCAGCGCGCCGACGGTCTGGATCGTGGCGTGCCGTGCCCGCTGGAGCGCGTCCTGATGGCGGGCGTTGATCATCACCTGGAGCATCTCGGCGCGGATCTCGCCGGCCCAGACGAGTTCTTTGAGGGCGTCCTTCAACGCTTCGATGCCCTGCCGGGTCAGGCAGCAGACTTCCACGGCGGGCGATTTCGTTTCCGCGGGCAGCGCGAGCTTGCGCGGCAAATCCATTTTGTTGAGCACGAGGATTCGTTTCTTGCCGGAGAACTGGGCGAAATAATTTTCATCGGCGGCGGTGAGTGGCGCGGCGGCGTCGAGCACGTGCAGAATCAAGTCGGCCCGCGCGAGCGCCTCGTGGCTGCGGCGGACGCCTTCGCGCTCAATGTCGTCGGCGGATTCGCGCAGCCCGGCGGTGTCCACGAAAATGACGGGCAGCCCGCGGATGTCCGCTGTCTCCTCGATGGTGTCGCGTGTCGTGCCGGCGACGGGCGAAACAATGGCGCGGTCGTGGCCGAGGAGCTGGTTGAGCAGGCTGGATTTGCCCGCGTTGGGCCGGCCGACGATGGCCGCGCGGATGCCGCGCCGGAGAATCTGCCCTTCGCGCGCGGTGCGGAGCAGTTCCTCCATGAACGTCACGGCCTGTTCCAGCCGATCAATCAATTGCCCGCGCGTGTCGGGCGCGATGTCCTCGTCGGGGAAATCAATGTGCGCCTCGACGTGCGCGAGCGTCCGCATCAGGTCGTCGCGCAGTTGGTGGATGCGTTGCGAGAGCTTGCCGGCGAGCTGCTCGCCGGCGGCGGCGAGGGCAAGTTCGGTGCGCGCGTGAATCAAGTCGGCCACGGCTTCGGCCTGCGCGAGATCGAGGCGGCCGTTGAGGAAGGCGCGCTTGGTGAACTCGCCCGGCTCGGCGAGCCGCGCGCCGGACGCGAGCGCGGCTTCCAGAACCGCGCGGGCCGCAAGCAGGCCGCCGTGGCAGGAGATTTCCACGACGTGCTCGCGGGTGAAGGAGCGCGGGGCGCGCATCACGGCCAGCATCACTTCATCCACGGCGCGGCCCGCGTGGTGGATTTTCCCGTAATGCAGCGTGTGGCTCGTCGCGGTGGAAGGTTTGGGCGCGGTTTTTCCAGCAGGAAGAAAACATTGATCGGCCACGGCCAGCGCCTGCGGCCCGGAAAGCCGGATGACAGCAAGCCCGCCCTCGCCGAGCGGCGTGGCGATGGCGGCGATGGTGTCGTCCAGCATGGGGCGGGACGTTAGCAGCCCGCGCGGGCGAGTCAAACGCGGGGCGTGAAGTCCGTCCCGCCGTTCGTCACCGGGCCGCCGTCGTGGTTATTGAAAAGTTTGGAGCCGAGGTTGGTGAGCTTCTGTCCGGACATACGGCAGAGCATCCGCGTGCGCAAAAACCCCCGGGGAGTGTGATTGATGCGGAAATCCGCGATCTCGGTCTGCATCTCGTCAAAGCTCGCCGTGTCGGCGACGCTGCGGATGAACTCCAAATCGTCCCTGAAGAAATCCGGATTGAACCACCGCAGGAGCCGGGCAAACGATTTGCACCGGGGGTAGAAGCACTGCCAGAAGACGCTTTCAGCGAACGCTTCCGGCGGGCAGCCGAAGCGCTCGCAGTATTTGTCACGAAACGTGATTGCGTTCATGGTTTGGGTTGCACAGGGCATTCTCTACTTAAAGGCCCGCGCCGCGACAACTGTTATTTTGAAAAGAAGCGAATTCGCCTGATCCGCGCCCCGCCTTCAATATCGCCCCGGCGGCGGCCCGGCATCCGGCGATTCCGGGCTGGCCAGCGGAACCACGCTCCATTGGAAAATGAATGTGCCGAACACCACCGGTTCTTCTCCAGCGATGCCCGAAGCCAGCGGCGCGAACCGCGCCGTGCGCGCCAGTTCCAGCGCGTGGCTGTCCGCGCGCGCCTGCGCGGCGTCACGCACGCCGGTGTGGGAAATCACGGCGGCGGACTGGACGGCCCCGTCCGCATTCACCGTGAGCCGCACCACGGTGTCCGCCAGCACGTCCTCGTGCGGCCAGGCGCGCGGGCGGATGGGCGCGAGGAGCCTGCGCCCGGCCAGCCCGCCGGACACGTGAAGCGTGGAGAGCGGCGGGGCCGGCGGCGGCAAGGGAATGTCCAGCAGACGGGCGTCGGGCTTGGCGGCGCTCATCGGCGGTGCCACCGTCAGTCCTCGCCCCGCCGCGAGGAACGCGCCGCCCCAGTTGGTCGCGCCCGTGTTCATCCACGCTTCGGGTTCATTCCAGTCCGCCACTCCGGCAGCGGAACGTGGCAGCGCCAGCCAGGCCGGGCCGGAAAAACCCTGCGGCGAGGAGAGCGCGAACAGGGCGGGATCATTGAACGGAAGATTTTCCGGCGCGGTCGAACCGCTCACCAGCGCGTCCGCCGTGGCGGCGGGCACCGGGCGAACCGCCGGCCCCGGCCCGGAGAGCGCCCAGATGAAGCCAGCCTGCACGGCGAAGATGGCTGCAATCCAAACAACCCCGGCGTTGCCGCGCGGCAACGCCGGGTGAGCAGGCTTCATTTCGTCCGGGGCGGTCATGCAAAGTTACCGCGTGCCGTTGCTCGGAAAATACGCCGGGCGCATCGCCTGCACCACGCGGCGGATGCCCGCCTCGCGCGCGAGCAGGGCGAGGTTCACGATGGACTCGTAGGCCACGGCGCGGTCGGCCTGGATGATGAGCGTGACACCCTCGGAGCGCGCGGCGGGATTTCGCGCCGCCGTTTCCAGCCGCGCCCGCAGCCCGCGCGCGTCCACCACCTGGTTCTCCCAGAAAAACTGGCCGCTGCGATCCACCGTCACCACCGCCGTCGGGCCGGCGACACCGGGCAGGCCGTCGGCCACGGGCAGTTCGACACTCACACCGGGTGTGAACACGAACGAGGATTTCAACGTGAGCAGGAGCAGCAGGCAAAAGAACACCGCCGCAAACGGCGCCACGTCGAGCTGCCCGCGGAAAATTTTGGCGTGACGCTGGAATTTCATCAGGACTTCAAGTTCTGCGAGTCGGCGAGGAGGCGCAGGACTTCGCCGGAGGTTTTCTCCATGTCGAGGACAATGTCGTTCACGCGGCTCACGAGATAGTTGTAACCGACGTAGCAGGGAATCGAGACGGCGATGCCCGCCGCCGCGCAGATGAGCGACTTCCAGACGCCGCCGGTCAGTTGCGCCGCGTGCGCGAATACCCCCTGCGCCTCGAGGCCGCGAAAGACATCCATGAAGCCCAGCACCGTGCCGAGCAGGCCGAGCAGCGGCGCAATCTGCGCGAGCGTGGCGAGGACGTTCAGCCGGCTCTCCAGGCGCGGCACCTCCTGCATCCCGGCCTCCTCCAGCGCCTCGCGCACCCCGTCGCGGCCCCGGTCGCGGTTGAGGATGGCGGCCTTGACGAGGCTGGCGACCGGTCCCGGCGTGGCGTCGCAGATGGAGAGCGCCTCGACGACATTGTCGCGCTTGAGCACGTTGCGCACGCCGAGGAGGAACTCCGTGGAGTTGATCTGCGCGCGGTGGTAGTGCAGCAGACGCTCGATGAACACGGCGGCAGCCGTCGCGCTGGCGAGCAGCAGCAGCCAGATCACGGGCCCGCCGTCGGCAAGAATTTTAGGCAGCAGCATCAAGCCGTTATACGGGGCGGCGCGCAAAAGGGCAAAGGGCAAAATCGCTTGCGATTCGCGGCGGCGGCGTTAATCCTCCGCGCTGCTATGAATTACAAGATTGCCCAGCGCGCCGCCAAACTCTCGCCCTCGCTCACGCTGGCCATTGATTCCAAGGCCAAGGCGATGAAGGCCGAGGGCATTGATGTCGTCGGCTTCGGCGCGGGCGAGCCGGATTTCGACACCCCGCAGCACATCAAGGAAGCCTGTGCCGCCGCGCTCGCCGCCGGCTTCACCAAATACACGCCCGCCGCCGGCATTCCCGAGCTGCGCCAGGCCATCGCCGACAAGCACCAGCGCGAGAACGGCCTCACCTACAAGCCCTCGCAAATCATCGTCTCCTGCGGCGGCAAGCACTCGTGCTACAACATCATCATGGCCACGTGCGAGGAGGGCGACGAGGTCATCATCCCCGCGCCGTATTGGTTGAGCTACCCCGAAATGGTGAAGCTCGCCGCCGCCACGCCGGTCATCCTGCCGACTTCGGACAAGACGGATTTCAAAATCACGCCGGCACAGCTTCGCGCAGCCATCACGCCGCGCACGCGGCTGTTCATCCTGAATTCGCCGAGCAACCCCACCGGCTCGGTCTATACGCCGGACGAAATCAAGGCGCTCGGCGACGTGTGCGTGGAAAAGGGCGTGCTCATCTTGAGCGACGAGATTTACGAGCACCTGCTCTACGATGGCGCGGTTCACAAGAGCGTCGCCAGTTTTTCGCCCGCGCACTACGAGCACACCATCATCGTCCACGGCTTTGCGAAGGCGTGGAGCATGACCGGCTGGCGGCTGGGCTGGTGCGCCGCGCCGGAGCCGATTGCCAAGGCCATTGACGCCATCCAGGGGCACAGCACGAGCAACCCCACGAGCTTCGCGCAGAAGGGCGCGGTCGTCGCGCTCAACGGCCCGCAGGATCATCTGCGCGGCTGGCTCGGCGAATTCACGCAACGCCGCACCTTCGCGTGGAAGAAGCTCAACTCCATGCCCGGCATCACCTGCGCGAACGCCAAGGGCGCGTTCTACCTCTTCCCGAACATCAGCGGCACCGGCCTCAAGTCCACCGAGTTCTGCGCGCGGCTGCTCGAACAGGAAAAAGTCGCCATGGTGCCCGGCATCGCCTTCGGCGCGGACGACTACATCCGCATGAGCTACGCGACCGGCATGGCCAACATCGAGAAGGGCCTCACGCGGATGGAGAGGTTCGTGCAGGGGTTGAAGAAGTAAGTGGCGGCTTCGCGGCGCTTGCCATTCATGCAATCGCCGGTTAGGGTTCGTCCATGATTATCATCCGTTTCTCCGACGACGAGGCCAAGCGGCGCGCCTTGGGCTATCTGGCCGGGCGCTTTTCCTTCAAGAGCTGGGCCACCGGGGAGATGATGCTGCCCGAACAGGCGCTGCCGTATCTGGCCGTGCAGGGCGTGCGGTTTGAAGTCGAGGGGCCGGCCAAGTATGAGCACTTTTCGCCGCTACGAGATTCTCATCCCGTCGCAGTTTAACGACGGCCGTCCCGTGCCGGACAAGCTGCTGACGGAAACCCTGCTGGAATTGGAGCAGAAATTCAGCGCGGTGTCCTGCGAGACGCAAGTCATCCACGGCCTCTGGCAGCAGGAGGGCGAACTGTTCCGCGACCGGCTGCTGCGAGTCTTTGTGGACGTGGCGGACACTGCCGAGAACCGGCAGTTCTTCGTCGAGTTCAAGGAGCGCCTCAAGAGCCGCTTCCAGCAGCTCGAAATCTGGCTGACCACGCACCCGATTGAGGTCATTTGACCGCGCGCCCACCGGCCAAGGTGGATTTTGAGGCTGACAAACCAAGGCGGCGGGCGTAGAGAGGCGGCATGAAACCAATCGCCTGTTTGAGTCTGCTGCTTATCTTCGTTCCCTTGGCGATGTCTCAAACCGCTTCAAGTTCAAATTCAAAACCCGCAGCGGGAGCAAAAAGCACCTTCAATTTTATCCCAATGTCCTTAGCTTTTGAATCCAATCCGAATGTGGATTTGAAACTCAAAAAAGTTCTCGATAATCCTCAACCTCCAATCGATCTGCAATTGGACATTTCACCTGACGGAGACGCTTACTACATATGCGGAAAATTTCAAGAATCAGCAAGATTCGGAACAAACATCATCTACTGTTCTCCAGGTCCTCGTGAAATTAATGAAACTGGAACGCTCAACACCGGCTCCACCGTTGGCTATTTGGCAAAATACGACCGTAAGCTGAACTTGATTTGAGTGAAGACCTTTCCCAATTCGTATCCGCGGCGAGTCGTAACGCACGAAAGCAAGGCAGTTTTTTTGGTCGGGAGGTTTTCAGGAAATATTACCAACACCAACGCGATTCAGACTAACAAACGTATTAATTCAGCATCGCTTGCGAAATTTGATCCTGATGGAAACTTATTGTGGGCATTGACAATTACTCCCGGCACCATTTCGGCATCGGCTTTTTGTGTGGCTGTTAATAAGGCTGGGGAATGTTACATCAGTGGCACGAGAATGGTTAGATTCGGAGCGGATTCGACACCATTTGTCGCCAAGTGTAGTCAAGACGGAAAGCTTATCTGGGTCAAAGATGGTGGTTCTGCAATCCCAACTAACGGTCAAAACTCCAGTGGAAGAATTTCAATCTATCCGCGTGGGTGTGACGTAGATGCGGAAGATCATCTGTATGTAGCCGGACACATTGTGGCTCTCAAAAAGGTAAGTGAGCATGCGTGGAACTGGGATCCCAACGGGGTTAAAGACGCCTTCTTATGGAAATATGACCGCGATGGAAATTTGCTTTGGAATATGTCTCCCGGCCTTCCAGGGACGAGAAATGGATGGCAGGTGTCAGTGGATAACAAAGGGAACCCTCATTTGGTGGGCGTTTTTGACGGTATTAATGGGCCTTGGCAATACGGAGACATCACAGTTTTTCAAAAAACACCCGCCGCCGGGCATTATTTCCATGCGAAATACGACCCGGACGGAAAACTTTTGTGGGTTCGCCAGTTTCTCCTCGACGATTTTCAGTTCAACAACGTCTTGAGCGTCGAGGACAACGGCGTGAACCTGACCCAAATCCGCAGTGCCAAACACTCAATCAGCGCCACCGCTTCCAAACCTCGGTTGAATTTGGCCGCGTTGACGGCAGCGCTGAACGCCGCCAATGTCGCCAATGCCCGCAAAAGTTCCGCGCCTTCCACCTCCGCCAGCACTTCCGCTTCGCCGCCGTCGCTGAACATGATTCTTTACGGCGATTATCTCATTCTCTACTGGCCCAAGGAATTCACCGGCTATGTGCTGGAGTCGTGCGACGCGCTCACGCCCTTCCAAGCGTGGGAGGCCGAGACGACCACGCCCGAAGTGGTCGGCGACGCCATCGCCTTCTCGGTTCCCATTGATCGCGCGATGAAGTTTTACCGGCTGCGCCAGCCGTGATTTAATCGGGCCGTGTTGAAAGAAGACTACATCGTCCGCAAGGAACGCTGGGCGCGCAAGATGGCCGGGAAGAAAGAGCCACTCGTGCGCTCGACCAACCGCCTGCCGCCCGGCCAGCGCGAGGTGCATAACTTTCCCATTCTCGATCTCGGCCTCCAGCCGGACGTGCAGCTCGACAAGTGGGAACTGAAAATCCACGGCCACGTCGAGAATCCCGTCACGATCAACTGGGCGCAGTTCACGGCGCTGCCGCAGTTCACCGACACGAGCGACTTCCATTGCGTCACGACGTGGAGCCAGTTCGACATGAAGTTCACCGGCGTGGCGTTCTTCACCCTCGCCGATCTCGTGAAGCCGAAGCCCTCGGCCACGCACGTCTTCTTCAAGAGCTACGACGGCTACTCGACGAACAACCCGCTGGACGTGTGCATGGACGACGACGTGCTCGTGGCGCATTCGTGGAACGGCCAGCCGATCTCGAAGGCGCACGGCGGCCCGGCGCGGGTCATCATCCCGAAGCGTTACGCGTGGAAGGGCGCGAAGTTCATCCGCGAAATCACCTTCCTCGACCGCGACATCCTCGGCTTCTGGGAGGTGCGCGGCTACTCGAACACCGCCGACCCGTGGACGGACGACCGGTTTTCATAAGCTGAATTTCCTCCGCCTGCGCCAAGTCGAATTCCACGAATTCAACCAAATCAAAACATGAAACGAATCCTTCCTGCATTGCTCCTTGCCCCAACCCTCGTCTTCACCGCGACCGCCGCCGAAAAGAAAGCCTTCGTCCCGCACCCCGTCACCGCCACGTTTTACATCAGCAATGTGCAGTGCGGCAGTTGCGTGGACGCCGTCGCCGAGTCGGTGAAGCGTGTCAAGAGTGCGACGGACGTGAAGATGCAGCCCGGCGACGGCTACGCGCAGATTTCGTTCGACACACACGTCTCCAGCTACCATCAAATCGCGCAAGCCATCGCCGAGGCCGCGCCGGTGCACGGGGACAAATACGTGCCCACGCTGCGGATGTCCGTGCCGGACTACGCAAAGGGCGACAACGCGGCGAAGGTGGACGCCGTCTTCGCCAAGAGCAAAGACCAGGTGAAGGTCATCGCGAAGAATCGCGAGAAGGGCGAGTTTGAAATCCAGTTTCTCCCGCTCAAGGTGGACGCGGCCAAGGAAGGCCCGCAGGGCTGGAACGCCGGCAAGTTCGGCCATCCCGTCGGCGACCCCGCGCCGAAGGGGCTGGGGCTGAAGCTGCTCGTCAAGCGCGAAGGCCAGCCCGCCCCGGCGGCGAAGAAGAAGTGAGGTTGCGCGGCGTGCTGTGGAATGCGCCGGCGCGGGAATCACTTTGAAAATGGTGTCTTGCTTTGAAATCACCTCTGCGACCCCTGCGAAATCCTCTGCGGCCTTTGCGTTGAAAAAATTAACGCAGAGGACGCAGAGGATTCCGCAGAGCAACGCAAGGGGAGGCGAATCAGCACGTTGCCCGTAGCTTTTATGACTATGATTCAACGCCTTGCCTGCATTGTTCTCCTGTTGTCAGGATTTTTAGTGCCCGCCGCCGAGAAGCCCCTGCCCAAGCTCGACCTCGGCAACGTGCGCGAGGAGCACCTGATGATTCCGATGCGCGACGGCACGCGCCTTTCCGCCTACGTTTATTTTCCGCCGGGCGCGGGGCCGTGGCCGACCATTTTTGAGCAGCGCTACGCGGTCATCAACGCCGCGCCCTCGCGCAAGGAACTCGCCGCGCTCGCGGCGCACGGCTACGTGGCGGCGCGGGTGAACTTTCGCGGCGCGCAGTTGAGCGAGGGCAGATGGGTCGGCTACCGCGCGCTGGCGTGGGGCGAGTTGCGCGACGGCTACGACCTTTGCGAATGGTTCGCCGCGCAGTCGTGGAGCACCGGCAAGGTCGGCACGTTCGGCGGTTCGCAGGGCGGCTTCGCGCAAAACTTCCTCGCCGTGACCGCGCCGCCGCACCTCGTCTGCCAATACATGACGGACACGGGCCTCAGTCTTTTTCAGGAGGGCTACCGGCTCGGCGGCATGGCGAAGCCGGAGCGGTTCAAGAAAATGGACACGGTCGCGCGCGATGCCGCCGACAACCGTGCGCTCATGGCCGAGTGGTATCGTCACCAGACCTACGACGACTACTGGCGCGCCGAGGATTGCTCGCTGCACTTCGGCAAGATGAACGTCCCGTGCTTTACCATCGGCAGTTGGTATGACTTCATGAGCCAGGGCAGCCTCGCGAGCTTCGTGGGCCGGCAGCATCACGGCGGCAAAAATTCGCGCGGGCAGCAGCAGCTTCTCGTCGGCCCGTGGCTGCATGGCGGCAATCCCAAGTCGAACAAGATTGGCGAGATGGTTTATCCGGAGAATGCGAAGTTCGACACGCAGGCGCATATGCTCCGCTGGTTCGACCATTTCCTGAAGGGCGTGAACAACGGCGTGGAGAAGGAGCCGCCCGTGCGCTACTACGTCATGGGCGCCGTGGGCGAACCCGGCGCTCCCGGCAACGAATGGCGCATGGCGAAGGACTGGCCCGTGTCGGCGAAGGAGACCTCCTATTATCTCCACGGCGGCGGCGGGTTGAGCACGGAGCGCGGAGGGGCGACACTCTTGTCGCCCTCGTCCTTCCATTTGGACAACGGCGGCGACAAGAGTGTCGCCGCTCCGCCCGCGACGAGCTACGTGAGTGATCCGAAGCATCCGATGGAAATTCCGTTCACCGCCTTTCCCGGCGCGACGGACGCGCGGAAGTTCGAGGCGCAGAAGGAAGTCCGCACCTTCACCACCGCGCCGCTCGCCGCGCCCGTCGAGTGGACCGGCAAGCTGCGTGCGGAGCTTTTTGTCTCCTCCACCGCGCGCGACACCGACTTCATCGTGCGCGTGAGCGACGTGTATCCCGACGGGCGGAGCATCCTCATCGCGGATTACGTGCGACGGGCGCGGTATCGCGAGGGCTTCGAGCGGGAGGTGCTGATGACGCCGGGGAAAATTTATCGCGTCGCGTTCGACATTGGCTCGTTGAGCCAGATTTTCAATGCCGGTCATCGCATCCGCATCACGGTGGCGAGCACGGGCGCGCCGTTTTACGAACCCAACCCGCAGACCGGCGAACCGCTGGCCATCGAGTTTCCCGTCAATGCCGTCTTGGCGACGAACACGGTTTTCCACCAGCGGAACCAGGCTTCGCGCGTGATTGCCCCGGTGATTTCCGCCAATCCAAATGGGCGTTGACTTGAGCGGAAGCCTTGCCTACTTTCCTGTCCCCGCGCGGGGGCGTAGCTCAATTGGTTAGAGCGCTGCCCTGTCACGGCAGAGGTTACGGGTTCGAGCCCCGCCGCTCCCGCCATTTCTATAATTTTGCCCACCCGTGACAGGTGGTGTCAGAATGCGGATTTCGCCAACGGCAGCAACGCTTTTATCCACTTTTTCCTCGCGAGCCGTCGCGACAGGCAAAGACACGGTTTGACCGCTTGCGCCTAAAATTTGGGAGGCTAAAGATCGGGATTGTCTATTGCGGTTTCCCTGCCGGTCTGGTTGTGGTTATCCTGCGGCCCGATGAATCCCGCGCTGCTCCTGATTTGCCTCGTCCTGCTGGCGGTCTCGGCCCGAGCCGCCGCGCCCGCGCCGTCGCCCATGCTCGCGGGAGCGTGGGTGCCGGATGATCCGCACCGTTTGGATTTCGACAGGCTGCCGCGCGTGCCGAGCCAGCACACGGTGGTCAGTGATGTCCACGCCCCGGCCAGTTCTCCCACGACTCTCGACAAGCAAAAGGGCGGCGTGAACCAGCACAACTACCTCGCGCATCACGACGGGAAGTTTTGGGCGATGTGGAGCGATGGCCCCGGCATCGAGGACCGCGTGGGCCAGCGGGTGAAGTTCGCCACCAGTCCGGATGGTTTGAAGTGGAGCGCGCCGCGGTTCCTCACGCCCGTGCCGCCGCATTCGGGGCCGGAGTCGCCGCACTACGGAACGCGCACGAGCAAGGGCTTCCGCTACATCGCGCGCGGCTTTTGGAGGCGTGATGGCGAGCTGCTCGCGCTGGCGGCGCTGGATGAGGCGGCGGGATTTTTCGGCGCGAGCCTCGAACTGCGCGCCTTTCGCCTGAAAGCCGCCGATGAGTCGTGGGAGGACGCCGGGGTGGTTTTCAAGGACGCCATCAACAATTTCCCGCCGCTGAAGCTGCGCACGGGCGACTGGATGATGTCGCGCCGCGCGCACGACTACAAGACGACGGGCGTGCATTTCCTCGTCGGCGGCGTGAAGGCGCTCGATGCGTGGGAGTCCTTCCCCGTGCTCGGCAGCGCGTCGGAGTTGAAGGCCGAGGAGCCGGACTGGTGGATTCTGCCGGATCAAAACCTGATGGCCGTGTTCCGCGACAACCGGGGCAGCGGCTTTCTGTATCGCGCCTTCTCCACCGACGACGGCCGCACCTGGAGCCAGCCGGTCAAATCCAATTTCCCCGACGCCACCTCGAAGATCAGCGGCCTGCGATTGAGCGACGGGCGCTACGTGCTGGTGTCCAATCCCAAACCCAAGCGGCGCGATCCGCTCGTGCTCTCGGTCAGCGAGGACGGGCGGGTGTTCACCAAGATGATTTATCTCGTCGGCGGGCGGCACGTTGATTACCCGCACGTCATCGAGCACGACGGGCATCTCTTCATCGCGTTCGCCGGCGGGAAGCAGTCGGTCGAGGTGTTGAAGGTGAAGCTCGCCGATATTGACGCGGTCAAGATGCCGGGCGCGGCGTTGATCGCGCCTGTCAAAAGCGTGCCTCCAAAACGGAAATGAAAAATCTCGCCGGGCGCACCGCGCGCGTCACAATTCGTCCAATGAAAGCCTTGCTCATTTTCGTCCTCGCCGCCGTCTCGATTTCGCTGAACGCCGCGGAGTTCCGCTTCGGTGCGGCCACGGTGGACATCACGCCGGACCGACCGGTGGCGCTCGATGGCCAGCGCAACACGCGCATCTCGAAATCGCCGGAGACGCGCATCAGCGCCACCGCGCTCGCGCTCGAATCACGCGAGGGCGGCAAGGTGGTTGATCAGGCCATCATCGTGTCGTGCGACCTCGTGGCCATCCGGGACGGAATTCTTCAAATGGTGCGCGCCAAGGTGCAGCCGCGCCTGAAGGATTTCGACGTGCGCAAGTTGTTCCTCTCCGCCACGCACACGCACACCGCGCCGGTGACGCAGGAGGGCCGTTACAATCTGCCGAAGGACATCATGCAGCCGGCGGAATACGCCGAGTGGATGACCGCGCGCGTGGCGGATGCGATCGTCGAAGCGTGGCAGAAGCGCGCGCCGGGCAAGGTGGGCTGGGGCCAGGGCCAGGCGGTCATCGCGCAAAATCGTCGCTCCGTTTTCGCCGACGGCTCGGCGGTGATGTATGGCAAGACGGACACGGACAAGTTCCGCGGCATCGAGGGCTACGAGGATCACAATCTGGAGGCGCTTTTTTTCTGGGACGCGCAGGACAAGCTCGTCGCCACCGCCATCAACGTCCCATGCCCCGCGCAGGAGGTGGGCGGCCAGTCGCGCATTCACGCAGACTTCTGGCACCCGGTGCGCGAGCAACTCCGCGCGCGCCACGGCGCCGGTTTGAACGTGATCGCGTGGAACGGCGCGGGCGGCGATCAGACCTCGCGCCTGATGTATGGCACGGCCGCCGACACCCGGATGCGCAAGCTGCGCGGCCTGTCGCGCCTCGACGAGGTAGCCCGCCGTATCGTCAACGGCTGGACCGAGGCCTACGACGCCGCGCAACTCGACCGGCACGCCAGCCCCGCGTTCGGACATCGTGTGAAGGATCTCGAACTGCCGTTGCGCGTCGTGACGGAGGCGGAGGTCGCGGACGCACGCAAGGAGACGGAGAAGTTTGCCAAGGATCCGGCGCAACGCTGGAACTACAACTGGAACCAGTCCGTCGTGACCCGCTACGAATTGCAAAAAGCCAGCGACCCCGGCACGCAGAAGATGGAACTGCACGTCCTGCGCCTCGGCGACGTGGCCATCGCGTCGAACGAGTTCGAACTGTTCACCGATTATGGCGTGCAGATGAAGGCGCGCAGTCCGGCGGTGCAGACCTTCGTCATCCAGCTCGCCGGCTCCGGTGGTTATCTCCCGACCGAACGCGCGGTGAAGGGCGGCGGTTACAGCGCCGTCATTCAGAGCAGCCGCATCGGACCCAATGGCGGGCAGGCGCTCGTGGAACACACGGTCGCGGAGATGAAGGCATTGTGGGCCACGCCGGGAAAACCATGAACTTCATCGCCCTCAAGTCTGCCTATGACCGCGACGGCTACATCGTCGCGCGCCAGTTTCTCGCGCCGGAGCAGTTCGCCGAGTTGACGCAAAATCTGGACCGCTACATCCACGACGTTGTGCCGAACCTGCCGCCGAGTGATGCGTTCTACGACGTGGACAAATCGAAGCCCGAGTCGTTGAAGCAGCTTCACCGCATGAGCCAGGATGCTTTCTTCGAGGCGTATCGGCGGCATCCCGCGTGGCTCGCGATGGCCGAGGCGCTCATTGGCGAACCGGCGCAGGACGGCGCGGCGGTCGAGGCGGAGTGGTTCAACAAGCCGCCGCTCTCCGAGAAAGGCACGCCGCCGCACCAGGACAATTTCTATTTCTCGCTCAAGCCCTGCAACGTGGTGACGATGTGGCTGGCGCTCGACGCGGTGGACGAGGAGAACGCGTGCGTGCGCTACGTCCCCGGCTCGCACCTGCTGCCGACGCGGCCGCACGCGCGCTCCGGCGTGCTCGGTTTCTCGCAGACCATCAGCGACTACGGCCCCGCTGATGCCGTGCGCGAGGTGCCCATCCGCCTGCAACCGGGCGACCTCATGGCGCATCACGGCAATACCATTCATCTCGCCGGCGCGAACCGCTCCGCCACGCGCGATCGCCGCGCGTTCGCGATGGTCTTCCGCGGCGTGAGCTGCCAGCGCGACGAGGAAGCCTTCGCCCGCTACCAGGCCGCGGTGAAGGCGCAGCACGCGGCGCTGGGCATAACCAAATGATTTTTCCAAACTTGATCCCACTCGTTCCAACAACTCTTATCCTCCCCACATGAACCGCCGCCATTTTCTCGCCACCACCGCCCTCGGCGCGCTCGCGCTGCAATCCCGTGCCGCCGACTCCTCCGCCCGGCTCCGCGTCGCTGTCATCGGCCACACGGGGCGCGGCAATTACGGCCACGGCCTCGACACGATGTGGCTGCTGATGCCGGAGACGGAAATCGTCACCGTCGCCGACGCCGATGCGAAGGGCCTCGAAGGCGCGCTGAAGAAAATGAAAGTGACCAGAGGCTTCGCCGACTACCACAAGATGCTCGCGGAGACGAAGCCCGACCTCGTCGCCATCGGCCCGCGGCATGTGGATCAGCATCGCGACATGATTCTCGCCGCCGTCGAGTCCGGCGCGCGCGGCATTTACATCGAGAAGCCTTTTTGCCGCACGCCCGCCGAGGCGGACGAACTCGTGGCCGCGTGCGAGCGGCGCAAGGTGCGGCTCGCCGTCGCGCATCGCAATCGCTACCACCCGGTGCTGCCCGTTTTGCAAAAGCTCATCGCGGAGGACGCCATCGGTCGCGTGCTGGAAATCCGCGCGCGCGGCAAAGAGGACCAGCGTGGCGGCTCGCTCGATCTCTGGGTGCTCGGCTCGCATCTGCTCAATCTCGCCACGGCCTTCGCGGGCAAGCCGCGCGCGTGCTCGGCAACGGTATTGCAGGACGGCAAGCCCGTGACGCGCGCTGATGTGAAGGAAGGCGACGAAGGCATTGGTCTGCTCGCCGGGAACGAAGTCCATGCGCGCTTCGAGATGGAGCGCGGGTTTCCGGTGTTCTTCGACTCGGTGGCGAACGCGGGGGTTCGCGCGGCCGGGTTTGGGCTTCAGATCATCGGCACCAAGGGCGTGTTCGACTTCCGCATTGATCAGGAGCCGCTCGCGCACTTCCGCGCGGGGAATCCGTTCCAACCGATGAAGGAACCGCGCGTGTGGGAGCCGGTCACTACCGCCGGCATCGGCCAGCCGGAACCCATCGCCCATCTCGGCAAGTTGATGTCCGCGCACGTCGTTGCCGGTCGCGATCTCATTGCGGCGATCCGCGAAGGCCGCGAGCCGTTGTGCAGCGTGCGCGATGGCGCTGTGACTGTAGAAATGATTTGTGCCGTGCTTGAATCGCACCGCCTCGGTGGTCAGCGCGTGACGTTTCCGATCAAGACGCGGCAGAACCCGCTGGCACTCCTTTGATTGAATCGCGGGCGTGGCGCGCAGTTTCACCAGACCTTGAGCGCCTCCAACTGTTTCGTCGCCGCAGCGGCCCAGCCACGATTGGCGGCGGGGCTGGCGGGGCTGGGGTGAAGAATTTTTCCGAAGCGCACACCGCGGCCGTCGAGCGCGAGCCGCGCGCGTTTCTCCGCGAAGTCACCCACGCCAATCAGCCATTCCGGCTGGAGGATTTCGACAAGCTGGCGCAGGTGCTCGTCGCAGGCGGCAAAGAGTTTTTCCGATTCCGCGCCGGGAAACTTGTCCGGTGTGAGGTTGCGACCGCCTTCGTCCATGAAGGCCAGCGGGCAGAAGTTGGCCACGAAGTGCTCGGCAAAAAACCTTTCCGGCGCGCCGAAGCGTTCGGCGAACAATCCCCACAACCGCCGTCCGCTCACCTCGGAACGCGCACAGCCGAAGCCTTCCACGGGGCGTTTCGGGTGTGCGTGCTTCGGCGGTGCGACGGGCGCGCAGATGCCCATCCAGTCGCGCACGGCGGCGATTTCGCCGAACGGCACGCCGGTCTGCGCCATGCCGAACGGGCCGGGATTCATGCCGAGAAAGACGACGCGCCTTTGCCCGCCGCCGAACTCCCGCAGATACTGCTCGTGCGCAGGCCACGCGTAGTCGAGGGGATTATAGACGTGCGCCACGGGCGGGCGAAATTTCAGCCGGCCCACGGCGGCGGCGAGCGTGCGGGCGGCGGCGACGAGTTGTCCGGCGGTGTCGGTCACGGATCGAGGATAGACAGCGGCGGGGCAAAATACAAATCGCGGCGGTAGTGGCTCAAGCGTGCCTCCGGGCTGTCCCCGACCTGGCGGGCGCGGCGGAGCGCCGATCTCCGAATCGGCACGGATCCATCCCTTTTCCATCCCTGCCGGATCGGAGTCCGGCGTTCCGGGGCCGTGCCCGGATGCGCCCGTGGCTCAATCTGGAGCGCCGAGCATTGCTCGGCACGGATGGATCCCGCGTTTCGCGCCAGCCGAGCAATGCTCGGCGCTCCGCAGAAAGGCAATTGAGCCGCAACTCTCTGAATTTGACCTTTGCCTCCACCGTCGTTAATCACTCTCGATACATGAAATCATTCAGACCCGCCCTTTTCCTCGTCGCCGCGCTGGCGGCCTTCCAACTCGACGCCCAGACGCCGGAGTGGCTCTGGTTCCAAAAGACCGACGGCACGGACGTGCGCTTTTTTCGCAAGTCGTTCGAGGTCGCCGGGAAGGTTTCCAAGGCCGAGCTGGCCGCGAGCGGCGATGACGAAATGGAGGTCTTCCTCAACGGCGAATCTGTCCTGAAGAACAAACAGTGGCGTTCGCCCGCGCGGGCCGTGGTCACGGAGAAACTTCGCGCCGGGAAAAATATTCTCGCCATCCGCGCCGCCAACCGTGGTTCCAGTTCGGCGGGTGCCTTTGCGCGGCTGGAAATCGTGACGGACGCGGGCCGCAAATTCATTGTCACCGACCCCTCGTGGAAGGCGTCGGCCAGCGAAGCCGTGGGCTGGCGGATGGCCAGTTTCGACGACAGCGGCTGGGCCGCACCCAAAAGCCTCGGCGCAATGGGCGTGAAGCCGTGGGGCAGGGTGCTCGGCGAGGTGCAGCCGGCGGACGGCGGCAAGCAGGCCAAGGCCAAACAAGCCAAGCAAGCCAAACCCCGCCCCGGTGCGTCGCAGGGCGCGCCCACGGCCCCCGAAGCGTTGTTCGCCCTGCCGGGCTTCCATGTGGAACTGCTCGCCTCGGCCACGCCGGAGGAGGGTTCGTGGGTTTCCATGGCGAAGGACAGCCAGGGCCGGCTCCTCATCAGTCCGCAGTGGGGCAAGGCGGAAAATGCCGACGAGGAAAAGGAGCGCGGTCTGTTGCGCGTCACGCTTGGCCCGGATGGGAAGGTGACAAAGCGTGAATTGTTCGCGAGGAAATTTTACGACGCGCAGGGGCTGGTGTTCCATCAAGGCGCGATTTACGCGGTCGTGAACAAATACTCGACCAAGTTCGCCAGCGGCCTCTACCGCCTGCGCGACCCGAAGGGCGACGGCTCCTTCGACGACATCCAGTTGCTCAAGGAAATCCCCGGCGGCGGCGAGCACGGCCCGCACGCGGTTGAGCCGGGGCCGGATGGAAAGCTCTACGTGATGGCCGGCAACCACACGAAGCTCGTGAACGATGTTGCCGCCAGTTCACCGCACCGGAATTATCAGGAAGACCATCTGCTCCCGCGCCAGTGGGATGCCAACGGCCACGCCACGGGCATCCTCGCGCCGGGCGGGCACATCTACCGCACGGATTTCGAGGGGAAGAACTGGGAGTTGTTCTGCGCCGGGTTCCGCAACCAGTATGATTTCAGCTTCAACGCCGACGGCGAGATTTTCGTCTACGACAGCGACATGGAGTGGGAGTGGGGCACGCACTGGTATCGGCCCACGCGCGTTTATCACACGCCGAGCGGCGCGGATGTCGGCTGGCGCTCCGGCTCGGCGAAGTGGCCGAGTTACTATCCCGACGGCACGCCGCCGGTGCTCGATGTCGGCGTGGGCTGCCCGACGGGCACCAAGTTCGGCTACGGCGCGAAGTTTCCGGCCAAATACCAGCGCGCCTACTACATCCTCGACTGGACTTACGGGCGCATTCTCGCGGTGCACCTCACGCCCAACGGCGCGAGCTATCGCGCGACGATGGAGAATTTCATCTGCCCCTTGGGCCTCCTGTATCCCGCCAGCGCGGCGAAAAAACCGCTCAACGTGACGGACCTCGAAATCGGCGCGGACGGCGCGATGTATTTCACCGTCGGCGGTCGGAACACCCAGGCGGGCCTCTACCGCGTGACTTACGTCGGCAACGAAGGCACCGCGCCCGCGAAACTCATCGACAGCCGCGGCGCGGACGCGCGCAAACTTCGCCGTGAGCTGGAAGCGTTTCATGGGAAAGAAGTCGCGGGAGCCGTGGGCTTCGCGTGGAAGCATCTGGGCAGCGGCGACCGCGCCGTCCGCTACGCCGCGCGGCTCGCGCTCGAATCGCAGCCGCTTTACCTCTGGAAGGCCGCCGTCATGGCGGAGGGAAATTCGACTGCGGGACTCACGGCGCTGCTGGCGCTCGCGCGCGTCGGCGGCAGGGAGTCGCAGCTCGACTGCCTGACCGCGTTGGACAAGTGGCCGCTCGCTTCGCTGCCCGAGGACAAGCAGCTCGAAAAACTGCGCGTCCTCGAAGTCAGCTTCGCCCGTCACGGCAAGCCTTCCGCCGGCATGGCCGAGAGCCTCGCCCTGCGCTTGGGCGCGCAATATCCCGCCCGCAGTTTCAATGTGAACCAGGAGCTGGTGCAGTTGCTCGTGTTCCTCGAAGCGCCGGGCACGGTGAAGAAAACGCTCGCGCTCCTCGAGGCCGCGCCGACGCAGGAGCAGCAGTTCGCGTATCTCTTTCACCTGCGCACGCTGGCGGGCGGCTGGACGCTCGAACAGCGCCAGCACTACTTCACCGCGTTGAACCGCTATCCGAACCCGCAGGCGAAGCACGAGGCCGCCACCGTCGAGTGGTTCACCAGCGCGGGCCGCGACTTCGCCGACGGCAACAGCTTCCGCAAGCAGCTCGACAAGATTCGCGACGACGCCATCGGCACGTTGAGCGCCGCCGAGCGGACACAGCTGGCCGGCCTGATTTCCGTGCGCGCCGCCGGCCCGGCGGGCGAGGGCAAGGGCAGCTTCCCGGAGCCGAAGGCGCGGACGTTCGCGCAGGAATGGAAGATGACCGACCTCGCGGCCTCGCTCGACCAGGTGAAGAAGGGCCGCGACTTCGGCAAAGGCCGGCAGGCGTTCGTGGACGCGCAGTGCATCGCCTGCCACAAGATGGGCAACGAAGGCGGCGGCGTGGGGCCGGAGCTGACGGCCATTGCCGCGCGCTTCGCGTCGCGGGACATCCTCGAATCCATCCTCGAGCCGTCGAAGGTGGTTTCGGAGCAGTTCCAAAACACCACCGTCGTCAAGCAGGACGGCGACGACGTGACGGGCCGGCTCGTGGACGAGACCGACACGGAACTCGTGCTCATGCCTAACCAGCTCCAGCCGGACAACCGCGTGACCGTGAAAAAATCGGACGTGCGCTCGCGCACTTTCTCGAAGCTCTCGCCGATGCCCGAAGGGCTGGTGAATGTCTTGAGCCGCGAGGAAATCCTCGACCTCGCCGCGTTTCTCGAGGCCGGCGGGCGGCGAGGCGAGGCCTTTGGCAAATAGCGCGGTTTACCGCGCGCGCGCTGTCACGCCGCCGCAAATGAAAGTTTGCCACTCCCGCGCCGCAACGACATCATGCAAAGATTGATTTGAGCATGAGCACCGTTGCCACCGACCAGCCCGCTCCCGCCGCCCCGCCTTCCGCGTCCGGCGGTGATTTTTCGCGCCCGGTCATTCCGCCGAAGAAGGGCGCGTTCCAGCTTTTCAAGGAAGTCCTCGCCCACGGCGGGCCGGGCTACCTCCAGTTTGCCATCACGAACATCTGCAACGCGGACTGCGGCTTCTGCGGCTTTGCGCGGAGCCAGTTTGATCCGAAGGCCCGGCGCAGCGTCACGCTCCAGGAGGCGAAGGATGTCGTGGACATCGCGGTGAAGAACCACATCGGCTACCTGCTCTTCGTCGGCGGCGAGCCGATGGTGCACAAGGAGCTGCGCGCGATGACGCGCTACTCGGCGGAACGCGGCATCCGCCCGATGATCTGCACGAACGGCGGCCTGTGGACGGACGCCAATATGCGCGGCCTGGCGGACGACGGGTTGAGCAGCGTGATCATGTCCATTGACGCGCATGACATCGGCAAGCACGAAACGAACCGCGGCCTGCCCGACGTGTGCCGGAAGATCAAGAAGGCGAACGAGTTTTTCCACGGCGCGGGCATCCAGACGACCGCGAGCATCACGGCGAGCCGGCTGATTGACGACTACGAGAAGCTGCCGGCGTTCCTCGAATCGCTCGGTTTCACGAGCTGCACGTTCAGCTACCCGCTCACGTCGCTGGCGAGCAGTTATTTGAGCTTCAGCGACAGCGGGCTGGTGAACTACTCGAAGGTCGAACTCATCGAGCTGTTCGAGAAGATCAAGCGGATGAAGAAGAACAGCGGCTATCCGGTGGTGAACCCCGCCGAGTCGCTCGACGAGATGCAGCGCCATCTGCGCGGCGAGAAGGAGAAGTTCGGCTGCCTCGGCGGCCACAAGTATTTCTACCTCGACTGGAAGCTCGACCTCTACCGCTGCCACTTTTGGGAGACGCCGATGTGCAACGTCTATGAGTGGAACGAGTCGAAGATCATCCGCGACGGCTGCACGCGCTGCATGATTGACTGCTACCGCGACCCGAGCGTGCTCCAGTTCGTCGCCATCAGCACGAGCGACGCATGGAACAATTTGAAAAAAGGAAAAGTCGGCGCGGCGGCGAAAAATGTCTTCGACACGCGCAACCTGACTTCGCTCAAGGCGGTGTGGGACGACCGGAAGTGGATCGGCGGGGTGTGAACTTCGGCGGCGGCCGTCCGGTTCGCGCCGCAAGCGGGCTGCGATTTCCGCTCCAAAATAATCCTTGCGCGTTTCAGAA
Organism: Verrucomicrobiota bacterium; assembly: GCA_016235585.1. Taxonomy (GTDB): domain Bacteria; phylum Verrucomicrobiota; class Verrucomicrobiia; order Limisphaerales; family JACRJY01; genus JACRJY01. The sequence continues at coordinate 6,224 of JACRJY010000157.1, read as the reverse complement.
TCGCCTGCTTCATTCCCGCCACTTGCACTTGCGACGCACAATCCGGCGATTCGAGTCGTGGCTGAAACCGGCCCTGGCCGGGGCGTGCATTGCCCTGCTGCTCGGCATCGTCTTCGCCTCGGCGGCGTCCTCGTTTCACCGCTCCCTGCATGACAACTGCGGCGGCAACCATGAGCAGGAGCAGGAGCAGAATTGCGCCGTGTGCGCCTTTGTCAAAGGGCAGATGGACGCGGTGGATTTTTCTCCCCGCCTTGTCGCCCGCGATGAGGTTGCGGTTTTCCTTTTCCTCTCCGCCTCCACCGTCCTGCTGCCAGCGGCGGATTTCCTTCTTCTGCCCGAACGCGCCCCGCCCGTCCTCTCCTGAACCCACCCGTTGTGCCGGCCCGTGCGGGCTGGCTGTCCGTGTGAATTGTAATGGCGCGAGCACGGTGTGCTGCGCCGTATCCAGGAGAAGCCAATGAAACTGAAAACTATTATCGTCTTGTCCACCGCGCTCTGCGTGAGTGCGGTTGGACTGTCCGCGCAGGAAGCAAAGCAAATGGAGCAGTTGCAGCAGCAACTGCGGCAGATGCAGGAGCAGTTTGAGAAACAGCAGGAGTTGCAGCGCCAGCAAATCGAGGGGCTGCGGAAGCAGATCGAGGCGTTGCAGAAGAATCAGGCCGCCGCCAGTTCCGAGCAGGAGAAAGTGCGGCAAATGATGGAGCGCCCCATCGCGGCGGCCCCGCCGGACACCGCCGCCGGGCTGGGAAAAAAACCATGGCGTCCGACGGATCCGCTCCGCGTGTTTGGCGGGCAGCAGAGCTACATGAACATTTCCTTTGATGGACTGTTCGCCATGGGCGGCTCCACGGCGCGCGACATCGAGGGCGGCACGCAGCTCGGCGGCCACGATCCAACTCAACGCGGCTTCACTCTGCAAAACCTCGAACTGACCTTCGACGGCGCGGTGGATCCGTATTTTCGCGGCCAGGCCAATGTCGTTTTACAGATTGACTCCGCCGGCGAGACAATTATCGAAGCCGAGGAGGCTTATTTGGAGACGTTGTCCCTGCCGGGAAGGCTTCAACTTAAAGCCGGCCAATACTTCACCGAGTTTGGCCGCCACAACCCCACGCACCCGCACACCTGGGGCTTTGTGGACACGCCGCTGGTCAATGGCCGTTTTCTCGGCGGCGACGGCCTGCGGAACCTCGGCGCGCGCGCGTCGTGGCTCCTGCCCACGCCGTTCTACTCCGAACTGTTCTTCTCGGTGCAGAACGGCCACGGCGAGACGGCGCACAGCTTCCGCAACGGCCACGAAGGCGGGCCGTTTCTTGGCCGGTTGCACACGGTCAATCGCGTGACTTCGCCCGGTGACTTCATCTTCACGCCACGCTACGCCGCGTCGTTTGAACTCACGGACGCGCAGACGCTCCTGCTGGGCGCGAGCGCCGCGTTCGGCAAAAACGGCTCCGGTCCGGACGCGCGCACGCAACTCTACGGCGTGGACGCTTTCTGGAAATGGAAGCCGGCCAACCACAGCGGCGGCTTCCCGTTCGTCTCGTGGCAGACCGAGGCGATGCTCCGCAAGTATTCCGCCGGCGCGTTCAACTGGGACTTGAACGCCGACGGCATCCTCGATCCCGGCGAGCAGGACGGCGACGGCGACGGCGTGGCCGACATTCTGCCGCGCGAGTTGCTCACGGACTACGGGTTCTACTCGCAGTTGAGCTACGGCTTCCGGCCCGGCTGGGTGGCGGGGCTGCGCGGCGATTACGTCACCCGCAGCAGGCAGGCGGTGTATGAGGCGCTCTACGGAGATGACGCCGACCGCCTGGCCCGCTGGCGGGTTTCGCCGAACCTCACGTGGTATCCGAGCGAGTTCTCGAAAATTCGCCTGCAATACAACTACGACCGGCGCGATCGCGTCGGCACGGACCACTCGCTCTGGCTCCAGTTTGAATTCCTCCTCGGCGCTCACGCGGCGCATAAATTTTGACCGTCATGAAAAAACAATTCTTTCTGCTCGCGGTTGCTCTCGGCCTGTCCGCCACCAGCGCCCACGCGAAGTTGAACGTCATCGCCACGCTGCCCGATCTCGGCGCGCTCGCGGCGGAAATCGGCGGCGACAAAGTTTCCGTCACCACGCTGGCGCGGCCCACGGAGGATCCGCACTTCGTGGACGCCAAGCCCAGCTTCATCGTGAAGCTCAACCGTGCCGACGCGCTAATCGAAGGCGGCGCGGAATTGGAAACCGGCTGGCTGCCGCCGCTGCTGGAGGGCGCGCGCAACGCGAAGCTCGCGCCGGGCGCGCCGGGCCGCGTCCGTTGTAACCAGGGCGTCCAGCTCCTCGAAGTGCCGACGACGCTCGACCGCGCGAAGGGCGACATCCACGCCGCCGGCAACCCGCATTACCTGATGGATCCTTTGAACGCGAAGATCGCCGCGCAGACCATCGCGGACGCCTTCGCGCAACTGGATCCGAAGTCGGCGGAAGTTTTCCAAGCCAACGCGAAGAAGTTCGCCGCGACATTGGAAACCAAGCTTGCCGAGTGGCAGAAGCTGCTGGAGCCGTTCAAGGGCCGGCACGTCGTCGCGTATCACAACTCGTGGCCGTATTTCTCGCAGCGCTTCGGCGTGCAGGTGGATTTGTTCCTCGAACCCAAGCCCGGCATCCCGCCGTCGCCGTCGCATCTGGCCGGAGTCATTGCCAAGATGAAGGAGGAAAAAATCCGCGTCATCTTCGTCGAGCCGCACCTCAACCGCAAAATCGCCGAGACGGTGGCGCGCAACAGCGGAGCCGCCGTCGTTGAAGCCTGCCAGTTTCCCGGCGGCGTCAAGGGCACCGAGGGCGGCTACATTCAAATGATGGATTACCTCGTCCACACGCTCGCCAAGGCGCTGGCGGACAAGTAGGCCGTTCACCAACACTGGAACACATTTATGGAAATCGCCTGGGACATCATGAAGTGGCCGCTGCTGGCCTGCCTGGTTTTGCCGGGCCTGCTTGTCTATTTCGGCCTGCACATCGTGCGGCGCGGGGTCATCTTCGTGGACCTCGCGCTCGCACAAGTGGCGACGCTCGGCACCGCGTGGTGCCTGATGCGCGGGCACGACGTTCACGACCTGCACACGCACCTGTGGTCCGTCGGTTTCACGCTCGTCGGGGCGTTCATCTTCGCAATGACACGCGCCCGCGAGCATCACCGCGTGCCGCAGGAGGCGCTCATCGGCATCGTCTATGTCGTGGCGGCGGCGGCGGGGCTGCTCCTGTTGAGCCGCACGACCGAGGGCAACGAGGAGCTGAAGAAAATGCTCATCGGCGACGTGCTGACCGTCACGTGGGACGAAATCTGGAAAACCTTCCTGCTCTACACGGTGATCGGCGTCATTCACTTTGTCTTCCGCCGGAAATTCTTTGCCGTCACCTTCGATCCCGTCCGCGCGCAAGCCGAGGGCATTTCGATCCGGCTGTGGGATTTTCTATTCTACGCGCTGTTCGGCCTCGTGGTGGTGAGCTTCGTCCAGATCGGTGGTGTGCTGCTTGTCTTCTCCTACCTCATCGTGCCCGCCGTGTGCGCGAACTTCCTGGCCGTCCGTTTTGGCGTGCTGCTCGCCCTCGGCTGGATCACGGCCACGCTGGCGAGCGTCGTGGGGTTGGCGGCGTCCTACCAGTTTGACCTGCCAACCGGCGCGGCCATCGTCTGCGCGCTGGGCGCGATGCTCGTGGTGGTGGCGGTTATTGCACGCTTCCGAAAGCCGGTTTGAACTGCAAAGCCGGAAAAATCCGGCGGTTTCGCCGCCGGGAGCGTTGCAGTTTTTCCTCCCGTGAACCGGCACGGAAACCGGATGAATGTTTGCCATTCGCCGCCGCTGACTCTATAACGTCACTCCAATTTATGAGTTCAAAACGGGCCAGCACGGACAAGCAGACGGACAACACGGAGAACACGGGCGTTCCCGTCACAAAGACTTTCCGCAAACTGATGGCCGCGAATCGCAGCGAGATCGCCATCCGCATTTTTCGCGCCGGCACCGAGCTGAATCTCCGCACCGTCGCCGTCTATGCCCAGGAGGACCGCTTCTGCATGCACCGCTTCAAGGCGGACGAGGCCTACCTCATCGGCCAGGGCAAGGGCCCCGTCGCCGCGTATCTCGACATCGAGGGCATCGTCGCCGTCGCGAAGGAGAAGGGCGTGGACGCGATTCATCCCGGCTATGGATTTCTGTCCGAGAATCCCGGCTTCGCCCGCGCGTGCGCCAAGGCGGGCATCACCTTCGTCGGGCCGAGTCCCAAGCTGCTCGACATGATGGGCGACAAGACCGCCGCCCGCGCGCTCGCGCAAAAAATCAAGGTGCCCGTGCTGCCCGGCACCGAGGAGGCCATCACGGACCGCGACGTAGCGTTGAAGCTCGCGAAGGAAATTGGCTTCCCGCTCATCATCAAGGCGGCCTTCGGCGGCGGCGGACGCGGGATGCGCGTGGTGAAAAGGGAATCCGACCTCGCGAGCCTGCTCGACGAAGCGCAGACCGAGGCGGAGCGCGCGTTCGGCAACGCGGCCGTGTTCCTGGAGAAATACATCTCGCGCGCCAAGCACATCGAGGTGCAGATTCTCGGCGACCAGCACGGCAACGTGATTCATCTGCACGAGCGCGACTGCTCGGTGCAGCGTCGGCACCAGAAGGTCGTCGAGGTCGCGCCGAGTTTCGGCCTGCCGGAGAGCGTCATCCAGGAACTGTGCGATGCCGCCGCGCGCATGGCCCGCGAGATTCGCTACGACAACGCGGGCACCATCGAATTCCTCTACGACTTGGAGAAGCACGAGTGGTTTTTCATTGAGATGAACCCGCGCATCCAGGTCGAGCACACGGTCACCGAAGTCATCACCGGCCTCGACCTTGTGCGCGCGCAGATTCTCATCGCGCAGGGCCACGCGCTGCACAGCCCGCTCGTCGGGATGCCGGAGCAGAAGCAGATTCCGCGGAACGGCTACGCCATCCAGTGCCGTGTCACGACCGAGGACCCGGAGAACAAGTTCATGCCGGACTACGGAAAAATCCTCGCCTACCGCTCGCCCGGCGGCTTCGGCATCCGGCTCGACGGCGGCATGGGCTACGGCGGCGCGGTCATCACGCCGTTCTACGACTCGATGCTGGTGAAGGTCGTCGCCAGCGCGCAGACCTACGAGGCCGCCATGCACCGGATGCACCGCGCGCTCTCCGAGTTCCGCATCCGCGGCGTGAAGACGAACATCCCGTTCCTCGAAAACGTCATCCAGCACCCGGAGTTCCGCACCGGCCAGGCGACCACGGCGCTGATTGACACGACGCCGGAGCTGTTCACCTTCAAATCGCGCAAGGACCGCGCGACCAAGCTGCTCAATTTCCTCGGCAACGTCATCGTGAATGGCAACCCGCACGCGAAAGGCTACAAGCCCGAAAAACCGCTCCAACTCGCCACGGCCGTCGCCTACGACCACCGCGCCACGCCCAAGCCGGGCACGCGCGACCTGCTGCTCAAGCTCGGCCCGAAGAAATTCGCCGAATGGACACGCAAGCAGCGCCGCCTGCTCATCACCGACACGACTTTCCGCGACGCGCACCAGTCGCTCATGGCCACGCGCGTGCGCACGCACGACATGCTCGCCGTGGCCGACGCGCTGGCGCACCGCGCGCCGGGACTGTTCTCATTGGAAATGTGGGGCGGCGCGACCTTCGACACCGCGATGCGTTTCCTGAACGAAGACCCGTGGGAGCGCCTGCGGCAACTGCGCGCGAAGATTCCGAACATTTGTTTCCAGATGCTCTTCCGCGGCAGCAACGCCGTCGGCTACTCGAACTATCCGGAGAATGTCGTCGCCGGCTTCGTGAAGCACGCGGCGGCGAGCGGCATGGACATCTTCCGCATTTTCGACTCGCTGAATTATCTCCCGAACCTCCGCGTGGCGATGGACGCCGTGCAGGACACGCACGCGATTTGCGAGGCGGCGGTCTGCTACACCGGCGACATTCTCGACCCGAAGCGCGACAAGTTCTCGCTCAAGTATTACGCCAAGCTCGCGCGTGAACTGGAGAAAATGGGCGCGCACATTCTTGCCATCAAGGACATGGCGGGCGTCTGCCGTCCGCTCGCGGCAAAGAAGCTCATCAAGGCGCTGCGCGACGAGGTCGGCATCCCGATTCATTTTCACACGCACGACACCGCCGGCACGCCGGCGGCGACCATCGTGAACGCCAGCGAGGCC